>JBOFCU010000272.1:0-6769 GCA_051646285.1 Beijerinckiaceae bacterium
CGAGCCTCGCCATCGAGACACAGGTGCGCGAGGACGCAATCCGACTGTTCGGCTTCCGCTCCGATGCCGAGCGGGACTGGTTCCGCCTGCTGCAAAGCGTGCAGGGGGTGGGGGCGAAGGTCGCGCTCGCTATCCTTTCAACGCTGGATGCCGGAGCGCTGGCCACCGCCATCGGCACGCAGGACAAGGCGGCAGTGGCGCGCACCTCCGGCGTCGGGCCCAAGCTCGCGCAACGCATCGTCACCGAATTGAAGGACAAGGCGCCGGTGTTCGGCTCGGTCGATCCCGCCGTGGTGCAGCTCACCGGCGATCTCGCCGACAAGCGCGCCAGCGGGCCGGTGACCGATGCGGTCTCGGCGCTGGTCAATCTGGGTTATGGCCAGCCGCAGGCGGCGGCAGCGGTCGCGGCGGCGGTGAAGGCCGGCGGCGAAGAGGCTGAAACCGGCACGCTGATCCGGCTGGCATTGAAGGAGCTGGCGCGGTGAGTGGCGGAAACGATCTTTGCAATGATATTCTGCGGACTGAGATCAAAAAGGCAGGCAATTGACATGGCCAAGAGCGTAACGCTTTCAGCGGATTTCAGGATCACGATCCCAAGAGAAGTCCGGGAGTCGCAAGGATGGAAAATCGGGCAAAAACTGGCCTTCATCCCTTCGGGCCTAGGTTACAAGCACGTGGCGGTGCCGGAATTGAAGGATATTGTCGGCATTGCATCTGGCATAAACGCGCGTGACTATCGTGATAGGAATGATCGTTACTGATGAAGTGCAAACCTAAAAATATCGATATCCAGCCTATGATCGATACAGCGGTTGCCTTTTTTCTTGCGGCAGAACGATGCGCACCTAATTTGGCGTTTGGCGTTTACAAGCCTCACAGTGTATCTGCGCCTCGTATTGTAAACTATGCACTGTCGATTGAAATAATTCTCAAGTTGTTTCTTTATGTTGAAAATGGAAAAAGATTTGAAGGCCACGATTTAAGAAAGCTATTTTCTTCGCTTCGGCAATCAAGCCAAATTGAAATAGCGGGGGCAATGCCCCGCCCAAGAGAATTGAGTGACTTTGTGGATTTGCTTGGGGACGAAAAAAATACATTCATCAATTGGCGGTATCCATATGAAGCCGATTTTCTGGCTACGTCTTGCGGTGATTTGCGGCAAATTTTCATTGCTATCCATGCAGTGCTCAATAACATTCATCCTCATGTAAAAAGTGTCTATGCGAAGAATTGGGGAGGTTTTCGGCCTGATCCTGCGTGGGCTTGGCATGAATTGGAAATGAGAGATTTAGGACTGGCTCAATGACCACCCGCCTCATTTCCGGTGACAAACGCAGCGATGACGCGCAGGACGCGACGCTGCGGCCACAGATTCTTGCCGATTTCGTGGGCCAAGCGGCGGCGCGTGCGAATTTACAGGTCTTTATCGAAAGCGCGAAAAAGCGCGGCGAGCCGCTCGATCATATCCTGTTCGTTGGCCCGCCTGGCCTTGGCAAGACCACACTGGCGCAGATCATCGCGCGTGAGATGGGCGTAAATTTCCGCTCCACAGCCGGGCCTGTCATTGCCAAGCGCGGCGACCTTGCTGCACAGCTCACCAATCTCGAAGAAGGCGATGTTCTCTTCATCGACGAAATTCATCGCCTTAATCCCGCCATCGAGGAAATCCTGTATCCGGCGATGGAGGATTATGAACTCGATCTGATTATCGGTGAGGGACCGGCGGCGCGTTCGGTGAAAATCAATCTGCCGAAATTTACGCTTGTCGGCGCGACCACGCGGGCGGGGTTGCTGACAACGCCATTGCGCGACCGCTTTGGCATTCCGGTGCGGCTGAATTTCTACACGGTGGATGAACTCGAATTTATTGTGAAGCGGGGCGCGCGCGTGCTGGGCTTTGGCATGACCGATGAAGGCGCGAACGAAATTGCGCGGCGCGCGCGCGGCACGCCGCGTGTGGCGGGACGCCTGCTCAGGCGTGTGCGCGATTTCGCGACGGTTGAAGGTGCGGTAGAAGTGACGCGCGCGATTGCCGATAAATCCCTGCAATTGCTTGATGTGGATCGTATCGGCCTTGACCAGATGGACCGGCGGTATCTTGTCATGGTCGCCAAGAATTTTGGCGGCGGCCCTGTCGGCATTGAAACAATTGCTGCGGCCTTGTCAGAACCGCGCGACGCCATCGAGGATATTATCGAGCCGTTTCTGATCCAGCAGGGATTTTTGCAGCGCACGCCGCGCGGGCGGCTTTTGACCGATCACGCCTTCCGGCATCTGGGCTTGGCTGCGCCCAAGCGCGAAGGATCGCAATTCGGCCTGTTCAGTGATGGGGAAGACGCGTGATCACGCGGCGGCGCTTCATGCAATCAGCGCTGGCGCTGAGTGGTGCGGGCGCTTTGCTGGGTGCTTACGGCTTTATTGTTGAACCGCTCTACCGGCTGAATGTCACGCGCTATCGTCTCACGCCGCCGCGCTGGAACCCGCAGAATCGTTTGCGCATTGTGGCGCTGGCTGATTTTCATTTTTGCCGTCCCTGGATGGATGAAAAAAGGGTGGAAGAAATTGTCGCCGCAGCGATGGCGGAAAAGCCAGACATGATTGTGCTGCTTGGTGATTATCTCTCCACCATGAAACTGAAATGGGAAGCCCTGCCGGTTGATGTCTGGTCGCGGTTGCTGGGTGTTTTACGTGCGCCCTTGGGCGTGCATGCCATCCTCGGCAATCACGACTGGTGGGAAGATGCCGAGGCGCTGAAACGCAAGGCTGGGCCGACGATTGCAGGCCGTGCGCTTGAGAAAGCCGGTATTTCTGTCTACGAAAATGATGCCGTGCTTTTGCGCAAGGACAATTTTTCTTTCTGGCTGACCGGGCTTGGTGACCAGACGGCTTTTGCGCCGCTTGATCGCAGAAATCCACGCAACTGGCGCGGCATTGATGATGTGCCGGGTATGATGGCAAAAATTACAACAGATGATCCGGTGATTTCCCTGATCCATGAGCCGGATGCTTTTGCACGCATGCCCGAACGGATTTCACTGACGCTGGCTGGCCATACACACGGCGGGCAGGTGCGTTTGTTCGGCCGGTCATTTGTTGTGCCGTCGCGCTACGGCCGCCGCTATGATTATGGCCATATTGTTGAAGAAAACCGGCATCTCATCGTGTCGGGCGGGCTCGGATGCAGCATTTTGCCGGTGCGTTTCGGCATGCCGCCGGAAATTGTCGTGGTGGATCTCGGTTATCCAAGGAATGATACGGATGCAGCCTGATCGTCTCGATATTCGTATTTATTATGAGGACACTGATTTTTCCGGTGTTGTCTACCATGCCTCCTATCTGCGCTTCATGGAGCGCGGCCGTACGGAATTCTTGCGGGCGCAGGGGCAGGATCAAGGCGCGATGCATGAGGACTTAAATGGGCTCGCCTTCGCCGTGCGGCGTATGACTATCGATTTTATCAAGCCCGCCCGCATGGATGACATAATCACGGTTATAACGCATCCGGCCGACATCAAGGGTGCGTCGATGACGCTTGATCAATCCGTGATGCGCGGCAGTGACATACTGGTGACGGCCCACGTGCAGGTGGCTTGCGTCCGCAATGGCCGCGCGACGCGCATACCGGATAGGCTGCGCAAAATATTGGGCGCGGACATTATTTAGTTCGCGCCAAATCCATTCTACTGCTCAATCCTGTTCACATGCCCCATCTTGCGGCCATCGCGTGCTTGCCCCTTGCCATAGAGATGCAGGTGCGCGCCGGGCTCAGCCAGCACGGATTGCCATGTGCCGGCATCATCACCGATGAGATTGAGCATGGTAGCGCGTTTGCCAGTCATGCGTGTTGAACCCAGCGGCCAGCCGGCGACCGCGCGCATATGCTGTTCAAATTGCGATGTTTGCGCGCCTTCCATGGTCCAGTGGCCCGAATTATGGACGCGCGGTGCAATTTCGTTGACCCGCACAACAGGGCCCTGCGCGGTTCTCTCTAGAAAAAACTCAACCGCGAACACGCCGACATAACCGAGCGCATCGGCTATTTTCCGAGCGATGGCGATGGCCTGTTCCTGCGCCCCTGCATCAACAGCCGCGGGCGCAATGGATTTATGCAAGATATGGTTGCGGTGCTCATTGTGCGTCACATCGAAGGCGGCAAATGCGCCATCAATTCCGCGCGCGGCGACGACAGATATTTCGCACTCGAAATTCACGAACCCTTCCAGAATGGCAGGCTGATTGCGCATCGCGGCCCACGCGGCATCGGCATCCGTAGCGGTGATGATTTTTGCCTGTCCCTTGCCATCATAGCCAAAGCGGTTTGTTTTCAGGATCGCGGGCAGGCCTGTCTTTGCGATGGCCGCATCAAGATCGGCACGGCTGTTAACAGGGGCGAATGGCGCGGTGTGCGCACCGAGCGCGTTTGCCAATTCCTTTTCCTTCAAGCGGTCCTGCGCGGTGCGCAAGGCTTTTGCCCCGGGGCGGACCGGCTTCAGCGTTTCCAGAAACACAATGGTTTCTACTGGCACATTTTCAAATTCGTAGGTGATGACATCGACTTGAGCGGCGAATGCAGCCAGCGCCTTTTCGTCGCGATAACCCGCGCAGGTTGAGGCAGCGGCAACGTGGAAGGCTGGCGAATCCTGTTCCGGGGCAAAAACATGGCAACGCAATCCCAGCGGGGCAGCCGCCAGCGCCAGCATGCGGCCAAGCTGGCCGCCACCGAGAATACCAACGGTCGCGCCGGGTGTGAGGGCCGGTCCGGTCATGGCGTATCGCTCGGGCGCTCGGCCACAGCCGCAGTCTGGCGCGCCCGCCACGCTTCCAGCCGTTCGGCCAGTGCCGGATCGTTGAGGGCCAGCACGGCCGCGGCCAGCAGAGCGGCATTGATCGCGCCGGGCTTGCCGATGGCAAGTGTGCCGACGGGAATACCGCCGGGCATCTGCACGATGGAGAGCAGGGAGTCCTGGCCGGACAGCGCCTTGGATTCGACCGGCACGCCAAACACCGGCAACGCTGTCATCGCGGCGGCCATGCCAGGAAGGTGGGCGGCACCGCCGGCGCCGGCGATGATGATCTTGAAGCCTTCTGCCTTGGCACCCTTGGCAAAGTGCACCAGCCTGTCCGGCGTGCGGTGGGCGGATACGATGCGCGCATCATGGGCGATTCCCAACGCATTCAGCGTTTCAGCGGCGTGGCGCATGGTTGCCCAGTCAGACTGGCTGCCCATGATAATGGCGACGGGTGCGGTCACGGCACAGTTCCCTTGCGAGCGTCTTCATCGATCCTGTTGCGGCGGATTAGGGGCGATTGCGATCAAGGGCAAGCAGCGGTGATGGGTTTTCCGCAGACCGTGGCCTTGCAGCCCTCACGCAATGATATCCGGGGTCAGCATATTCTCGACCTGAAGGATCTTGTCGCGCAGCACCAGCTTGCGCTTCTTCAGACGCTGGATCTGGAGCTGGTCGGCAAGGGCAGAGGCTTGCAGCGCGGCGATGGCAACATCCAGGTCACGATGCTCCTGCCGCAACCGTTCCAGTTCGGCTTCCAGATGGGCATCTTCGCGATCGTCATTGTCAGGAGGGTGCATGGTCAGGCTTCGTGATGAGGCGCAACTATGGCCTGTCTGCCTCCATGATCAAGCGTTTCTGGCCTCTTGAGCTGGACTTTAACCGTATTTGCTTAACAGCAAAAAATCCTTCGACAGCTTCGCTTGCTCATGCCATCTTTTCGGTGTTCCCAAAGCACGGAGGCGCCGCATGTCGTTACAGGCCCATCTGAACGAGTTGGAGAAACGCCACAAGGCGCTTGAGCGCCAGATTGAAGCTGCAAGGCTTCATCCTTCTGTGGACGATCTTCTGCTCGCTGATCTGAAGCGTAAGAAACTTCTGCTGAAAGACGAGATGGAAAAGTTGCGACAGGGCAAGGAACAGGCTGAAACGGTGCATTAGGCGCACCCTCTGGGCTTTGCCGCCTTATTGATGGGGCGGCAAACATGCAGGCATGAATTTTGCGGTGAGGGGAGTCCACTCACCGGCAGTGTTTCATGTCAGCACACTCGCAGCCTGTATCCCATTATCTCGTCCTTGACGTGTTCCGTTTTGTAGCGGCGCTCGGTGTGATGCTGGCGCACTATGGGCTGGTTATCGTGCTCAGGACGGGCGGCAGCATACCTGATTTCATCGACCGGTTTCATCTGCTGGTCGATTTCTTTTTCATCCTCAGCGGATTCGTCATCGCCCTGCATTACGACGGGCGGATTGCATCCGCGCATGACTATGCGGACTATATGCGGCGGCGGCTGGCGCGGATTTATCCGCTGCATTTGCTGACACTGCTGCTGACCGTGTTGATTTTTGCGCTCGGCGTCAGCGTTGGTATGCCCGTACGTGATCCGGCGCGCTTTGATTTCTCGGCATTGCCATCCCACTTCATGCTGACACATGCATTCAGCCTGACACGGGCGCTTACATTCAATGTGCCATCCTGGTCACTGAGTGCGGAGTTTCTCGTCTACCTGCTTTTTCCCCTGCTGGCACTGATCGCGCGGCGAGGCATTGTTACGGTCGCAGCGTTTGTCGTGATCTATGTCTCAGGCCTGATTGCGCTGCGCGACTGGCTTGGTCTGGGATCATGGACGCGGGGCGATTTTGATCTTGGTGCCTTGCGGGCCGTGCCAAGCTTCCTTGCCGGGATCACCATTGCGCGTCTGGTCAAGGCGCGTGAAGGGGTAGCCTTGCCATGGCCGCTGGTGCTTGTGTTTGCCGCCCAG
>JBOFCU010000273.1:0-1688 GCA_051646285.1 Beijerinckiaceae bacterium
GACAGCGAGTCGCGCACCGAGCCTTCCGCCGCGCGGGCGATCATGGCGAGAGAGGCATCATCAATGATCACACGCTCTTTTTCGGCGATGCCCTTCAGATGGCCCGAAAGCACCGAGGCTTCCACGCGGCGCAGGTCAAACCGCTGGCAACGAGACAGGATGGTGATCGGCACCTTGCGGATTTCGGTGGTGGCGAAAATGAACTTCACATGTGCTGGCGGTTCTTCCAGCGTTTTCAGCATGGCGTTGAACGCGCCGGGAGACAGCATGTGCACTTCGTCGATGATATAGACCTTGTAGCGCGCGGCAGCCGGGCGGTAGGCCACTTGCGCCAGCAGATCGCGCATGTTGTCGACACCGGTGTTGGATGCCGCATCCATCTCGATCACATCGACATGGCGGCCTTCCATGATGGCGCGGCAGTGTTCGCCTTCTTCGGCAAGATCAATTGTCGGCTGGTTGATATCGCCTCGCCGGTAGTTGAGAGCACGCGCTAGGATGCGGGCGGTTGTCGTCTTGCCCACCCCTCGCACGCCGGTCAGCATCCATGCTTGTGCGATACGGCCGGTTTCAAACGCATTTTTCAGGGTGCGGACCATCGGCTCCTGGCCGATCAGGGCGGTGAAATCCTGCGGGCGATATTTGCGCGCAAGCACGCGATAGGCCGCACCGGACTGCGGCTCGCCCAAATCCATCCCCAGTTCCATGCCGTCTTCGGACAAATTGCTACTCCCTGACGGTGATTGTCAGCCAGACCGCCTGCTTAGGTCAATGCCCTGCCCTTGCATCAGTGGCAAGGTAGTGCCCGGGAAATTTAGAAGGAAAAACTGGAATGGCGTGGCGAAAACGGTGAGTTGCGAGCACCGGAGCGGAGCAAATCACCATTTGCAGTAAGCCAGTGCAATTTTAACTCAGAATTTGAGGTGGGAGGCTGCGCAGTAACCCGCGCCTTGCTCGTTGGGGCTGCTTCCTTCCGGACCTGACCCGGTTGGCGAGTGGCACGTCCACCACCAACCTCCCAGGGTTCATATCGTGCATTTGCACCATAAATGCAAGTCTCGCATTCGATTGATTGGACAGATAGGGCGCGGATGCTAACTAGCGCTCATGTCCGAATTCACACTCGATTCCCGGCTTGAGGCCGATACCAAGCCGGTTTTGCAAACGCCGCTTTGCGATGTGCGCCTGATGCATGACAGCCGCTGGCCATGGCTCATTCTCGTTCCGCGCATTGTGGGTGCAGTTGAATGGCATGATTTAGCTGAGGTAAATCAGGCTGCGCTTTGGCATGAAACGCTCAAGGCAGGGCGCATTTTGAAAGAATTGACGGGCTGCGACAAGATCAACACCGCAGCCATCGGCAACATCGTGCGGCAGCTGCATGTGCATGTTATCGCCCGCTACGAGGGCGATACCAACTGGCCGGGTCCAGTCTGGGGCTTTGCCGGAAAGCAGCCCTATGATGATGGAGATTTTCCCGCACGTGTTCGCGCCGCATGGGAAGCCGCATCATGAGCGGTTTTGATATAATGTCCGAACCGTCCGCACGGTCCGGCTTTTCCGGCTCACGCATCGTTCGCGATATGGAAAAGCGCACTGATGATGCCGTGACCATGGCGCGGGACAACCCGCAAGCCCGTTGGATCGGCTTTTCCGGCGGCAATGTCGTGCTTGTGGCCGATGAGACA
>JBOFCU010000116.1:0-4969 GCA_051646285.1 Beijerinckiaceae bacterium
ATGGTGGCTCAGCTTCTGTTTCTGGAAGCGGAGAACCCCAAGAAGGAAATCTCCATGTACATCAACTCGCCGGGCGGTTCGGTCACGGCGGGCATGTCGATCTATGACACGATGCAGTTCATCAAGCCGCCGATCACGACAATGTGCCTTGGCATGGCTGCCTCAATGGGCTCACTTTTGCTCACGGCAGGCACCAAGGGCAGCCGTTTTGCCCTGCCAAATGCCAGGATCATGGTGCATCAGCCATCCGCCGGCTATTCCGGCAAGGTGACCGACATCATGATCTACGCCAGGGAGTTTGAGCTGACCAAGCGCACCCTGAACGAGATTTACGTCAAGCATACCGGCCGTGCCTATCAGGAGATCGAGGATGCGCTGGAGCGGGACAATTTCATGTCGGCAGAGAATGCCAAAGCCTTCGGCCTGATCGACGAGGTTGTGGACAAGCGGGCGGAAGACCCGGTGCCGCCGGAGAAGATGTGACGATTTTGGGCAGGCCCCGCCATTGATCCGGGGCCGTGAGCGTGGTTGCATCTCCGCCAGGGTTGAAGACCGGGCGGAGGTTGGCCAAACGGGTGCTACGTTTTCTTCATAAGCGCAGGCCTATTCTGGATAACGAGTCGGCAAAGGGGGAAGCCTGATAGCCGGCAAGAGAGCGGAGACCGACGATGAGCAAAGCCAGCGGTGGAGACAGCAAGAGCACTCTGTATTGCTCATTCTGCGGCAAAAGCCAGCATGAGGTGCGCAAGCTGATTGCCGGCCCGACGGTTTTCATCTGTGATGAATGCGTCGAGCTGTGCATGGACATCATCCGTGAGGAATCGAAGTCCACGCTCAAGACGACCAAGGACGGCGTGCCGACGCCGAAGGAAATCCGCAAGGTTCTCGATGATTATGTGATTGGTCAGGACCACGCCAAGCGCGTGCTGTCAGTGGCCGTGCATAACCATTACAAGCGCCTGAACCATGCCACCAAGCACAATGATGTGGAATTGGCGAAATCCAACATTCTGCTCGCCGGCCCGACCGGCTCGGGCAAGACGCTGCTGGCGCAGACGCTGGCGCGCATTCTCGACGTGCCTTTTACCATGGCCGATGCCACGACACTGACCGAAGCCGGTTATGTCGGCGAGGATGTTGAAAACATCATTCTCAAGCTGTTGCAGGCGTCTGACTATAATGTCGAACGCGCCCAGCGCGGCATCGTTTACATCGACGAAATCGACAAGATCAGCCGCAAGTCGGACAATCCCTCGATCACGCGCGACGTATCGGGTGAGGGCGTGCAGCAGGCCTTGCTGAAAATCATGGAAGGCACAGTGGCCTCCGTGCCGCCGCAGGGTGGCCGCAAACATCCGCAGCAGGAATTTCTGCAGGTGGATACCACCAACATCCTGTTCATTTGCGGTGGTGCATTCGCTGGCCTCGACAAGATTATCTCGTCGCGGGCGCAGGGCGGCACCTCCATTGGCTTCCAGGCCAAGGTCAAAGGGCCGGATGACCGCCGCATCGGTGCCCTGTTCCGCGAAGTCGAACCGGAAGATTTGCTGAAATTCGGCTTGATCCCGGAATTTGTCGGCCGCTTGCCGGTCATCGCAACACTGGAAGATCTTGATGAGGCGGCGCTCAAGAAAATTCTCACCGAGCCAAAAAATGCGCTGGTGAAGCAGTATCAGCGCCTGTTCGAGATGGAAGACACCGAGCTGACCTTCAACGATGAGGCGATTTCGCTGATCGCGCGCAAGGCCATTGAGCGCAAGACCGGCGCGCGCGGCCTGCGCTCGATCATGGAAGGTGTGCTGCTCGACACGATGTATGACCTGCCGGGACTGGAAGGCGTTGAGCAGGTTGTGGTCGGCCCCGAAGTCATCGAAGGCAAGGCCCGCCCGCTCTACATCTATTCCGAGCGCGAAGATGAGAAAGACAAGCGCGAAAGCGCCTGACCTTTTTTGCAATGCAATAAAAGAGCGGCCTGCGGGCCGCTTTTTTGTTGGCTAAATAGCACTTGTCACATCCGCGTCATCAGCCTTGAATAGCGCAAGCCAGACACTCTTGCGCAGGAGGCACCATGTCACACGATCACACATCCATTCATGATCTGACAGCCGAGGAACTCGACGATATTCCGTCCAGCCCGCAAGCTGGCGACACGTTTGGCGATATTGTCGCATCGCGCTTCAACCGCCGCGACCTGATCAAGGGGATCCTTGGCGTCAGCGCCATGGCGGCAACCGTGTCACCGCTGGCCATGGCCGCCTCCGCCCAGGCGCAGGAAAAAAACACCACGCCCAGTTTCAATTTCAAGGAAATTGCGGCTGGCTCGGATGACAAGATGTATGTGGCTGAAGGCTACAATGCCGATGTGCTGATCCGTTGGGGCGACCCTGTTTTGCCCGGCGCAGCTGCCTTTGATCCTGAAAAGCAGAGCGCCGACATGCAAAGCCGCCAGTTCGGCTACAACAATGATTATATCGGCTATATCCCGCTTGATGGTTCCAAGCGCGGGCTGCTCTGCATCAATCATGAATATACGAATGAGGAGCTGATGTTTCCGCAAGTCGATGGACGGCAGGATCTGCGCACCAAGAATTTTGCCGACATGACGAAAGACCTCGCCGACATCGAAATGATGGCGCATGGCGGCAGCGTGCTTGAAGTGGCGCGCGGCACTGATGGAAAATGGGCTGTTGTCAAGGATTCGAGATATGCCCGCCGCATCACGGCCGGCACGCCCATGGAAATAACCGGGCCTGCTGCCGGTCATGAGCGCATGAAAACCAATGCGGATCCGGCAGGAACAAAAGTGTTTGGCATGCTCAACAATTGTGCTGGCGGGCGCACGCCATGGGGCACATGGGTGACATGCGAAGAAAATATCAATGGGTATTTTTGGGGTGCGCTTGCGGAGGGGCACAAGGAAGCCCGCAATCACAAGCGCATGGGTGTGCCGGGGAAATGGGCCAACTGGGGCGCCTATTATGACCGCTTTGATGTATCCAAAGAGCCCAATGAGCCGAACCGTTTCGGCTGGGTCGTCGAAATTGATCCGATGGACCCTAATTCCACGCCCAAAAAACGCACGGCCTTGGGCCGCTTCAAGCATGAAGGCGCAGCGGGCATTACCAATAAAGATGGGCGCTATGTGATTTATTCCGGCGATGACCAGCGTTTTGATTATCTCTACAAATTCGTCTCTCGCGGCAAGGTCGACAATGCCAACCGCGCAGCCAATATGGATTTGCTGGCGGATGGCACGCTTTATGCCGCCAAATTCAATGCGGATGGCACGATGGCATGGCTGCCATTGGTGTTCGGGCAAGGACCTTTGACGGAGGCAAATGGCTTTCGGTCGCAGGCCGATGTTCTGATCGAAACACGCATAGCTGCTGATTTTCTGGGAGCCACGAAAATGGACCGCCCGGAGGATGTCGAAGCCAATCCCAAGACAAATCGCGTCTATGCAATGCTCACCAACAACAACCAGCGCAAGGCTGGCGATGAGAATCCGGCCAATCCCCGTGCCAACAACCGGTTTGGCCATATCGTGGAAATGATCCCGCCCGATGGTGACCATGCCGCAGAAAAATTCACATGGGATATTCTTGTGAAATGCGGCGATCCCGCCATTGCCGAGGTTGGCGCAACCTTCAATGCCGCAACCTCGAAAGATGGCTGGTTTGGCATGCCGGACAATTGCGCTGTTGATGCCGATGGGCGGTTGTGGATTTCAACCGATGGCAACAGCAAGTCACGCACGGGCCGCAATGATGGTCTTTGGGCTATTGAAACAGAGGGGCAAGCGCGCGGCACCTCCAAACTGTTCTGCCGCGTGCCAAATGGCGCGGAAATGTGCGGGCCGGAATTCACGCCTGATGGTGAAACTCTGTTTCTGGCCGTCCAGCATCCGGGCGAAGCAGATCCAGATGATTCGAGTGCTGCGCCGACCAATTATAAAACGCCAACAACACGCTGGCCTGATTTCCAGTCCAACGTGCCGCCACGGCCATCGATTGTCGTCGTGACACGGCAAAGTGGCGGAAAAATCGCGGTTTAATCACTTTTGGTGATCGCACTGTTCAATGACGCACGTTTGCAACGCGCGTCATTGAGATTATTGTCGCGCCCCATAGATACAGGGGGCGGCCATGAAAAGTTTTCTTACGAGACGGCAGGCAACAGCGGCAGCCCTTGCGTTGGCTGGAGCAGGTACTGCTGGTCGCCGCGCATGGGCGCAGATGGATATGCCGCGCCGTGGCGGCACACTCATTGTTGCGGCGGATGGTGAACCGCGCAATCTCAATCCGGCCATCGTCGCATCTAACGGCGTGTTTTACATTGCGAGCAAAGTTATCGAGCCGCTTGCCGAAATGGGTGACAACGGCACGCTGGTTCCGCGTCTGGCAACAGCATGGAGCACGTCGCCGGATGGACGCGCGATCACATTTCATCTGCGCGAAGGCGTGACATGGCACGACGGCAAACCATTTACATCAGCTGATGTGGCGTTCAGTGCTGTGGATGTCTGGAAGAAATTGCAAAATCTGGGCCGGGCCATTTTTCGCGATCTTGATCGCGTCGAAACACCAGATGCAAAAACAGCCATTTTCCGCTTTTCAAAACCCGTTCCCTTGTCATTGATTGCGAACGCGCTGCCAGCCGTCTCGTCCGTGCTGCCGCGTCACATTTATGAAGGAACGGATATTGCGGCCAATCCCGCCAATGTGAAACTGATTGGCACAGGCCCTTTCAGATTTATGGAACACAAGCCGGGTGAGTATTATCGCCTCGAGCGCAATCCCGCCTATTGGGAGCAGGGCAGGCCGTTGCTGGATGCAATTGTTTACCGTGTATTGCCAGACCGGGCAGCCATTGCAGCGTCGATCGAGGCAAGGGAAATCATGCTGGCCGCTTTTTCAGCGGTGCCATTGGCCGACATGGCGCGCATTGGAAAGGTGCCGGGCATCAAGGT
>JBOFCU010000130.1:0-5572 GCA_051646285.1 Beijerinckiaceae bacterium
TGCTTTACTGCTTTCATATTGATTTCATGTAACTGGGCGATCACTTCGGAAACGCCGAAAAATCCAATCATGGCTGCAATATATGAAATGCCGGCACTCAGTTGCAGGCTACCATATGTAAAGCGCGGCTCCGCAGTCATGAGGTCAAGACCGACAGAGCCAATCAATACGCCCAGCGCGCCGGAAAATATTCCTTTTGCAAGCGAGTCGCCTGATAGTGATCCTACCAGCAGAATGCCCCAGATTGCGAGCAAAAGATAATCGCGTGGTGCAAACATGAGTGCTAGGTTCGACACGGCAGGCGCAGCAACGGCCAAGGCAAAAATGCCAATAAATCCACCGATCACTGACACAACTGTTGTCACACCAATGGCCTGACCAGCTTCGCCACGCTTGGCGAGCGGATAACCATCCAGCCCTGTTGCAATTGCTGCCGGCGCACCAGGTATATTCAATAAAATGGCAGAACGCGAGCCACCGTAAACGCCACCGAGATAGATACCGGAAATCAGTGTCAGCGCCTCATTGACGTGCCACTTGAATGTAAACGAGATCAGGATGGATACTGCCATCGTGACAGACAGGCCGGGAATGGCACCAATATAAATGCCAGCAAACGTTCCGGCAGCTGTGAGAAACAGCAGCTTGGGATCCAGCCATGAAATCAAAAAAAACTGTAATGCTTCAATCATGGCAGCCACCGCTCCACTGAGGTGCCGCGCACCCATGATTTTAAAAGATCACCCTGTGGCAACACCACAGAAAATGCTGACTGAAAGACAATATAGATGCTGACGATGGCTAAAATGCTGACCCATATATTTCGACCCACATTGCGGCTCCCCAAAAGCCACATCGCAGTCATGAGATAAACGAACGAACTTAAAACAAACCCGAACCGCTCAAGCGCGAGCATGTAAAGGATAACCGAAATACTGAATGTGAGCACGATCGTGGGCGTAATTTCGCGCCTGAATTGCTGCGCCTTGCTCTCGGACGGTTTTCGTTCGGATGCGCGCAGTTTGTGCGTATTGCGCAGAATAACGAGCGCCGAAACCACCATGGCAAACGTTGCGGCCATGGGATAAGCACCCGCGGATGAAATGGAGCTGAAGCCTGAGATACGATAAGCTGACCATAACATGACGAGGCTGAATATGAGCAGAAAAATCACGAAGCCACGTTCGCCAGTGAGTCTTTGGCGCTTGTATTCCATTGCTCTCTTCCCCCAAAAAGCATCCGCCTGTGCGGATTTTCAATTAAACCAGACCCGCATCGCGGGTCTGGGATTCATTGTATGGGGAATTACGGCTTCGGGATGCCGAGATCAGCCGGATTCTTTTTGGCGACGCCCGCTTCCTGATACAACCAGGCCGTTGTGGACTGCCATTTTTTGATAAAGGCTTCAGCTTCGGCACCGGAAAGGTTGAGCATGGTTGTGCCGCGGCCTTCCATCAGCTCAACATATTTCGCGTTGGCACCAGCTTTTTTGAAAGCGTCGACCAGCTTCGCCTTGGCTGCCTCAGGCGTGTCTTTCTTCACAAAGACGCCATACCAGGACCCCCATGGCAGGTATTTTTTCACACCCGGGATTGCATCCGTGATTGCCGGAATGCCTTGATAGGGCTTGTCGCCCAATGTTGCGATTGCCCGCAGGCGACCGGCTTTGACATGCTCAATCACGGCACCCGACGCGATAAAGCCAATGTCAACATGGCCACCCTGCAATGCCGCAATGGCCGGACCATCACCATCAAACGGCACATTGGTTGTCGGAAATTTTGTGACCGAATTGATCATGGCATTGACAGTGAATGGCACCGTGCCGGTGCCCGCCAGATATTGCTTGATTTTGCCTGGATTTTTTTGAACATCATCGACAAGATCCTTCATGTTCTGCCAAGGCTTGTCCTTGTTGACCACAAGAATGATGTTGTTGGCGATTGCCGCTACATTGACGGGATAAAATTCCGAATAATCAAACGGCGCGAGATCCATGACCTTGAATAGCGCCTGCGGCTCGGCACCCATCAGCAAGGTGTAGCCGTCAGACGGCTGTTGCATTACAAAATTTGCGCCAATGGCTCCTGCACCGCCCGGCTTGTTCTGCAAAACGATTTTTTTGCCAAGCACCTCTTCAGCATATGGCGCATAACCGCGCATCGCCACATCCGTGCCCCCACCCGCTCCCCACTGAATGACAGCGGTTACATCACGCTCAGGAAATGACTGAGCCATGGCGGCAGTCATCGCACTTGTGCCCATGGCAACAACAGCGAATGCGCCCAGTACGCTACGACGATTCATCCTAACCTCCCCTTGGGTCGCATCGGACCCTTTTTTGGTCTCTTGACACAGGATCTTGATACACGATCATATCCGGTAAGCAAGTCGAAATTGGAATTATGTTCCACTTTCACTGATCAGCAGACTGTTTGGTTCTCCTCACAAGGGCATTTGTCATGAGCGGCGTTCTCGAAAGAACCCTTGGTATTCTTGAAACGCTGGCTGTTCATCCCGAGGGGCTGGCGCTTGGAACGATCGCAGAGAAGCTCAATATGCCTGCGAGCGCCACGCACAGGTTGCTCACAGAGCTGGGCGCGCGCGGCTATGTGAAGCAGATCAAGGATCAGGGCGACTATGTCCTGACCACCAAGCTGGTTTCCATGGTGCTCGATTATATGGGCGCGGCCGGGATTGTTGATTTTGCTCAGCCTGTGCTGGACAGGCTGGCGTTTGAATCCGGAGAATTCGTGCGTCTTGCCGTTGTGGATGGTGAGCGGCTGACATGGGTGGCCCGTGCACAGGGCGCACGCCGGGGGCTACGATACGATCCGGATGTCGATGTCATTGCCCGCCTCTCCTGCACCGCCAGCGGCCAAGCCTGGCTCATGACAATGTCCGATGAGGACGCACTCACACTTGTGGCCCGTCAGGGATTCGGCCGCCCTGCCGATCTTGGCCCGAACGCACCAACAACAGCCACTGCACTGATGAAAATTCTCGCTGACACGCGGGTGCGCGGCTATGCAAGCACTCATGACAGTTTCGCGCCGGGGCTTTCATCCATGGCCATGCCGATCCGGCGAGCGGGACAGGGGCCCGTGGGCGTTATTTCCATTGCCGGCCCTTCCGTGCGCCTTGACGACGCGCGCATGCTGGAGCTTGCGCCTTTGTTGAAATCTGCCGCCCATGAAATCAGCGTCGCCAGCGTCACATCGCCACTGTTTGCATCACACAGGGTTGCACATGAGGTTGAGACAGGCGCCGCGCGTGGGCGTAAATCCACACAAACTCCTAAAGCCATGCTGGCAAAAACAGGTACATGATTTCTCTTCATGTTGAGCAATAAACTTCAGTTGCGGCTTTTATAAACACTGCTATTTTGAATTTATCTGTGCGCAGCGCATTTTATAGCCTTTCTCTGGTATCGATTCAGAGCTTTGCCGACGATAATAAATGTTCCACAAGAACCGTTTAATCGATGGGCAGTCCGACATAATTTTCAGCCAATGCCGTTGAAGCTGCGCGCGATTGTGTCAGGTAGTCAAGCTCGGCCACTTGCAAGCGTAACTGGAATTTGTCCATATCGTGAAACGTATGCAGCATGGATGTCATCCACCACGAGAAACGTGTGGCTTTCCATATCCGGCGCAACGCTGTGCGCGAGTACTGATCAATCAGTTCGCTGTTATGCGACGTTAGATAAGCAGTGAGAGCACGTGCCAGATATAAAGCGTCGCTGGCGGCAAGATTCAGGCCCTTTGCTCCCGTCGGGGGGACAACGTGGGCAGAATCGCCGGCGAGAAACAATTTTCCATAGCGCATTGGCTCAACCACAAGGCTGCGCATGCCGATGACGGTTTTGCTGAAAATAGGCCCCTCCTTCGGCGCCCAGCCATCCTGTGTCGCCAGACGCGCACGAAACTCAGCCCAAATGCGGTCATCAGACCAATCATCAACTTTCTCTGTCGGCGAACACTGAAAATACATGCGCTGCACATCGGTTGAACGCGTGCTGACGAGCACAAAGCCACGCTCATGCATGGAATAAATCAGCTCTGGCGATGATGGCGGTGCCTTGCACAAAATGCCGAACCAACCGAATGGATAGAGCCGTTCCCAGACCGTGGCATCACTTTTTGGGATAGCATGGCGGCTCAGTCCTTGAGTGCCATCGCAACCAGCAACAACATCACAAATAATCTCATGTTCAATACCCTCATGATCACGATAGCGGATACGTGGCTTGTCCCCATTCAGTTCTTCAAGCGCATAGGCTGCGCATTCAAAGCGAATATCAGCACCGGCGGCCAGACGTGTCTTTATCAGATCCTTATTGACATCATGCTGCGCATAGACCCTGACAGACTTTCCGCCCGTCAAAGAGGGAAAATCAATTCGCGCATCCCGCCCATCAAAGCGTAGGATTATGCCTTCATGATGGAAACTTTCCTTCATCATGCGCGCACCAGCACCAATCTCATTCAAGAGATCAATTGTACCCTGCTCCAGCACGCCGGCCTTGATAATAGCTTCAATCGATTCACGGCTGTTTTTTTCGACAATGATAGATTCAATTCCCTGCAGATGCAAAAGCTGGGAAAGGATCAACCCCGCTGGCCCTGCACCGATGATGCCAACCTGTGTGCGCGTGATGGTCATGAAAGCCTTCCCTCTGGTTTGATTTTATTATTATATCGAATGCGGTGGCGTATTGACGCCTGCGAGATGGCGGCCTGTGACAAATCCAAACGTCATGATCGGCCCAAGCGTAATGCCCGCTCCAGGATATTTGCCGCCCATGACACTGGAGCGGTCATTCCCAACTGCATACAAACCCACAATTGGCCTACCATCTTCACGAAGAACCTCACCGATAGCGCTTGTTGTTATGCCATCAAACGTTCCCAAATCTCCCATGATAATCTTTACCGCGTAAAATGGTCCCTTGATAATGGGGGCAACACAAGGATTGGGCTTATTTTCTGAATCAGCGAGATAGCGGTTAAAGGCTGTTGTACCACGGCCATAGTGCTGATCTTCACCTTGGACTGCGCCAACGTTGTATTCACGCACAGCAGCTTCCAGACCTGCCGCATCAATTCCAGCCTTTTGGGCAAGCTCAGCCAGAGTTTCACCCTTCAACAGATAGCCGTTCTTCAAAAATGGCCTGGCTGGCATTGGTGCGGGTTTGACATATCCAAGGCCATATTTCCCGAGGGCAATTGCATCACATACCAGCCACATCGCGGTTTCATCCTGATCTGCGCAAGCGGCAATCAGAGCCGTGCCAACATCATGATAAGAATTGGATTCATTGGTAAACCGCTGTCCATTTTTCAGAACGCCGATTACTCCCGGTTTGTATCGGTCAAGCAGATGCGGAAATACGCCTGTGCGTCCATCGTCCAAAGGCACCTTCGATACCGGCATCCATGCTGCGGCGTCCTCAAATTTCAATCTGGCGTCGCCGCCAACACTTTCCGCCAATTTCAAGCCATCTCCTGTATTCCCCTTCGGCGTTGGCGAAACATGTTCGCCGCCACGCTGGAGATGCGGATAGGCTTTG
>JBOFCU010000132.1:0-6075 GCA_051646285.1 Beijerinckiaceae bacterium
AAGATGCTGTTATTTCAGCGCGTGCACTCGCTTCGCTGGAGCAACTGCTGGCATACAGCTCATTTGCATTCAAGTATGGTGCCGAAGCTGTGTTTATGAAGGGGATGGAGGCGCAATCGGAATTGACCGAAGCGCAAAAATCCTGGCATATCGACGCAGAATTGATCCCTAGCGTGACTGAACCTGATGCACGCATTGTGCTTGTCCGGCAGGCACGCCATCGCTGAAGAAGGACTGCACTGCATGTCCCTGACCAACTCCATTGCCAGCATCAAGCCGGAACTTGCAACGAAGTGCCGGATTCTCGCTTTGGCAAATCAAAAAGGCGGCGTGGGAAAGACAACGACAGCCATCAACCTCGGTACAGCACTGGCTGCTATCGGGGAGCGTGTCTTGATTGTTGATCTTGATCCGCAAGGCAATGCCTCGACCGGTCTGGGTATAGACCGAAAGGCGCGGCGCATTTCCACTTATGATGTGCTCACGGGTGATGCCACGATGCTTGACTCCGTGGTTGAAACCGCTGTTCCGCAGCTTGCCGTTGCTCCCTCAACCCTCGATTTGCTTGGTGTTGAACTTGAGATTGCATCGCAGCAAGATCGGGCCGTGCGACTGCGCCATGCCGTTGACGTCATGATCGAAGCTCAGGGCGAGAATGCCTTTACCTATGTTCTCGTTGATTGCCCGCCCTCGCTTAATCTTCTCACGGTCAATGCGCTTGCGGCGGCTGATGCGGTTCTGGTGCCATTGCAATGTGAGTTTTTCGCGCTGGAGGGTTTGACGCAGATCTTGCATACGGTTGAGCAGGTCAAGCAATCCCTGAATCCGCGCTTGTCCATTCACGGTATTGTTCTGACCATGTTCGATGCCCGCAACAATCTGGCCGGGCAAGTGGTTCAGGATGTGCGGCAATTCATGGGCGAGAAGGTCTATGATACTGTTATTCCACGCAATGTTCGCGTGTCAGAAGCGCCGTCACATGGCAAGCCTGCGCTTTTATATGATTTGAAATGTGCTGGATCGCAGGCGTATCTTCGTCTCGCTTCCGAGATTATCAAGCGGGAAAAAGCGCTTAAGGCTGCCTAACCGATTCGGACAAGTAACAGTCAGCAGGAGTTGAGTATGGCTGAGGATAATGGACGTCCCCGGCTTGGACGGGGCCTGGCGGCGCTGATTGGTGATGTTGCGGTTGATGCGGGTCAGTCGTCTGCCGCAAGCAATAACCGGGGACCGCGGAAGATTCCCGTCGAATTTCTGCGGCCAAACCCGAAGAATCCACGCCGGACCTTTACCGAGAGCGAATTGGAAGATCTTGCCAATTCGATCCGCGAAAAAGGCATTTTGCAGCCTATTATTGTCAGGCCTATTGATGGATTGGCTGATGCCTTCGAGATCATTGCGGGTGAGCGGCGCTGGCGGGCAGCGCAGCGGGCAGGTCTGCATGAAGCTCCTGTGGTTGTTGTCGAGGCCAATGATCGTGAAGCGATGGAAATCGCTATCATCGAAAACGTTCAGCGGTCTGATCTCAACCCGGTGGAAGAAGCGGCGGGTTATGACCGGCTGATGAGCGAGTTTTCATACGCACAAAATGACCTTGCCAAGATTATCGGCAAGAGCCGCAGCCACGTGGCCAATACACTGCGCCTGCTCAAGCTGCCGGCTGGCGTGCGCAGTTTTGTCGAGGATGGCCGTTTGTCCGCCGGTCATGCCCGTGCGCTGCTATCAGTCGCGGAGCCTGAAAAAATTGCCCGGATGGCAGTTGAGCAAGGCCTGAGTGTGCGCGATGTCGAGCGGCTCGCCCAGCGGGATCATGAGCCAGCAGCGGATGGTGCTGCGCGGCCTCGCGCGGTGAAAGCAGCCAAGGATCCAGATACGCTTGCTCTGGAAAAGGCGCTTGAGGATGTGCTTGGCCTGATCGTCAAGATTGAGCATGGTGGCAATGGCGGGGAAGTGCGGATCCGCTACAAGACGCTTGATCAACTGGATAATCTTTGCCGGCGTCTGAAAGATTGATTGCCGGCAAATTACCTCCCGTATTGGACAGTGTTCCCCACGACTTTGTAACGCGACGGCGCGCTGCCTGAGGTTAGTGCGGCAAACCCTGTATGGTGCCACAAGCACAGGTAGGAGACTGGATAGAGCCAGCCGGGGCGGTTGCGGTCAGCGGTTGCGGCGTGCTGCCAGCGAAAGACTCAAAAATGTCCGGTCAACGGAGGCCTCCGCCAAGGCCGGGCTGGTGCGGGCGGTCTGAATCGCATCACCAATGGTGCGGATCTGTTTCACGAGCGCCTCTGGCTTCCAGCAGTTGAGCTGGCGCTCCACCAGCGCCTTGCGGCCAAAAAAGGGACTGACCCGTTTGACAAAATCAACCGGCGCACCCCGGCTGCGCTCCATGTCGGAGATCACCCGTGTCAGGGTCCAGCCATGGCTCAAGGCCCGCCCGAGCAAATAGCCGGCATCCGTGCCTTCCGCCTTCAACCGCTCAAGGGCCGGCATCATCAGCTTCAGATCACCAGCAAAGGCACCGTCAATGGCACTGTCGATCAGCGCATTGGCGGTGTCGCCCACACTGGCCTCGACATCTTCGGCGGTGATCCGGTTGGCGCTGCCTGTATACAGCAGCAGTTTTTCAATCTCGCCACGGGTGGCAATGCGGTCACCGCCGGCCAGGGATTGCAGGAGGCTGCGGGCTTCCGCGTCAATGCTCTTGCCGCCTGCCCGCACAGCCTCATCAATAATGTCAGCAAGGCTGCGCGCATTGTCAGCATAACAGGCAATGACAGCAGCGGTCTTTGCATCCGTGCACAACTTGACCAGGGCATCGGATTTTTTCAAAGCCCCGGCTTCGACGATGACGACTGCATCCAGCGGCGGGGTATCAACCAGGGGCTTGAGGGCCGGGGCAACCGCTTTTGATCCGGTGCGCAGGCGGATCGCGCGCTTGCCGCCAAACATCGGCATGGTGTTGGCTTCATCGACCAGGCGCAGCGGGTCGGCTGCCACAGCATCGCCATCCAGCCGCACGATTTGCATCGGGTCGGTGGCATCGGATACGATTGCGGCTGCAATGGCCTGCCCGCGCTCCACCACCAGCCCGTGATCATCGCCATAAATCAGCACGATGGAAAATCGTCCATCGGGCTTGCGCAAAAACCGCTCCGTGTCGCCGGTGGCAATCGCGGTCATGGCATCCGGTCACTGGCCGGAGGATAATGTCGCGGCGATGCGCGTGCGAATTTGTTCGGCCAGCAATTTTGCCAGGCGAATTTCCGCATCACGGGCCGCGCGGACATTGCCAAAGCGCTGCGCGGTGCGGTCATACGTGGTTGTGCCCGTCGCTGTGCCGCTGGCGATGATGCGCCCGCCCTCCATTGTCTTGAGCACATAAGGCGCCCGCCCAACCAGGGTTGCAGCATCAGCGCGCGCAACAACCGAATCCACAACCGCGCTGGTTTGCGTCACGGTGGCTGTGATTTCGAGTTGATATTTGCGCGGGGCGGTCTGGCCGGAACCGTCGAGCGCGAACATCAATTCGCTGCGCAGATAATGGCCGATGCGATCGGGAATTTCCTTCACATCAATGGCGGCCAGTTCGCTGCGCATATCGGCGCCACTTGCCGTCGGCCCATAGAGCGGGCGCAGGCAGCCGCCGAACATGGCAGCAGAGGCAAAAATCAGCGCCGCCACACCAGCGCGCCGCAGGATTGTGCGATTAGACCACGACATTGACGATCCTCTGCGGCACCACAATGATCTTGCGCACAGGCTTGCCTTCAAGCGCGCGTTGCACGGTTTCATTGCCAAGCACCATGGCTTCCACGGCCTGCGTGTCAGCCGTGCGCGGCACAGTCACATCAGCACGTTTCCTGCCATTGATCTGCACCGGCAATGTTATTTCATCTTCCACCGTCAGCGCCTTGTCCAGCACTGGCCATGCCGCCGCACTGACCGTGCCGGTATGGCCCAGCACCTGCCAGCATTCCTCAGCCAGATGCGGCATCATCGGCGCGATCAACTGCACGAGAATTGTGGCCGCTTCACGCATGGCCGCGCGGATATTTTGGCCCTGAAAAGTGTAGGGCGGCGCATCGCCGTGAATGGCCAGCGCATTGATTTGTGATTCCAGCACATTGGTCAGCGTATAAATAAACGCGACGGCCTTGTTGAAGCCGAGGCCTTCAATGGCGCGCTCCACCGCATCCAGTGTCTGATGGGCGCGCTTGCGCACCAGCAACGCGGCCTGCGTGTCAGCGTCGCCATCATGGAGCGTGTCATGCACAGGCGCGCGGTCAGCGATGGTACCGACCAGACGCCAGATGCGCTGCACGAAACGGGACGCACCCTGCACACCCTCTTCGGTCCAGATCACGTCGCGGTCTGGCGGTGAGTCCGAAAGCATGAACCAGCGCGCCGTATCCGCGCCGTAGGAGCCAATAATGTCATCGGGATCGACGACATTCTTTTTTGACTTCGACATTTTTTCGATGGGGCCGATTTCAACCGGCGCACCGCTGTCAATCAGCACAGCCCGGCGCGTATTGCCTTCCGCCTCGATTTTGACATCGGCGGGAAAAACATAAGCGCCATCGCTGCCGCGATAGGTTTCATGCACCACCATGCCCTGCGTAAAAAGGCCGGCAAATGGCTCTTCAATCGCAGCGTGGCCAGTCTGTTTCATCCCGCGCATGAAAAAGCGGGAATAGAGCAGATGCAAAATCGCATGCTCGACGCCGCCGATATACTGATCCACCGGCAGCCAGTGATCGACGGCCTTGCGGTCCACCGGGATATTTTCATTCAAGGCATCGGTGAAGCGGGCGAAATACCAGGATGAATCGACAAAAGTATCCATCGTGTCGGTTTCGCGCCGCGCCTTTTTTCCGCAGTGCGGGCAATTCACATGCTTCCATGTGGGGTGGTGGTCGAGCGGATTACCGGGCTTATCGAAAGTCACATCATCCGGCAATTTCACCGGCAACTGATCATGCGGCACCGGCACAGTCCCGCAGGCGTCACAATGAATGACCGGAATCGGGCAGCCCCAATAACGCTGGCGGGAAATACCCCAGTCGCGCAGGCGGTAATTGACCTTGCGCTGACCCATGGGCTTGCCATCGCGCATGTCATTTTCAAGACGGTTGGCCACTTCGTCCTTGGCCTGTGTCATGGTCATGCCATCGAGGAAACGCGAATTCACGATCACGCCGTCATCCAGATACGGCACATCGGTGACAATAAATGATTTCGGGTCCGCATCGGGCGGGCACACCACAACGGTGTTACCGAGGTTATATTTATTGGCGAAAGCCAGATCGCGGTCATCATGGGCGGGGCAGCCGAAAATCGCACCGGTGCCGTAATCCATGAGAATGAAATTGGCGATATAAACCGGCAGTGTCCATGAGGGATCGAACGGATGCACGGCGCGGATGCCGGTGTCGAATCCCAGTTTTTCCGCCTTGTCGATGGCTTCCTGCGCCGTGCCGATTTTCTTGCATTCCTCGATGAAGGCGGCGGCCCCGGGATTTTTTTCCGCGACTTTCCTGGCCAGCGGATGGTCAGCGGCAATGGCCATGAATTTCGCGCCAAACAGCGTATCAGGGCGCGTGGTGTAGATTTCGAGTTCTTTATCGGCGGCAATCGGATTGGATTCAAGCGCGAAACGGATCATCAACCCTTCGGATTTGCCGATCCAGTTGCGCTGCATCAGCCGCACCTTGTCGGGCCAGCGGTCGAGCGTGCCGAGCGCATCAAGCAGGCTTTCGGAAAAGGCGGTGACCTTGAAAAACCACTGGGTCAGCTCGCGCTGTTCCACCACGGCGCCGGAGCGCCAGCCCTTGCCGTCAATCACCTGCTCATTGGCAAGCACGGTGTTATCAACCGGATCCCAGTTCACTTTCGCGGTCTTGCGGTCCACCAGCCCGGCTTTCAGAAAGTCCAGAAACAGCCGCTGCTGATGCTTGTAATAGCTGGCGTCACAGGTCGCGATTTCGCGGCTCCAGTCCAGCGACAGGCCCATGCTCTTGAGCTGGCCCTTCATGGTGGCGATGTTGGCGTAGGTCCATTCCTTGGGAT
>JBOFCU010000154.1:0-15215 GCA_051646285.1 Beijerinckiaceae bacterium
ACTTGCCCGCCCTGCCGCACCACAATGCGGTCCCCGTCATAAATCAGCAGTGCTGATGGGTCCTGCACCACAATTTGTCCGCCGCCCGAGCCACGTACTGGCCCGGTTGGCGCCGTCAGGTCAAATGTCGGCGGAGCCGCGCCGCCGCCGCAAGCGGCCAGCGCGAGGCAGGACAGCACCACAATGACAGGCGCATAAATATTTTTACCGGAGCGGACGACCATGAAATTGCGCGACATGAGTGACTGAAAGCGTTACCGCCGCCCCTGATATTCAGGCAGGCTGGATTGCCCGCCAAAGATGACCTGCGATGGATTTTTTTCCAGAGACCGGACGGTGCGGCCCACATCATTCAGCGTGCGGCGGCCTTCTGATACGAGGGCATCGAGATTGCGCAGGCCCGGCCCAGTCAGCCGGTTCACGCCTGTCGTGATTTCGGCTGTCCGCTTGTCAAGATTATCTGCCAGCGCGCGGATGGATTTGGCCGCCTCACCAATTTGCACAATCACACCCTCGGCCTTGCCATTGGCGCCCGTGCCGAAGAAATCCTGCACAGCAACAAGCACGCCATCGATCCGGTCAGCCGAAGCGTTGAGTTTTCTGGTCAGTTCAGACGCATCACGCACAATTTGGTCAACACGCTGCGATTCATTGCCAAGCGAAGAGGTGAATTTATCGACATTCTGGATGGAACGGTTGATGGACTCGGTGTCCAGCGCTTTCATCAGGCCAGACACATCGGCCAAGGTTTTTTCAAGCCCGGTGGAAGCATCGCTCAAACGCTTCACAAGCGCTGCCCCATCCTTGAAAATCGCATCGACCTGCTGCTTGTTCGCGCCCACCACATCCGTGAAATTTTCAAGATTGCCGACAATGCGCGACACCCGCTGCGGCTCGATGGCGGTGATGACAGCGTTCAGATCAGTCGACAAGGTTTCGAGCTTGGTTGACAGCGATGCGATACGATCCCCAGCGGCGGAAACAGAGCCAAGAAAGCGGTTCACACCATCCGAATTGGTCGCCAATGCCTGCGTGAAGGTTTCCACATTGCGGATGGTGCGGCCAATCGACTCCTCATTGTCGACAAACAATTTATCCGCGCGGTTCAACACGTCATCGACCCGGCGTGACAGGCGCTGCACCGTTTCCATGATGTCCTGAAAATCCGAGCGGTCGGCATAAATGGTGGGGGACTGTCCCTTGGGTGCCGTCAATGTCTGCGCGCCCGGCTCGCCACCAGACATGGCAATGGCAGCAACACCCGTCAGCCCCTGATATTCAAGACGCGCGCGTGTGTCGGAACGGACCGGCGTTGCCGGGTCAACCTCGATGGTGGCGATCACGCGCTTGGGATCTTCCGGTAGCAGGCTGATCTCTGTCACCTCACCCACGCGCAGGCCGTTGAACAGCACACTTGCGCCGCGCCCGAGCCCGGACACCGACCCCGAGAACACGACACGATATTGCGGCCGCTCACCTTTGCCACGCGCGCCAGCGAACCAGACCGCAAAGCCGAACATCGCCGCGACTACCGCGAGCGTAAACACGCCGATCAGTGCATAATTCGCTCGCGCTTCCACACTTTACCCTTTCGCGCCCGGTGCCCCGCCGGACATAACCGCGCGGCCTCGCTTGCCATGGAAATAGGATCGAATCCACGGATGATCAGAGGCCAGCATGTCATCAATCGTGCCAACCGCGATCACTTTTTTATCGCCTAACGCTGCGACTCGGTCACACACCGTGTGCAGACTATCAAGATCGTGCGTTACCATGAAGACGGTCAGCCCCAAAGTCTTTTGCAATGTGCTGATCAGCTCGTCGAATTCACCAGCACCGATCGGGTCAAGGCCGGAGGTGGGTTCATCCAGAAAAACAATATCCGGATCAAGCGCCAGCGCGCGCGCCAGGGCAGCGCGCTTGATCATGCCGCCAGACAATTCCGACGGGAACTTGTCGGCAGCATCCGGTTTCAGGCCAACCATGGCAATTTTCAGTGTGGCCAGTTCATCCATCAGCGATTCGGAAATATCGAGATATTCCCGCATCGGCACCTGAATGTTCTGTTTCACGGTCAGGGCCGAGAACAAGGCACCATGCTGAAAAAGCACCCCCCAGCGCCGTTCAAGAGCCCGCCGCTGCTTGCCCTCAAGCGTCGCGAGATCATGGCCTAGCACAGAAATGGTGCCGCCGCGTATGGGAACAAGCCCCAGAATAGCCCGCGTCAGCACCGATTTTCCAGACCCCGAGGGGCCGACAAACCCCAGCACCTCACCACGCCGCACATCGAGCGACAATGAGTCAAGAATGATTTTGGTGCCGAACCCAACCACCACATCGCGCACACTGATAATGGCTTCATCATCAGATGCCGGGTTGAGCGGGCGTTTGCTTTGATGAACCATCCCCGCCTCAATACTTGATTGCGGCGAAAAACATGGCAAACAGCCCATCGACAACGATGACGATGAAAATGGCTTTCACCACAGACGATGTGACCTGCCGCCCAAGTGATTCCGCTGAACCCTGCACTTTCAATCCTTCAATGCAGGCAATGACACCAATCACCACAGCCATGAACGGGGCCTTGATCAGGCCAACAAGAAATGTGTTCATTGCAATCGCGGTTTGCAGGCGCGCCAAGAAAACCTCGGGGCTGAGGCCGCCATAAATCCATGCGACAAGCCCGCCACCGAAAAGCGATGCAATGGCAGCCAGAAATGTCAGCAGGGGCAAGCAAATAATCAACGCCACCAGCCGCGGCACCACCAGCACCTCGACCGGATTGAGGCCCATGACGCGCAGCGCATCAATTTCCTCACGCATTTTCATCGAGCCAATTTCAGCCGTGAAAGCACTGCCGGAGCGGCCCGCCACCATGATCGCTGTCAGCAGAACAGCAAGCTCGCGCAAGGACAGCACACCGATCAGATCAACCACAAAGGCTGTCGCGCCAAAACGCTGCAACTGAAAAATCCCCTGCTGCGCCACGATGCCGCCAACAAGAAAAGAAATCAGCGTGATGATCGGCACACCGCGCAAACCAATCTGTTCGATATGCGTGACAAACGCCGCCACACGAAAATTGCTGGGCCGCATGATCACCGATCCGAAAGCCGCAATGATTTCACCCAGAAATGCAACGCCGCTGACAACATCCTTGCCGGATTGCACAACAGTCCGGCCAATATCGGCAGTAAAATCGACAAAAGTTGCAGGCGGCGGGGCGCTGTGCACATCCAGCACCTGATCACCGATTTCCTTCAGCAGAATCCCATGTTCAGCCGAAACTTTATCATACCGGATGGCGAGGCCTTCACGGTGGCGCTCTTGCGCGAGCCGGTCAATCAGCCACGCGCCAAGGGTATCGAGCCGGTCCACTTCCGCGAAATTCACGACGACTTCGGCGGCTCCGGCAACCGCCTGCCGCAAGGCCGCAGACGCCTCCTCCGCTTCCGTGCCATGATCGGCATCCCAGTCGCCATCCAGCAGAAGGACAACGCCATTTCCCGTTTTTTCAACGGTAAATCGCGGCACGGCAGCGGCAGCAAGGGAATCGGTGACAGAGGCGGACATGGCTGCCTTCCATGCCACGGACGCAGTGCAAACGCCAAACACAACCAGCCATCAGCAACAGGCCGCGTTTCAGTGCCAGCCTTTGTTCAAGCTGCTGTCTCAGGATCCGGTGCGCGCGCAAGCAGAAGCAGAAGCGTCACCACACCAAAGCCGGCACCGGCAATCAGCACCATCAATCCATAGGCCGCAGGCGCGCCGCTGGCCTGATACAGCACCCCGGAATAATAAATCGCCACACTGCCCAGCAGCGCCTGCAAGGCGGCATTGCTGCCTTGGATGCGGCTGCGCATACCGGGCGGTGACAGCACAGCGAGCGCGGCAATCATGCCCAGATGCGTCGCCCCGAAGGTCAGCCCATGCAAAAGCTGGCACAGCATGGTGACGGCCAAGCCCGGTTCCAGTGTCATCAGGAACCAGCGCAGCACCGCAAGCCCGCCGCCGAGCGCAATAAACAGAAACGCCCGCCGCATGCCCGATACGCTCTGGCCAACGCGCAAAAACAGCACAATTTCTGTGACCACGCCCAGCATCCACAACAGGCCGGTCATGGTGTTGGAGAGGCCCTGCGCACTCCATGCCAGCGCGCTGACACCATAAATTGCGGAGTGGCTTGCCTGAATGGCCGATGAGGCAACCACAACGGCAACAATTATCCCCCAGCGCGCTGGCACGCGCGCTTCAACAGCGGCAGGCTGCGCCGCGTGATGCGTATGCACCTGTGGCAACAGCATGCCAATGGCGGCCCCGCCGAACATCGCAAGCGCGATCAGAATGGCGATCCAGTCACTCGTTAGCTTGTCTGCCGTGAGGCCGCCGAGAAGATTGCCCGCCACGAATGAAAATGACCCCCACAGCCGGATGCGTGCATAATTCAAGGTCACGCGCCGCAGCATGATCTGCGACAGGGAGGCGTCAATCATCGGGCTTAACGGCCCGTGCAAGGCGAACGTCCCGGCCATCAGCAGCGCCATCGGCAAGGCCGTTGTGATGCCGAGCATCATGATCACCAAGACACCTGCAATCACATGGGCGAGGGTAACGATGATGCGCAGGCCAAGCCCAGCATCCGCAACCCAGCCCATCAGCGGGCCGGCAAAAACCCGCACGGGGCCGCTGAGCGCCAGCAGAAATCCGATTGTCCCGGCGTCAAACCCCTGTCCCTTCAAAAAAAGCGGAAAAAACGGGCCAAACACGCCAACGGCGAAAAAAAATGCCGCATAGGCCAGCCCGTATCGCAGCGACAGGGAGCGGTCCGAAAGGAAATCAGCCTGCACGCGAACGATGCCTGTTGAAGTGAGAGAATGCCCTGTAAAACTGAACGATAAAATTCGATTCGGCCACGGCATCACACGCATGACCCCTGCCCCTGAGGCGCAAGACACTGGCCCTTCCGCCGCGCCGCGCGCGGAACGGCATGACTATGAAGCCATCCTTGCGGCGGTGAGTGAAACGCCGCGCGGGCGCTGGTTTCTGGCCGAATACGCCCGCCGCAACAGGGCCGCCGACACCACGCAGGTTCTAGACCAGATTGCGCGGCTGGAAACGCTGCTGGCACTGCAAAATCCTGCTATTGCTGCAGCTCATCGCCTGTCGGCTCTTGATGATCTCGCCACCGTGCTGGCGCTTAAACCGGATGGCAGCGGTGATATGCCAGCCGACGGCCTGACGCCTGATGTAGTCACCGCACTTGCCGCCATGATCGGCCATTCCGGCGATGTGATGCGTGATGCGAGTTTAACCGCGCGCGGCGCCTTGTTGTCGGCGCGCGAAAATGCCGAAGATAAAAATCGCACTGCCCGTTTTTTCGATGCCCTCGACCGGCAATTGAAAACGGTCGATGCCCATGCTGGCGCCATTCTCGATAGCGCCGCCCGCGTGGAAGCGTTGGCCCAGGTCATTGCCCAGCTCAGGGCGCGCATGCGCATCGTGCTGCAATATGGCGCTGCGGCTGGACAGGAAACCCCTGCACCACAGCCACACGTGATACCCGTTGCAGATATGCCAGTGCCAGACGATGTTCGCGCGGTAACGGCCCCGCAGACCAACGGTGCAAGGCCACCAAGCCTTACCGGAAGCCTTGCGGCAAACACCGGAAAAGCCGCAGTGCCGCGTGAGGAATTATCAAGGCCCGTGCCGGTGATGGATGCTTCTGTATCTGATGCACAGGGGATGGATGAGCCTGCGCCGGCGTTTGAACAGGTCTGGCAGATTCCGCACGCCCAGCCGGATGCGCGGCTGCGCCATGTGGCCGCGCTGATGCAGGATGGGCCGGAGGATGATTTTCTGGAGGACAGCCCGCTCACGGCGCTGGCCCAGTCCGTACAGCCATCCCTGACGACGCAGCCGACCCATGCAGGCCGCACGCTCGCCGAACTCGACCGTCTCGGCTACACCGAACGGGCAGCACTGTTCGCATAAATCATCATCGGGAGAACGCCATGGATCTTGGCATCAAGGGCAAGAACGCAATCGTTTGTGCATCAAGCAAAGGGCTTGGCCGCGCCTGTGCGATGGAGCTGGCAGCCGCAGGCTGCACTGTCGTCATCAATGGCCGCAACAAGGATGTGCTGGACAAGACGGCTGAGGAAATTCTCAAGGCTACGGGCGCACATATTATTGCCGTTGCGGCCGATGTGTCGACGAAGGCCGGGCAGGATGCCTTGCTGGCTGCCGTGCCGCATGTCGATATTCTCATCAATAACAATGGCGGACCGCCGCCCAAGGGCTTTCGCGAGCTTGACCGCAGCGCGATGGCCGAAGGCGTGGTGCAGAACATGATCACGCCGATCGAGCTGTTTCAGCGTGTCATTGACGGAATGATTGCGCGGAAATTCGGCCGCATCATCAATATCACCTCCGCGTCGGTCAAAATGCCGTTGACCGGCCTTGATCTGTCATCGGGTGCACGCGCAGGCCTGACCTCGTTTCTGGCGGGGCCGGCACGTGAAGTCGCCCATGCCAATGTCACCATCAACCACGTGCTGCCGGGCATGTTTGATACGGACCGTCTGAAGGGCTCGACCGCCCGTATGGCGCAACTCAAGGGCATGAGCCCTGATGAAATGGCCGCAAACCGCCGTAAGGAGGTGCCTGCCGGCCGCTTCGGCACGCCGGAAGAATTCGGCAAGCTCTGTGCATTTCTGGCAAGCGCGCATGCCGGCTACATTACAGGCCAGAATTTCCTGATCGATGGCGGCTTGATGAAGGCAGCATTCTGAACTTTTTCCTCCATGCGGACAAACGAGCCCGGCACACCGGGCTTGTTTGCTGTTTGGCACCCTAGCCCAGTGACATGCCCCGGTGACATGCGCGGCGTGCGCAAATCAGCGGTTGCGCCACAGGTCCGGGCATGGTGCGTTAAGGCTCGCTTGCTCCGCCGCCTCGATTGATTCCGCTATCTGCTTGTGAACCCGTTATTTGGCATTGCGCTCAAGGTCGCATCCACCTTGGCATTTGCAATGATGGCCGCCTGTGTGCGCCATCTGGCGCAGCGCTATCCAGTTGGCGAGGTTGTGTTCGCGCGGTCTTTTTTTGCATTGATACCGGTCATCAGCTGGCTGGCGTGGCAGGGACAGTTTCCAGCAGCGATCCACACGAAAAATCCCTGGCAGCATTTGCGGCGCGGTTTGATTGGTTCGGGCGGCATGTTCCTGGGGTTTCTAGGCCTTGCCTACCTGCCGCTGCCGGATGCGACCGCGCTCGGCTACGCCGCCCCGCTCATGGTGGTTGTGCTGGCTGCCGTCATCGTCAAGGAAACCGTGCGCATTTATCGCTGGACGGCTGTGGCGATTGGCTTCGTCGGCGTCCTCATCATGCTGACGCCGCACCTGAAATCTCTCAGTGGCGGCCTTGCCAGCAGCGCGGCTGCACTGGGTGTTTCGTTCACGCTGGCCAGCACATTCTGCAATGCGTTCGCAACCATTGAGGTGCGCCGGCTCGTGCAGCTTGAAGAAAAAACCGGCACGATTGTTTTCTGGATGATGATGACGACAACAGTGTTTGGTCTTTTCACCGTGATATGGGGCTGGCCGATGCCAAGCTGGCAGGATGCCCTGCTGATGCTTTTGATGGGCATTCTTGGCGGCATTGGGCAAATTCTCGTGACGGAAAGCTATCACCACGCCGATACATCGCTCATCGCCCCTTTTGATTACACATCGATGATCTGGGCGACGATGATTGGCTGGTTTCTGTTTGGCGAATGGCCGCAGCAAACAATCATCATCGGCGCATGCATCGTGATTGCGGCGGGCCTGTTTGTGATCTGGCGCGAACATCAGCTCGGCATCGAGCGCAAGAAGGCGCGGCAGGCACAAGCGGCAAAGATTTTGTAACATGCCGCAACGCCGCGCTCTTGTTGTTTTGTCGATTTCGCAAATCATCACATGGGGCGCGCTGTATTACGGGTATGCCATGACCGCGCCGCTGATGGTGAAGGAATTTGGCTGGTCGCAGACATTTGTTTACGCCGGATTTTCCGTGATGCTGCTGGCATCCGGCTTTGCCGCCCCGTTTGTCGGCCGTGTGATTGATGCGGAAGGCGGCCACAGGATCATGACGGCGGGGGCGATTGTTGCGGCTGCCGGCATGATTGTTTTTGCGGCGCTGCAATCCCCGATGATGCTGATTGTTGCCAGCATTGTTACAGGCCTGGGCATGTCTGCCACATTGTATGAATCGGCATTTTCGACGCTGACATGGCTTGATGGTGCGCGGGCCCGGCGCATGATCACGCTGGTGACACTGGCAGGCGGGCTAGCCTCAACCGTATTCTGGCCGCTTACCGCGTGGATGCTGACATTTCTGGACTGGCGCGATGTGTGCTGGGTCTATGCCGCCTTTCATATTTTTATTGTCGCGCCTCTGCATTATTTTGGCCTGCGCGGTCCGCGCACCGATGACGGGATTGCAGCCGCATCCAACCCTGCTCCGGAAAAAACCATGCAGCCCTTGCAGGGACGGGCGCGCTGGACCGCATTTTTTCTGTTTGCCATTGTTCTCATCGCCCATGGATTTGTGACAAACGGCGTCTCGCTGCATTTGTTGCCAACCCTCCACACACTGGGCATGGATTCTCATGCAGCCCTGTTGATCGGCTCCCTCATCGGCCCGGCTCAGGTGGGCGCGCGTCTGGTGGAATTGTTCTTCGGAAAATTCATCACGCCCATGGCACTCGGTTTATTTTCCGTCGCGATGATGCCGGCGTCATTTGCCCTGTTTTTGCTCGCCCCCTTTGGTGTCGCCACCATGGTCGCATTTGCATTGATGTACGGCACCGGCAACGGGCTGATCACCATCGCACGCGGCATCATTCCGCTGTCATTGTTTGGCCGTACCGGCTTCGGTGCCATGCTGGGACTGCTGGCGACACCGGCCCTTGTCTCGAAGGCGGCAGGCCCGAGTATCCTCGCCTGGATCAGCGAAAGCTGGGGCACGCGTGCCATGCTGCTGACCTGCACAGTATCGGCCATGATCGCCTTCGCCGCCATGGTGGCATTGGCGATATGGCGGCGCGACCAGCCAGCACAGGACATGAGCCAGGCTTGAAAATGCGAGGGATGTCAGGCATTGTTCGTCCGCTACATCAAACAAAACCGTTCGGATCATAAAACGTGGGCATCGAGGGAAAAGACAGGCTGAAGGCGCTGGAAGCCGGCGCACAGGTTGTATCCGGCCAGCTTGGCAAGACGGTGCAGCGCCTGCGCAAAGCCTATAATCTGTCCTTGTCGGAACTCGCGGAACAGTCGGGTGTCGCCAAATCCATCATCAGCCAGATCGAGCGCAACGAAACCAACCCGACCCTGGCCACCATCTGGCGCCTGTCACAGGCGCTGGATGTTTCGATCGAGCGGGTGCTCTCTGCCAACGAGGAAGAGCCGTTTGTTGAAAAAACCACGCGCAGTGACACGCCTATTCTGGTCTCGGATGATGGCAAGGTAAAACTGGCGATCATCGGCTGGATCAAGACGGTGGAATGGTTGCAATGGTATGATGTAACGGCAGAACCCGGCGGCATTCTCGATTCCGATAGCCATCAGCGCGGTTCGATTGAGTGTCTGTCCGTCCTATCCGGCGCATTTGAAGTTGTTGTTGCAGACGAAATCAGCACCGCCTCTGCTGGCGAAACATTGCGCTATCGTTGCGACCGCCCGCACACCGTGCGCTGCATTGGCGACGAGCCGGGCCACGCCACCATGGTGTGCATCCTCAAGGCAGCGGTGATGGAGTGAAATGATTATTTCGCCGGCCGTTTATGATCAATCGGCGTGATATTTTTCAGATAGTCGGCAATCGCATTCACATCTTCTTTTTTCACATTGGCGAAATTCTTTGAAACCGAGGCCATGCTGCCGCCGACAAAATCGCCATCATCCTTCATGCCGCTGGAAAGAATGGCTGCAATCGCCCCCTTGGACCAGCTTTTCAAACCGCTTTCGTGAGGCGTGAGGTTGGGAATCCAGCCACCCTTGCCTTCCGGATCGGGCCCGCCAGCCAGACGCATGCCGGACATGATGCCGCCGAGCAGATTGCGCGGGCTGTGACATTCCGCACAGTGGCCCGGCCCTTCGGTCAGATACGCGCCACGATTGAACTCCGCTGATTGCGCAGCCACTGGCATGAACGGTTTGCCATCGAGAAACAGCCATTTCCATCCGCCCAGCGTCAGGCGGATATTGAACGGAAATGGCAGGTCATGATCACGAATGGTGCCTTCAACCGCCGGCAGCGTTTTCATGAACCCGAACAGATCGCGCAGATCCCCATCTGTCATACGCTGATAGGAGGCGTAGGGAAAAGACGGATAATAATGCCGCCCGTCTGGCGATACGCCCTGCACCATGGCACGGGCAAATTGCGCAACAGTCCAGTTGCCGATGCCATCGCGCGGGTGAGATGAAATGTTGGGAACATAAAATGTGCCAAACGGTGATTTCAGCCCATGGCCGCCGCCAAGGCGGGTCCGGTCCGGCTGATTTTCCGTCGCATGGCACGATGCACAGCCACCAGCCCAGAACAGGTTCTTGCCATTGTCGAGATCAGCTGTGCCCGACAGCCCCGTGAAAGTTCGCCCCCGAACAGCGTCAAACGTGGCCGGATGCATGGCAATAAAAAAACCTGAGATGCCTGCCAGCGCCAGCCATGCCAAGGAGCGAACCAGTGAACGCTGTCTCATGCGCAAAGAACCTTGAACAACCTGGGCAAAACCACGCAGGCGGACTTGAAAAGGAAACGGCGGGAGTAAACTCCCGCCGGTGTTCCGGCCATGCGAGGGGCAGTGCATAGCCAGATCACTTCGTACCGCTGGGCGTTAGAACACCCTGTCGCGGAAGAAATCACTGCGGCTTGCGGTACGGCTCGTGGCACGATCCGCAATTTTTCAACACCTTCGGCATTTCGGTCTTGAAAGTAGCTTCATCCGTGATGGCGGCAAGGCCCGCATTTGAATCTTTTTCCCAGCTGGCAAAGATTGCGTTAAACTTATCTTTCTCGGTGAAAGCCAGCGGCAGGGTGCGCGTTTCACCCTTGTCCGACCCAGCCGGGAACAGGGCAGGTGAGGCCTTTGCCGTCGAGGCATACAGCGTCAGGGCCGCTTTGACCTTGGCCAGATCAAAAGCCTCTTCGCCACGCATCATCTTGCCAAGCGGGCCAGTGGCCTGACCAACAGCTTTCATCGCATCCTTGCGCTGGGCAACCGGGTCCTGCGCCATTACAGCGGTCGCACCCAGTACGCTCAGGCCAATCACAGCCAATGTTTTTACAAAAGTCATCCGACAGTCTCCATCACGGATTCAGGGACTTGGAGGATACAAACAAATCCCTCAAAAATCCGGCGCAATCGCTTTGCGGTCATGCACATGACAGTTTGCAGGAAAGCATGCGACAGGCAACCATACCAAGGATGTATCGGCAAAATTGACCTGTGGCACCGCATTATGTGATCTGATTTCGGCTTTTCACCTCAGCGCCGGGCCTTGGCAATGGCAGCCGACAACCGTGCAGGCGTAGCCGGTGCGTTGATATGGCGGATGCCAAAGCCCCGGTCGAGCGCATCAACTACCGCATTCATCACTGCCGGCGTGGAGCCAATTGAGCCAGCTTCACCTGCACCCTTGATGCCGAGCGGGTTCGATGTAGACGGGATATTCCGTGTCTCGAAATGGATGGCCGGTGAATCATCCGCCCGCGGCATGCAGTAATCCATGAAGCTGGCAGACAGAAGCTGCCCCTCCTCATCATAAACCGTGCGCTCCAGCAGCGCCTGCCCCAGCCCCTGAATCACACCGCCATGCACCTGCCCCGCCAGCAGCAGCGGGTTCACGGTCCGGCCAAAATCATCGCAGATGGTATAGCGCACCACTGACAAGGCACCGGTATCAGGATCAAGCTCAACCTCGGCAATATGCGTGCCGTTTGGATAGGTCGCTTCCGGCGGCACAAAACTGCCATCGCCACTCAGATGCTCCGGCTTGGCCTTGCCATGGCTGGCCAGATCGCCAAGGCTGACACGCCTGTCGGTGCCCTTGATGCGCACAAAGCCATCGGCGAATTCCAGATCGCCTTGCGACGCTTCCAGCACATCGGCTGCGAGCACACGCAAATTTTTTGCCAGCGCCTCGCCAGCCAGATGGCTTGCAACGCCACCAACGGGAATCGAGCGTGATCCGCCCGTGCCATTGCCTGTCTTGATCACGGCCGTATCGCCCTGAATAACCCGCACACGCTCCAGCGGAATATCGAGATGCTGCGAAACGAATTGTGCATAAGCCGTCGCATGCCCCTGCCCGTTGGACTGTGTGCCCGACGTCACGGTGACAGTGCCATCCTTCTCCAGCGTGGCAGTGACATCCTCACCTGATCCCCACGCGGTGCATTCGATATAGCTGCCGATACCAATACCGCGCAGTCTGCCGCGCGATTTGGCCTCCGCTGCCCGTGCAGAAAAACCATCCCAGTCCGCACTTTTCATCGCCTGAGCGAGATGGCCATGAAAATCGCCCGTGTCATACACACGTTCCCCAATCGGCGTTTTATACGGCATTTGCGCCACCGGAATCATATTGCGGCGGCGGAATTCATCTTGCGTCAGCGCGCACTCACGCGCGCAGGCATCGGCCAAACGCTCCAGCACATAGGCAGCTTCGGGGCGGCCCGCGCCACGATAGGCATCAACCGGTGTTGTATGGGTGAACACGCCGCGCACGCGGGCGTAAATCGCCGGCGTCTTATAAATGCCCGTGAGCATGGTTGCGCCGAGATAGTGAATATAGGGGCCGAATTGATGCAGATAGGCACCGAGATTGCCCATCAGATCAAAGCGCGTCGCCAGCAATTCGCCATTGGCATCGAGCGCCGCCTCAGCGACGGTCACATTGTCACGGCCATGCGCGTCAGACACAAAATGGTCGGAGCGGTCAGCCACCCATTTCACGTCCTGCCCCAAACGCTTGGCAGCTTCGGCCGCCAGCGGATATTCGGCATACATGAAGCTTTTGGTGCCAAATCCGCCGCCCACATCCGGCGTGAGAATACGGACATTTTCCGGCGGGCATTTCAAGATCATTCCGGCCAGCGTATCGCGGATGCCATGCACACCCTGACTGGTCAGCGTCAGTGTGTAGGATTGCGTCGCAGCATCATACGCGGCAATCACGGCGCGCGTTTCCAGATAATTCGTGATCAGCCGATTATTTTCAATCTCCAGCCGCACAGTCCTGGCAGCACGTTTGAAAATACCGTCAACCTTGTCCTTGTCGCCAAGCGCCGTATCAAACGCGATATTGCCGGGCGCGTCTTTCCACACCAGTGGCGCATCCGCCTTCATCGCCCCGCTGATATCCGCGATGGCGGCATGGGGTGTAAAATCCACACCAATCGCCTCGGCCGCATCGCGCGCCTGTTCCACTGTTTCGGCAACAACAAAGGCAATCGGCTCACCGACATGGCGGACAATATTTTTGGCCAGCACCGGACGTTTCGGCTTGGCCGCTTTCGAGCCATCACCATTTGGCACTGGCGCAAGGCAGGGAATGGCGCCGAGATGGCCAATATCCGCGGCTGTCAAAATCAGTTTCACACCTGGCATCGCACGCGCGGCAGAAAGATCCGTAATCTTGAAATCAGCATGCGCATAGGTTGATCGCAGCACATGCGCGTGCAGGCAGGATGCGGGTGCAATGTCAGATGTATACCGGCCACCGCCAGTAATCAGCCGCCTGTCTTCCGTGCGGCGTGCCGCCTGACCAACACCGAATTTCATGGGGGGCAGAGCATTCATCAGCAAATCATCCTTCAGGGCACAAACCACCTGCGCAGCATAACGGGCGCAGCCTCATTGAAAAGCATAAAATGGCGGAATGGCGCGTTGCGTTTCACGCAGTCTGAATCGCTCCGCCGCGCGCGATCCAATCCGTGATCGAGCCTTTGTAATGGGTGCGCAACGGCAATCCCGCCGCTTGTGAAGCCGCGATGGCGCGCAAGGTGCGCCCGCCGGTGCGGCAGGAAAACACCAGCGACTGCCCTGGCGCAGCCTCAGGCAAGCGCAGCGGGTCAAATTCCGAAAGCGGAAACAGGACGGCCCCCGGAATATGCCCCGCCGCATACTCATGCGGCTCACGCACATCCACCAGCAGCATCGTGCCATCGGCGATGCCGCTTTTTACCTCCTGAAAATCAACTTCAAGAACACCGTCAACCTCACGCATATTGCCTCCAGCCTCAGCCCTCACGCCCACGAAATATCACGCTGGCAGGATAATCGGCACGAGCCTGCCCGCAACCGCTATTTGCAACCTGAACCAACAAAAAACCGCCCGGCAATACCGGGCGGTTCTTGTTATTGCCAGGCCAGCGCACTGTGGCCTGGCTGTTGCGGTTGCGCCGCCTTATGCCTGTGCCTTGGCCGCCGCATCCGGAATGCGCAGCACCCAGCCCGGCATGATCAGGTCAGGATTTTTCACCGGCGGCGTATTCGCTTTCACGATCTCGGTATATTTCGCGCCCTGACCCTTGCCGTAATATTTTTCAGCGATAGCCCAGAGCGTTTCACCCTTGGCAACGGTGTGGAATGTCGATTCCTTCGCCGCTTCCTTCGCAATCAACTGCGAATCGACTTGCGCCACGCCAATGGTGTTCCCAAGCGCGAGAATAATTTTCTCAACGTCAGCCTGGCTCTTGGCACCGCCGGTTACAATAACCTTGTCGCCTTCAACCTTCACATCAACGCCGGACGAGTCCAGACCATGCTCGGCAATGCTCTTTTTCAGCGTATCAGCATCCGCTGCCTTCGCTTCCGACGCGCCGAACAGCTTGTTGCCGATACCCTTGACGAAACTAAAAAGCCCCATGGTGCTCTCCTTGTGAGAAAATAACGGATAGGCGAGACTTGCTGCCTGCCCTGTGAATAGCAGGTGAACATGACACGCATGGTCAAATTGTGTCAGTCACGCTAGAACGCAATCCTATGCAGAAGCGATTGTCCAGCCCCATCACGGCGTTACGCCGCCAGCGCACCCTTTTCGGGCTGGTTTTGGCATGGCTGCTGGCCTGCCAGACGCTTCTCGGCGGTTTGGCGCTGGCGCGGGTTGTGCCGGATCAGTATGCGGCAGCGCTCACAGGCCAAAGCCTGTGCCAGCCAGGCG
>JBOFCU010000194.1:0-1633 GCA_051646285.1 Beijerinckiaceae bacterium
GCACGCATGTCCGGCATCGTGCCGGTTATTCTGCTCGATGAAATTGCGGCCCACCTCGATCCGCGCCGCCGCGCCGCCCTGTATGATTTGTTGCGTGCGCTCGATGCGCAGGTGTGGATGACCGGTGCTGACCCGGCCCTGTTTTCCGATATGCCGCCAGATGCGCAGGTGTTCGCGGTCACACCGGGAAAGGTTGAGCCTCTGCGATGATGCTTGGCCATCCCGATCATTATGCCCGTTGGTTGCACGCCTCTCATCAGGCCGTGCGCGCCATGCTGGCCCGCTTGCCCTTCTGGCTGTCCGAATTTCTGATTTTCGGATTCAAGCAGGCCTGGGCCTGCCTGTTCGGCGGCGTGATGCTTGGACTGATCATTGTCACCAAGATGGTGTGGAACCCGGCATGGCCGCTGGCCCGCTATGATTTTTTGTTTTTCGCGGCCATTGCCGTGCAACTCTCGTTTATTGCTGCGAAACTGGAAAGCTGGGAAGAGGCGAAAGTCATCGCCATTTTTCACATTGTTGGCACGGTGATGGAAATATTCAAGACACATGTGGGATCATGGGTGTATCCTGAACCCAATCTGTTTCGCATTGGCGGCGTGCCGCTGTTTACCGGCTTCATGTATGCCTGCGTCGGCAGCTATATGGCCCGCGCCATCCGTGTCTTTGACATGCGGTTTATCAACCATCCCCCGCTCTGGCAGCTCTGGCTGCTGGCGGGTGCCATTTATGTCAATTTTTTCAGCCATCATTATGTGATGGATATCCGCTATGGGCTGTTTGCGGCCGCCTTTGTGATCTGGTGGCGCACACGGATTGAATTTACCGTTGATAAAAAAACATACTGGATGCCATTGCTGCTGGCAGCGTTGCTGACATCATTCTTCATCTGGATCGCAGAAAACATCGGCACATATACCGGCACATGGCTTTATCCGGGGCAAAAAGTCTGGCGCCTCGTCTCTTTGCAGAAAATGGGCGCATGGTATCTGCTGATGATTGTCTCATTTGCGCTGGTGGCCTTTGTACATCCGCCGGGAAAGGCGCGATCTGCAACCAAGGTCCAGCCCGCCTAGATCAGCACCTCGATCAAATAAGGCCCGTTGATGTTGATCCCGGCCTGCATGGCCTTGATAAAGCCTTCCACCGTATCAACCGATACGGCCTCGACGCCCATGCCATTGGCAAGGGAAACCCAGTTAAGCGGCGGATTGTCGAGTGACAGCATGTCGTGCGCTTTCCGGCCCGGATTTTCCGCGCCAACATTGGCGAGTTCTCCGCGCAGGATGGCGTATGCGCGATTGGCCCAGATCACCGTCAGAATATTCAGATTCTCACGCGCCTGCGTCCACAGCGCCTGCACCGTATACATGGCAGACCCGTCAGCCTGAAGATTGATGATCTTCCGATCGGGCGCGCCAACCGCAGCACCCGTCGCCAGCGGAATGCCGATACCAATCGCACCGCCGGTGATTTGCAGCCAGTCATGCGGGCGCGCGTGATGCGTACTGGCGAAAAAATTGCGGCCTGTCGAAACAGATTCATCGCACACCACCGCATCATCGGGCAGCAGCGCGCCAAGAATGGGGCCAATCACATCGGGTGTGAGCGCGCCGCCTGTCGGCAGCGGCAT
>JBOFCU010000314.1:0-11495 GCA_051646285.1 Beijerinckiaceae bacterium
CCAGGGTGCCTGTTTTCTTGGGCGGCGGCGTCACCACCACATGCGGCGGCATTGGCAACAGTTGCGGGCCGGGGCCGAGGAGATCGCTCGCCGCATCAGCAATCGCTGCCGGCTCGGCCATACGGCCCGGACCAAATTCCCCGCAAGCCATTTCGCCATTGTCAGGTCCGACAAAGGCAGCCCCATCAGCGCGCAAGGTGGCCATATTGCGCTGTGTGGCGGGATGGACCCACATCCGCACATTCATGGCTGGCGCATACAGCGCGCGCTTGTCGGTTGCCAGCAATGTGGTGGACGCCAGATCATTGGCCAGACCGTTGGCAGTCTTCGCCATTAAATCGGCGGTTGCCGGCGCGACAACGAGCAGATCCGCATCCCGCGACAATTCAATATGGCCCATCGCCGCTTCGTCGGTGAGCGAAAACAAATCCGTGTAACAAATATCACCCGTCAGCGAGGATACGCTGAGCGGGGTAATAAATTCCGTTCCCGCCTTTGTCAGTATGCCGCGCACGGATGCGCCGCGCTTTTTAAATTCGCGGATCAATTCCAGCGCCTTGTAGGCGGCAATTCCGCCGCCAATGATGAGAAGAATGCGTTTTCCCGCCAGCATCATCACCACCATTGCCCGATCATGATTATGGCCAGCAGGGCAGCCACTGTCCATATGCCCGCCGTCAGCCCGCGATTGCCGCGCGCTTCGGCCCGGCCAATCGCCTCCACCGTTTCTGGTGCCAGCGTAAATCCGCGCTGGGAGGCTGCCTGCAAATTCTGCGTGATATTTTCAACGCGATTGAGCAGCGATGGCACGCCGCCCAGAAATGATCCGGTTTCCTTCGCGCCTGCCGCCGCACGCTGCAATATCCCGATGGGTCCAAGATGGCGTTCGATCCAGTGGCGCACAACCGGCTCAGCCGTGCGCCACATATCCAGATGGGGATCAAGCGAGCGCGCCACGCCCTCAACAACGACCATGGTTTTTTGCAGCATCACCAGCTCCGTGCGCGTGGCCATATCGAACAGGGCAGTAATTTCAAACAACAGTGTCAACAGACGCGCCATCGAAATTTCATCGGCACGCCTGTCATGAATGGGCTCGCCCACGGCGCGCAGGGCCTGGGCAAAATCCGCAATGGAATGGTGTGACGGCACATAGCCGGCCTCGAAATGCACTTCGGCAATCCGGGTATAATCGCGGGTGATAAATCCGAACAGAATTTCTGCCAGATAACGGCGGGAGTTCTGATCAAGCCGGCCCATAATGCCGCAATCCACGGCCACAAGCCGCCCCTGCGCATCAATGAACAAATTGCCCTGATGCATGTCGGCGTGAAAAAAACCATCGCGCAGGGCGTGCTTCAGAAATGACTGAATGACATTGCGCCCGAGATCCACCGGATCATGGCCCGCAGCCACAATCGCGGCGCGATCGGACAACGGAATGCCGTCAATCCATTCCATCGTCAGCACATTGGCGGCCGTGCGCGTCCAGTCCACAAACGGCACACGGAAATCCGTATCCTCGCGGGTGTTTTCAGCAAATTCGGAGAGGGCCGCCGCCTCAAGCCGCAGATCCATTTCCATCTGCACGGAGCGCGCCAGCGTTTCAACCACGCCCACAGGCCGCAAACGGCGCGCGCCGGGCAAAAACCGCTCGGCCATCCGCGCCATAAAAAACATCGAACGCAGATCGGAGGCAAAACGCGCCTTGACGCCGGGACGCAAGACTTTGACGGCCACGCGTGAATCGGGGCCTGATTTTTCGATGATCGCAGCAGGGTGTACTTGCGCAATCGACGCGGCCGCGACTGGCTCACCGAATGTGCGGTACATCCGCTCCACAGGCTGCTCAAAAGCCTGCGTGATCGAATCCCTCGCTTGTGCCATGGGAAAGGCGGGCACGCGGTCCTGCAATGTCTCCAGTTCACGCGCCACAGGCATGCCAACAATATCGGGACGCGTGGCCAGAAACTGGCCGAACTTCACATAAGACGGCCCAAGCCGCGTCATTGCTGCGGCCAGGCGCGAGCCGGTAGCCTTTTTGCGCTCGATCAGCCGCGCTATTTTCAGAAATGGCCGCATGGCCGGCGGCAAGGCCGGAGTATCAGCAATGCCAAGCGCCCCTTCACGCGCCAGCACGAAACCCACGCGCGCCAGCCGCGCCAAATGCAAGGGAGCGGTGAGCAGCACGCTTACAATTTCCAGCCGGAGTGAATGTTCACAACGCCGCCAGTGATGGCGCGGTGGGTGACGCGGCGAAAGCCCGCCTGCTCAATCATGGCAGAAAAAGCGGCGGGCACTGGAAACTTGCGGATGGATTCCACCAGATATTGATAGGGCTGCGCATCCCCTGTCACCATCTTGCCGATGGGCGGAATGACATGGAACGAAAAGGCATCATAAATCTTGTCCAGCCCGGGCATGTCCACCGGTGCAAATTCCAGACACAGAAAGCGCCCGCCGATTTTGAGCACACGGTAAAATTCCGACAGCGCGACCGGAATGCGCGGCACATTGCGGATGCCAAAGGCAATGGTGAGCGAATCAAACCTGCCATTTTCAAACGGCAGCGCCTCGGCATTGCCCTGCACAAAATCAATACGCGGATCATCGCCAAAGCGTTTCACCGACCGCTCCTGCCCGACCCGGAGCATATCGCCGTTGATATCGAGCACGGTGACATGGCGATCGGCCTGCGCATCACGCTCGGCCCTGAACTGGTCGAGGATGCGGAAAGCCACATCGCCTGTGCCGCCTGCCACATCGAGATGGGCATAGGGCACACCGCGCGAGGGACGCAGCAGCGCCACCAGATCGTTCTTCCATGTCCGGTGCAGGCCACCCGACATCAGATCATTCATCAGGTCATACCGGGCCGCGACCTTGTGGAACACGTCATCGACAAGGGTCTGCTTGGCGTCGAGCCGCACCTGGGAAAAGCCGAAATGCGTCTCGCCCTGCCCTTTGCCCGTGGCTGCCTCTGGCCCCATGCTGTCGCCGCCGATCATGTTCATCCACCTGTGATTTCGCGCCGCACCATAGCGAAGGCGCGGACATATTGCTATGGAAACAGGCGAACAGCGTTATTGCGCCGCACCGGCGCGCGCCAGAGGGCACCCATGCCTGAATTGCCTGAAGTGGAGACGGTCAAGCGCGGCCTGACACCCGCCATGGAAGGGGCAACGCTGACCCGCATCGAGCAGCGCAGGCCCGACCTGCGCTTTCCATTCCCCGACGGCTTTGCCGCGCGGCTCACCGGGCGGCGAATCGAGGCCCTGTCGCGCCGCGCCAAGTATATTCTGGCTGATCTCGACAATGGTGATGTGCTGATCATGCATCTGGGCATGAGCGGGCGCTTTCTGGTGGAAATGCCCGGAGGCAAGCCGGTCCGGCCCGGCGAATTTCACCATGAGACCGGCGGTGGCAGCGTCGCGGCAGCGGTGGCGAGTCAGGCCTCCGCCTTTCTGCCGCCTGCCCCGCACGATCATGTCGTTTTCCATCTCTCCAACGGTGCACGGGTGACTTACAATGACACCCGCCGCTTCGGCTTCATGGACCTCGTGCCGCGCAGCAGCGTCGAAACTTGCAAGCATTTTCTGGGGATGGGCGTGGAGCCGCTCGGCAACGCGCTTGATGATGCGGTGCTGGCGGGCCTTTTCGCCGGCAAGACAGCACCGTTGAAAGCGGCACTGCTCGACCAGCGGCTCGTTGCCGGCCTTGGCAACATCTATGTGTGCGAAGTGCTGAACCGCATGCGGCTGGCCCCGACCCGCAAGGCCGGCACGCTGGTCACGGCGAAAGGCCTGATGCATGCGCGCGGAACGGGGTTGGCTGCGGCCATCCGCTGTGTGCTGGAAGAAGCCATTGAAGCCGGCGGCTCAACCCTGCGCGACTACAGCCATACCGACGGATCACTGGGATATTTTCAGCACCGCTTCCGTGTCTATGACCGGGAGGGTGAACCGTGCCCGGCACCGGGCTGCAAGGGCACCATCACACGCATGGCGCAAAGCGGCCGCTCGACCTTTTATTGCGCGGCATGCCAGAAATAATCTGCCAGAAATACATTGCCCTTCAGGCTGACTGTTTTTCACCGCGGTAGGTTTCATCAAAAGCATAGCCCGCACCGCGCACGGTGCGGATGGGATTTTCGGGGCCATTGGTGCCCATGGCCAGACCCATCGCCTTGCGCAGGCGGCCGACATGCACATCGACCGTGCGCTCATCAATTTCCGCATCCTGCCCCCACACGCCATCCAGCAGCTGGCCGCGCGTGAACACCCGGCCCGGCTTTTCAATGAGATATTCCAGAAGCCGGTATTCCGTCGGGCCAAGAGCAATTTCGGATTCGCCGCGAAAGACGCGGTGGGCCTCGCGGTCCAGTGTGATGTCACCAGCCGTCAGCACAGATGCAACACGGTTGGGCCGGGCGCGGCGCAGCAAGGCGCGCACGCGCGCCAGCAATTCCGGCACGGAAAATGGCTTGACGATATAATCATCAGCACCGGTGGCCAGACCGCGCACCCGCTCACTTTCCTCGCCACGCGCCGTGAGCATGATCACCGGCAGGCTGCGCGTTGCTTCACGGCTGCGCAGACGCCGGCACAATTCAATGCCTGAAAGACCGGGCAGCATCCAGTCCAGCAACATCAGATCGGGCACATTTTCCCGCAGCCGCACATCAGCCTCATCGCCCGATGTGACAGCCTCAACCTCATACCCTTCTGATTTGAGGTTGTAGGACAAAAGCGTCACAAGCGCCGCTTCATCCTCAACAATTAAAATGCGCGCAGCCATGATATTCTATTCTCAATCATCAGCATCGACGGCGACATTGATATTGTCCCCCTTGGGACGGTCTGCCGTGAGTTGTTTGCCCGTGACCCAATAATGAATCGTTTCGGCAATATTCGTGGTGTGATCGCCGATGCGCTCGATGTTCTTGGCGCAGAACAGCAGATGGGTGCAGGAGGTGATATTGCGCGGATCTTCCATCATGTAGGTCAACAATTCACGGAACAATGATGTATACAGCGCATCAATGCCATCATCCCGTTTCCAGACATCAATCGCGCCTTCCAGATCATTTTGCGTATAAGCGTCGAGCACATCCTTGAGCTGATCACCAACAAGATCGCTCATATGCTTGAGGCCAACAATGGCGCGCGGCAATTGCACATTGGATGCGATGACCAGCACGCGCTTGCCGACATTCTTGGCCAGATCACCGACACGCTCAAGATCACCGGCAATGCGGATGGCCGAAATGATTTCGCGCAAATCCACAGCCATGGGCTGGCGGCGGGCGATAGTCAGGATGCTCATATCCTCGATTTCCCGCTGCAAGGCATCAAGGCGCGGGTCCATGGCAATGACCTTCTGCGCCAGATCCGGATCGCGGTTGGCAAGCGCCCGCACGGCATCAGCCAGCATTTTTTCCGAAATGCCGCCCATTTCTGCAATGGCGCGGCGCAACTCCTGCAAGTCGGCGTCGAAGGAACGAACGATATGCTCTTTCTGATTGTTCATAACCGTGTTCTTTCGTTGTCTTAGCCAAACCGGCCAGTGACATAATCCAGAGTCTGCTTTTTGTCTGGATTCATGAAAATCTTTTGCGTCGGCCCGACCTCGACCATTTCGCCCAGATACATGAAGGCTGTACGCTGAGAAATACGCGCAGCCTGCTGCATGTTGTGGGTGACGATGACGATCGTAAATTCATCGCGCAACTGCTCAAGCAGATTTTCAATCTTGCCGGTTGATATGGGATCAAGCGCCGAGGTCGGCTCATCGAACAATATAATTTCCGGCTGCTGCGCAATGGTGCGGGCAATGCACAGACGCTGCTGCTGGCCGCCTGAGAGACCCATACCATTCTGCTTCAGCTTGTCCTTGACCTCATCCCACAGGGCAGCCTTGCGCAAGGCGCTCTCCACCCGCAAATCCATTTCGGCACGGGATATTTTTTCATAGAGCCGGACGCCGAAAGCGATATTGTCATAGATCGACATGGGAAATGGCGTTGGCTTCTGAAACACCATGCCGACACGTGAGCGCAGCTCATTCAAATCCAGTGACGGATCGAGAATATTCTGGCCATCGAGCAGGATTTCCCCTGTCGCCCGCTGATCGGGATAGAGCGAATAAATGCGGTTGAACACACGCAGCAACGTTGATTTTCCGCAGCCTGACGGGCCGATCAGCGCCGTCACTTGCCGGTCATAAAAGCTGATCGTGTTGTCCTTCAGCGCACGGTGATCGCCATAATAAAAATTCAGGTTCTTGACATCAAGCCGGATCGGGCCAGCCGCAGGCTCCGAACGGCTGGGCGCATCCATCATGGCGAGCGTGCTCATTTCACTTGTCCCCGGTTCACAAGAAAGCGCGTCAGCAGGGACAGCGCCAGAATACTGAAAGTAATGATCAATGCGCCCGCCCAGGCCAGCGCCTGCCAATTGTCATAGGGTGCCGATGCAAACTGATAAATTGTCACCGGCAAATTGGAAACGCCGCCCATCAGGCTCGGCGAAAACCAGAAATTGTTATTCAGCGCGGTGAACAGCAGCGGGGCTGTTTCGCCGGCGATGCGGGCCATCGCCAGCAACACACCGGTCATCATGCCCGCGCGCGCCGCACGCCACGTCACATGGCGGATCACAAAGGAGGGTGGTGCGCCCAGTGCGGCAGCCGCTTCACGCAGCTGCGATGGCACAAGCCGCAACATATCCTCCGTGGTGCGCACAATCACCGGCAACGCAATAATGGCAAGCGCAACACCGCCCGCCCAGCCGGAATATCCGCCGAACGGCAGCACCAGCAGGGTGTAGACAAACAGGCCGATCAAAATGGAGGGCGCTGACAAGAGAATATCATTGATGAAGCGGATATAATTCGCGATCTTTGCAGTGTTGCCATATTCGGCAAGATAGGTGCCGGCCATGATACCAATGGGCGTTGCGATGGCCATGCCGATCATGGTCAGCACAATGGAGCCGACAATGGCGTTGGCCAGCCCGCCTCCCTCACTGCCCGGACCGGGGGTGATTTTGGTGAATACGTCGAGTGAAAGAGCCGATACGCCTTTCACCAGCAGCATGCCCAATATCCAGAACAGCACGAAAATGCCCATCGCCGTGAAGAGGGTGGCGAGAATTTTCAGCGCCTGATCCGCCAGACGGCGGGAAGCACGCACCCGGCTGACAAACGGTTTCACGATATATTCAGGCACGGGCTTCATGGAGGTTTCGCTCATGGCACTCATACCTTACCAACGCGGGCCACCAGCAGCCGCGCGCAAACCAGCACGACAAAGGTGACGAAAAACAGGATGCAGCCCAGCGCAATCAGCGCGCTCATCTGCATACCCAACGCCTCGTTGAATTCATTGGCGACGCGTGATGCGATGGTGGAACCGGGATCAAAAATGGATGCAGACAAACGGTTGGCATTGCCCACCACAAAGGTCACCGCCATGGTTTCCCCCAGCGCGCGGCCAAGACCCAGCATGGATGCGCCGATGATGGCGACACCGGCTTGCGGTACAAGCACGTGGCGCACCACTTCCCATGTGGTGCAGCCGACCCCGTAGGCGCTTTCGCGCAGCACACTGGGAATCTGGTCGAGCATGTCGCGGGTGATCGAGGCGATAAACGGAATAATCATGAAGGCGAGAATGAGCCCTGCCGTAAAAATGCCGAGGCCAGAGGGTGAGCGGGAATATAAAATTGTGCCGAGAATGGGCATGCCCTCAACAAGATTGGACACAGGCACCTGCACATATTTGGCAAACAGCGGCACAAAAACAAAAAGGCCCCACATGCCGTAAATAATACTGGGCACTGCGGCGAGCAGTTCGACCGCTGTTGCAACCGGCCGTTTGATCCACACCGGCGCGAGCTGCGTCAAAAAAATCGCGATGCCGAGAGACAGCGGCAAACCAATCACCATCGCGATGAGGGCTGTTGTGAGTGTGCCGGCAATGGCCGGCCAGGCACCATAGGTTTCACTTTGCGTGTCCCACACGCTGGTTGTCAGAAACGACGGGCCGAATTCCTTGAAGGCCGGCCAGCCGCCAATCACCATGGAGAGCATGATGCCGGCGAGAAGCAGCAGCACTGTGTAGGCGGATATCCGGCTCGCCCACAGAAAGACGGTTTCGGATGCCGTGGATGGCGGCTTGCGGCGCGGCTGCATGGCGGCGCTGCGGGCGGCGGTGTCGGTTGTCATAGATACTGCGCTCATTACCGGTGAACTCCGCATCGTCTTATCGCAATGATGCCCGCCGCGTCAGCCATGAAAAGACCCGCGCGGAAGGCTCCGCGCGGGTTGGTTTCCCTTACTTCTTGAAGGCGAGATCCTGCGCCCAGGTGGCACGGATCTTTTCTTTCACGCTGGCTGGCAGAGGCACATATTCAAGCTCGCTGGCAATCTTGTCGCCATTGACGAAGGCCCAGTCGAAGAACCTGATCGCATCGGCATTTTTCGCAGCATCGGCTTCCTTGCGCATCAGAATGAAGGTCGCGGAGGTGATCGGCCATGCGTCAGCGCCGGGCTGATTGTTGAGGATGACACCGAAGCCCGGCGCAGCCGCCCAATCGGCATTGGCCGCTGCCGCCTGGAAATTCTTTTCCTCCGGCACCGGGAACTTGCCATCCTTATTGCTCACAAGCCCGTAAGCGAGCTTGTTCTGCTTGGCATAGGCATATTCGACATACCCAATGGAGTTGGCGATCTGTTTCACCGAAGCCGAGACGCCTTCATTGCCCTTGCCGCCGATGCCGACAGGCCAGCTCACCGAGGTGTTGGCCCCAATCTTGGACTTCCATTCATCAGACACGCGCGAGAGATAATCGGTCCACACGAAGGTCGTGCCTGATCCGTCTGACCGGTAGACAACGTTGATGTTGCTTTCCGGCAGTTTCACACCCGGATTGAGGTCGGCAATCGCCTTGTCATTCCACTTCGCAATCTTGCCGAGATAAATGTCAGCCAGCACCGGGCCGGTGAACCTGATGCCACGCTGTTCGACGCCGGCAATATTCACCGCAGGCACCAGCGCGCCGATGGCGGCGGGAAACTGCACCAGCTTGTCTTTCTCAAGGTCTGTGCCCTTGAGCGGCATGTCGGAGGCGCCGAAATCGACGGTCTTGGCGCGGATCTGGCGGATGCCGCCGCCGGAGCCGATAGACTGATAATTCAGGCCATTGCCAGACGCCGCCTTATAGGCCTCGGCCCATTTGGCATAGAGCGGGAAGGGGAATGTCGCGCCAGCGCCGGTGATGTCAGCGGCCTTTGCGGGGGTGATGGCGGCCGCAGCAACCGTAAAGGCGGCGACAGCAAACGGAATGAGTTTCATGACAGTCTCCCGGTGAGGTCGGAGCCGATGTGGCCCGGATCATCGTTGGGAATGCGCTACGCGGCCTGTGTGACAGGGCTATGACAACAGCCTGGGCATGTCGCCCGGCACTTGGGCCGGAACTTGGGCCGGAACTTGGGCCGGTTATGCCAGCGGCAATGTCACCGTAAAGGTCGCGCCTTCGCCAACCGTGCTGGCGATCAGCAGCCGCCCGCGGTGGCGGTTGACGATGTGCTTGACCAGCGCCAGCCCCAGCCCTGTGCCGCCCTGCTGGCGGCTCTGGCCGACATTGACCCGGTAGAAGCGCTCTGTGAGGCGCGGGAGATGAGCGGGCGAAATACCCGGCCCGTCATCGCTGACAGCCAGATCAATGGCTGGCGGGTGCCCCGGCAGCGTTATCGCCGGCTTCATGCTGATGGCGACATGGCCATTCTCGCGGCCATACTTAATGGCATTTTCCACAAGGTTTTCGATCACGCGCACCAGTTCGTCGCGATCACCAGGAACCGTCGGCTCCAGCTGCGCGTCCAGCGTCACCGTGACCTGGCGGGCCTTGGCCTGAGGGCCCAGACTGTCCATCACCTCACGGATCAACGGCATCAGCGGCACCTGCCCGCGCGGGGCGATGTGCTGGTTCATTTCCACCCGCGACAGGGAAAGCAGATCATCAATCAGGCGGGCCATCCGCCGGCCCTGCTCGCGCATGATGGCGAGAAACTGGGTCCGCGCGACGGGATCCTCTTTGGCTGGACCTTCCAGCGTCTCGACAAAGCCCAGCAGCGATGCCAGCGGCGTGCGCAATTCGTGGCTGGCATTGGCAACGAAGTCAGACCGCATCCGCTCGGTCTGCACCGCCTCGGTGCGATCCTTGAAATGCAGGACAATGGTGCCGCCATCGGCCTGCGCCGCCCCGACCAGATAGCGCCGCTCCACGGGGCCGCGCTCGACATGATCAATGGCAGCCTGCCCCTTGCTGCGCGCCTCAATCACGCCGGCGCGCATGGCTGGCTCGCGCAAGGTGAACCAGAAGGGGTCACCGGTTTTCAGGCGCGGGAGCAACTGGCGCGCGGCCACATTGGCCAGCGTCACCACATCATCCCCAGCGATCAGCAGCACCGGATCGGCAATCGCATCAAGAATGGCGGCGGCGGCAGTGCCCATCAGATACGGCTCTCAAACGGATTAGGGCGCGCAGTGCAATGCAGATGGCTTCAGGCCAGCGCATCAATTTCTTCGGCAGTGAGATCACCCGGCACGATGATGATCGGCACCGGCAGATTCGAAGCCCCCTTGGTTGCCATGGACGCCACGAGGGGGCCGGGGCCATCCTTGCCCGTGCCAGCGGCCAGAATGAGGCTGGCAATATCCTCATCGGTATCGATCAGCGTGCGAATTTCATCCGCCTTCTTGCCGATGCGGATTTCGGTCTGGGCCTCGACGCCGGTCGTCTCCTTCAACCGGGAGGATGCCGCCTCGATCTTCTCCTGGGCGTCGGCCACAGCCTCATCCTCCATGACGGAGCTGATGCCGAGAATGGGCAGGGCTTCCGGCGGGTCCACCACCGTGAGCATCACCAGCCCGGCGCCCGTGCGCGCGGCACGGCGGCCCGCATACCGGATGGCGACAGCGCTTTCCGGTGACCCATCGATGATGATGAGCACTTTGGGGCGGTGCCCGGCTTCATAAGATCGGCGGCGGCGGCTCATTCGTGCTCCCTTCGCCAGAATGGGGGTGATACAGAGACGCGCGTTATTTCACGTCTCTATCTCGTATTTTCCATGGCATGGTGCCAGCCCGGATACGTCTGCACAATGCCTTCGCTCAACCCGAAATTCCGGTCCAGCGCCCTGACCCGGCATTGGCTTGCCAGCGCCATTCAGGATCAAGGGCGCTGGATAAAGCCGAGGATTTCGCGCGCCTCCCGCATGGTGACCTCAGCAATGGCGCGCGCCCTGTCACCGCCATCACACAGGATGCGGTCGATCTCAGCGGGATCGTTCAGAAGGCGCCGCATTTCGGCAGCAATCGGCGACAGCTTCGCCACCGACAGATCAGCCAGTGCATTCTTGAAGGTCGAGAACTGGCCGCCGCCAAACTGGGCGAGCACATCGGCCTTGGTGCGGCTGTCGAGTGCTGCAAA
>JBOFCU010000315.1:0-11352 GCA_051646285.1 Beijerinckiaceae bacterium
CATCCTTCGTTCGGATTCCGGCCTCGTGTTCAGCCAGAATGGCAATGATTTGTTCCTCAGTGAATCGACTGCTCCGCATGGCCCATCTCCAATGGATGAACCGAACTTATCACTGGCGGGAAGCACGGGGAGCAGGTCAACGCAGGCCACATCATCACAACGGTCTGGTCCATCATTCCGACAGGGGTTCGCAATATGTCAGCATTCGATACAGTGAGCGGCTTGCCGAAGCTGGGATCGAGCCTTCCGTTGGCAGTATTGGCGACACCTACGACAATGCTCTCGCCGAGACCATCAACGGGCTTTACAAGGCCGAGGTCATTCACCGGTGCGGGCCTTGGCGATCCTTCGAGGCCGTTGAGTTCGCAACCCTCGAATGGGTCGACTGGTATAATCACCGCCGCCTGATGCGGCCTATCGGCGATATCCCACCCGCCGAAGCCGAGGAGCGCTACTATGCCATGCTGGACCAGCCAGCCATGGCCGCATAACTTGAACCAAATGGCCTCCGGCAAACCCGGGGTGGTTCAGCAAAATTGGCCCTTTTACCCGGGCGGCGATCAAGGCCTTCCGCGCCGATCATGGTCTTCCAGACGGAGACTGGATCGATGATGAACTTGTCGTGGCGCTGACCAAGGCTGCGCCGAGACAGCTGGCACCGGAGCGCGCCGAAGCGACTGCCGCCAAGGTCAGGGAAAAAGCGCCCGAAGCCAAGGCGGCATGGAAGGTGAAGATCACCGCTATTTTGTCTGCCATCGGCACCGGCGTCATGGGAGCATTTGAAGCGGTGGCAACGCAATTCAGCACCGTGAAGGAAATGATAGAACCGGTGCGTGAATATCTCAGCGATGTGCCTGGCTGGGTCTGGCTGCTGCTGACGGCCGTAATCGCCGGCACCGTAGCCCAGCTGGCCAGCCGCGGCGAAACAGCAGTTGTGAAGGCTTGGCGGTCCGGGGAACGGCGCTGATGTTCGGTTTTTCCACCAGCACCGTCGCGCTGATTGGCCTGCTGTCGTCGGCTGCAATTTTCGGAGCCGGTTGGAATACAGGGCATAATTCTGCGATGCGCCGGGCAAACATTGCAGCCCTGAAATCGGAAATCGCCGCTGCCAAGGCTGATATAGCGCTGCATCAGAAGACGGCGCAGCAAGCCAAGGCAGCGCACGACGCGATGGAACAGCATGCTGTGGCCAATGCCGCCAAGATCAAGGAACTCAGTGATGCGCTGGCAAAGAACTATCCCGCTGGCAGCCGCGATAACTGCCGCCTCGATGCTGATACCGCTCGGCGGCTGCGCGCCATCCGTTAGCGTGAGCAGCAGAGTGCTGCCGCCGCTGCCGAGCTATGCAAAACCGGTGGTGCTGCCGGACCCGAGGGAACGAGAAGACCCTGTTGTGGTGGCCGGCAGGGAGAGGGAAGGCCGCATGGAAAATGGCCGCAGATTGCAAGCTCTGGCCGATCATTACGAAACCGTGCGCAAGGCGCATCAGGACACAGAATAGGCTCGCCAGATGTCATCGACCGACAAGATAGATAAAGTTGCCAAGAGAATTCTTGATGCGGCGGATCATGGGGAAAGAGTCAAGGATTTCGATGATGAGGAAGCCGATGCGCTGCGTGACATCGCCCAGATATGGATCGGCATGAAGGTCTTAGGCCGCGCCGCTGTTGGGGTTCAAAAAGTCATCAAATATCTGGCCTGGCTGGCTCTGGTTATTGTCGCCTTACGCGGTGGCCTCACGGATTTCATCAAGGGAGCAATAGGCAAATGAAACCTGTCATCCGCTTCGCAATCAATTTCGCTGTTCCATGGCTCATCATCGTCATTGTCGCGCTCGGCGTCTATCGCGATTGGAATCTGCGATCCATGCCAGCCTCAGACTGGATGGATGTTCACAAGGTTGTGGTATCAGACACGATAGAGGGCGCGGCACCCTTGATATTTGTCGAGCGGACCATCCGGCGCCAATTTGCGGCCCGATGGACAGCAAGCGTGAAAGAACTGACGCCAACTGGAACGATAGGCGTGGCCGGCTGTGCGTCGGCCGGGTCAGGCAATTATGAGCCCACATCTGAGTTGCCGAGTCCTTTGACAATAGATTGGTGGCTCTATCCTGAAAAATGCAGACCCCCGCCGGGCCGTTATGTGCTGGTCACAAAATGGAAGATTGATCTTGCTGGCGATCTGGACAAGACCATTACGACCACGAGCAGTTCTTTTCAGGTATTCTCGGCGGGATCGGACCAGGCGGGCGACAAGCCCCCGGTTTAAGAGTTTGCGGGGCTCTCCAGCTAGCGTGCCTCCGCTATCAAACGCCAATTGGCGTTTCGTTTGTTGCCATAACCGGTGCTCAGTCACCGGTTTTTTTGTGCAACACCATGGCTAACAAATAATTTGTTGCTGGTGCGGATTTGCTGTGTTTTATAGGGAAACATGACGTATGCACCCAATCACTCGAATCCCTCCCTGTCCGCCACTACTCAGATTTTCGCACAACTGCGATGGGCTGCCAACGAACCAGAGCAGAAGCCTTGCATCCGGTTTCCGATGCTCCGCCATTTTCCATGTAAATTATTGATATATATTTATTTTATACGGACTAAGGTCCAATCTCTCGATCAGGCCGCTTACTGATCAGACATGACCCTCGCTCTGGTATTGGCTAACCGTCTGTGCATCCAAGACGCAATTTGGCAGCATAATCCAAGGCCGGCTGATCTGCAAAAATCCTGCTTACGTCTGCTGATAGGAGGCAACCACGCGGGAGAAGTCACGCGCGGCGAGATCGGACTTGAGGATCATGAAATACACAGTCCCCTCGGTTTGCTCCTGCGATAAATCGGCGATCGAGACTTGCAGCAGAAGCTGCCACGCCTCAGCCTTGCGTGCGGCCTCGGCGATATTGGCCGGGTTCCATGGATAGGGCGGCAGCTCACGCGCAGGCAGCGCCGCGTAACGTGGGTCGTCCTGCTCAGGATCCGGCGGCCCCAAAAGGCGCGTTCGTCGCGCCTCAAGCATCAACCAGTCCTGTGTCCTGCGCATATTCGAACGATCAGAGGTAAACGGGCCAATATCATTGCCTGTCAGGAGTGAATAATGTTCGCTTGTCTGATCATCATGAGCGAAGGCAGTCAGTGCGCTGTCCAATGTCAGTTCGACAGTATTCTGTTTCGGCAGCACCCAAAGCGGCATGAGCTGCTTGGCGCGCGCGGGGTAAACGAATGGCTTTTTTGATGTGGGATCGGGCGTTTCGCTTTTGCGTGCGGCCGCGCGCATGGCCTTGGCCGCTTCCTTCTGACCCGCAGCATCAAGGTGACGCGCCATTGTTTTGAAATGCTCGATTTGTTTTGGATCGGGGTCGCGCCACCAGGCTTCCATGTCCGCGAATAATGCGGGGATTGCGAGGCGTTCCAGTCCGTCAACTCCAGTTGCGTCGTAAATAACGAGACATGCCTGCGGTCCACCGCGCGGATCTTGCATGAGAACAGCAATATCCAGGAAGAAGGAAAGACGCCCCGTCGGCGGCAAACCCTGAGCATGGAGTGCAAATGGGCTCGCTGCGGAAAGTTCGATCTGGCCGATAAACTCGAATGGCACAGCCTGACCAATTTGCCGCACGATCCAGCTTCTAGCCTGTCGGCTTTGCAATTCCGCTTTCGCAGCCTCTGGCAAAGCGGGCCGGATCGGCCAGGCCATTCCCTTCGGCAGGTCGGGCGCACCACCAAGACGTGTTTCACCAAGCCCGCCGCCGCCATCCGTACGATCCGCCAGCCATAACTGTGGCCTGAGCCGCGACACCAGAAAATCCACTTGCTCCGCCGATAGGGGAGCGTCGACATTCGCCACGCAGTGCGCCTGCATGATGGCGCGCGCATCCGCTTCGGATGTAAACAGCGGTTCGATCCGGCCCCCCTTTTTTTCGCGGTTAGAGGCCTGGTCGCCTTTTTGTTGCGCCGGACTCTTGCGAGCCATTGCGGCAAGACCAGTCAGGCTCGTGATTACCGCCAAAATCCAACGCCGGCTGACAGTCCACATGGGCCACCCCATTTTCAGTGACGATAAATTTGACCACGGTTCTGGCTAGCACGATGCCGCCAAAGATAAAAGGTCCGTTTAATACAGTCTACTTCATATTGCTGCGGTGGTCGAATTTATTCAGCATCCGCTTCGCTTCATCTATGGGAAAATCGCGGCTTGGATAACAAGGCTCCATCTGTGCAACGATGCGCCATTGCGCAACCGCACGGCCTTTCTGCCCGGCCTTCAGGTAGGATTGCGCCAGCATGTTACGCCAATCCGCTTCGCAGTACGCAGGCTTCAGGGCGAGGGCATTTTCAAACTGCACAATGGATTCTCGCCACCGGCCAAGCTGTTGCAGGCAGATGCCATAGGCCGCATGAAACCGCGCGTCACTGGCTTTGGCAATAAGAGCAGCCAAACGCGGCGCGGCCTCGCTGAATTTGCCACTTTCCTGCAATGTGAGGATCCGCCAGTATTCGGCTTCATCATTGGTCATGATAACTCCATCAAGGGCGTGGCCTCGTTGAAAATCAGCTCATTCTTTTGCTCCTCGGTAAAATTCTGTCCGGATGCGCCAATATGAGATAGGAAGAGTGCAAGTGCCGCTATGCTCAGAAAATTGTTCATGACCGCGACCCTCATTTTTGGCGATGGCCCGGTTCATCGATTTCCCAAAAAGACCTGTCATGCGCGGATAATGGCACCGATTGCATATAACTCCCTATATCCGCGAGCTGTCGTGCGTCATGAATCTCTGCGCCCTCCAGATGAGCGATATAAATCCGCATGTCATCTGCAATTGCATTGAAGGATACTGTTACGGTCACGTCAGGCCATCGCGCCTGATGCCGGGCCAGCACTGGCCGCATGGCAATAAGGGCCGCGCGTGCATCATCCATATGAGCGAGCAACACCCAGACACACGCTTCATGATATTGCAGATGCAACTCGCCATGAATTTTCATGCCTGGCGGATCGCCAATCGCGCGCAGATCGGCAAGAAGTGCCGGCATCAGATCGACATATCGCAACTCTTGTTCGCGCATGATCCTCTCAGCCCCTTCACACAGGCGATGCCGGCCCCAATTCCGCAGCCCCGATTATCGGACGTATTGGCGTTCCAAAGAGTGGAGGCAACGCATCTTTTTTTTCAACACGCAACCGCTGGTCACAACGTACTGTTACACAGGGATGAGACCGCTCATGGGAGGCTGCCGCCGTGTTGGCGGAACACGGGTGGTTCGGTCGCCAGCACATCAATGCAGTCATTCACACTGAGAAACGCATAGTGCGTGATATTCCAGCTCGCCCGTGTATCAAGGGATTGCCGATGAAACTCGGCAACCAGTGCAGATTGCTCCACTTTCCAAAACAGATGTGGCAGCTCGAGCGGCACCGTGTTGATGATCGGCGAAAGGCGCGAACCGTCTTCGGAACTGGCATGGAGCAAGACCGAAGGAAATGACACGATCAACATCGGTCCGGATTGCGGTTTGAACCAGAGCCGGAATCCCTCCCAATCGTCGTGGAGCGCCTCGCAGGACATCCGCTGCCCGTCGAGTTCCGGAATTGGATTCCATCTGATGTAATGGCCTTGAAACATGATGGTGATTATCTTGCGTGTTGGTAGAATGCGCACAAATCGCAGCGCAGACCATTGGTTTATATGCCCGGCTTTGGATTGCGAAAAGTCCCTTGGCAATGGCCGCTTGCGATGCCACGCGCCTGCCGTTGCGCACGCCGTGCCTTGCGATGATTGGCGGATGTGCTGGTCGCGAAAACAGAGCTGACAGGCCGGGCCATCTCAGCACCGCCGCAATCGGACAATAATGATATGCACCGCAATGAAATGCGATGCTGTCATGATTCCGGATTATCAATCAGATCATCCGGTGCGGCGAGTTTTTGCAGGGCGGCAAGATCATTGATGATGATGCGCGGCCCATCGACTTTCACGCCATAATCCTTGAGGTTGACGAAGGTGCGGGAGAGGACTTCCGGCACCATGCCAAGGCGGCTGGCCAAAACCTTCTTGTCAAATGGCAGCACAATCTGGTTGTCAGTTCCGCTTTCCGAATGATACCGCACCAGCCATGCGGCCAGCCTTTCTATGGTCCCGCGCAATTTTTGATTTTTCAGTTCTTTCACAACGCCCCGGAAAGCGAAGGATAGCTCGTGCGCAATTGCGCGCGCAAACACAGGATCATCTGCGAACATGGACCGCACATTGTCCGCCGGGATCAGCAATATCCGTGATGGAGACAGCACACGCGCAGATTTGAGATAGGGCCGTTCCAGCATGACGGCAGCCAGTATGAAGCAGGACGGCGGGCTCAGCACGGTGATTGTCGTTTCCCGGTCGCGGTAGCGCGCAAACAGTTCAACCTGGCCTTCGACAATGACATGCAGAAAATCCGCCGGTTCACCCTCGCGGATGAGGTCCACATGGATCGGAAACCGTTGCAGGAATGCGCCCTGCAACAACACCGGAAGGTTGTCTCCAGTCATGCCATTCAGCAGCGGGAGAGCGCGGACCAGTTCCATGTCATCGAGTCGCACTGGATACCCTCCACCTGATGATGCGGATGATAATACGGATTCATCAAGCAAGAAATTGATATGTGTCAATTCAAAAATTGATACGCATTCAGACTTTCATTGATAACTGTGCGGCAGCAGCCTGAGTTTTACAGCATGCCCGCTTGAATGTCTGAAAGCGGGACATTCTGTTGATGCAAGTCAAGGAGAGATCATCCCGGACAGGAAAACGTCCCCCCAACAAACGGGGGCGACCATGCTTTCTTCAACAATCAAGGACAGCGACCGCAACACCGCACTGTGGATGTCGACATTTGCATTCACGGTCTGCTTCGCGGTGTGGACGATTTTTGCGATCATTGGAATCCAGATCAAGAAGGATTTGGGACTGTCGGACACGCAGTTCGGCCTGCTCGTCGGCACGCCCATTCTGACAGGTTCGTTGATCCGCCTGATCCTCGGTATCTGGGCCGATCAATATGGCGGCCGGGTTGTCTATACGCTCACCATGCTGAGCGCGGCGGTGATGACCGCGTTGCTCACCTACGCTTACGACTACACGACATTCCTCATTGCGGCGCTTGGTGTGGGCATTGCCGGCGGCTCATTCTCGGTCGGTGTCGCCTATGTGTCGAAATGGTTCCCGAAGGAGAAGCAAGGCACCGCACTTGGCATTTTTGGTGCCGGTAATGTCGGTGCTGCGGTCACGAAGTTTGCTGCGCCTGTGATCATGGTCGCCTATGGCTGGAAGACCGTGGCACTGATCTGGGCCGCCGTGCTGGCCGCAACAGCCGTCATCTTCTTTCTGACGACCAAGGATGATCCTGACCTCGCCAGACGCCGCGCGACTGGCCAAAAGCCGGAGTCGCTGGCGGCCATGATGGAGCCGCTCAAGAATATTCAGGTCTGGCGCTTCTCGCTCTATTATTTCTTCGTCTTCGGTGCCTTTGTCGCACTGGCGCTGTGGCTGCCGCGCTACCTGATGGGCGTTTATAATCTCGACATCGCCACGGCTGGCATGATCGGCGCGATGTATTCGATCCCGGCCTCGCTGTTCCGTGCCTATGGCGGGCATCTGTCCGACAAGTTTGGCGCGCGGCGCGTCATGTACTGGACCTTCCTGGTGTCGGTGGTCTGCACCTTCATCCTGTCCTATCCGCCGACTTCCTATGTGGTGGAGGGCATCCGTGGCCCGGTGACCTTCACGACCCGGATGAACATCGTCGGTTTCATCACCGTCGCCTTCGTGCTGGGCTTCTTCATGAGCCTCGGCAAGGCCGCCGTGTTCAAGCACATCCCGGTCTATTATCCCGACCGCGTTGGCGCTGTGGGTGGTGTTGTCGGCCTCGTCGGTGGTCTTGGCGGCTTTGTCCTGCCGATTGCCTTCGGTGCATTGAATGACCTCACCGGAGTCTGGCAGAGCTGCTTCTGGCTCCTGTTCCTGATCGTTGCTGTCTCGACGCTCTGGATGCACTTCGCCATCCGGTCGATGGAGCGGACCGCAGCCGAGGCGGGCGTCCCGGCCCGCACGCTGCCGGAGCTGCCGGAGATGCAGCCGATCCATGGCACTGCCCAGCAGGGCAAGCTCGCCGCAACCGGAGCGATTCAGGACTGGCGGCCGGAAGACAAGGATTTCTGGGCAAGTGGCGGTCGCACTATCGCCCGGCGCAATCTCTGGATTTCAGTGCCCTGCTTGCTGCTCTCCTTCGCCGTATGGATGGTGTGGTCCGTGGTCGTGGCCAAACTGCCCAGCGTCGGCTTTGCCTTCACCAATGAGCAGCTCTTCTGGCTGGCCTCTCTGCCTGGCTTGTCCGGCGCAACGCTGCGCATCTTCTATAGCTTCATGCCGGCGATGTTTGGCGGGCGGCTGTGGACGACGCTGTCAACCTGGTCGTTGCTGATCCCGGCTATCGGCATGGGCTATGCGGTGCAGAATCCCGCCACGCCCTACTGGATTTTCCTCGCACTGGCGTTGCTCTGCGGTTTCGGCGGCGGCAACTTCGCCTCCTCGATGGCCAACATCTCGTTCTTCTTTCCAAAGGCGGAAAAGGGCAATGCGTTGGCGATCAATGCCGGACTTGGCAATCTCGGTGTCAGCGTCGTGCAGTTCATTGTGCCGCTCGCCATCACAGCCGGCGTGTTCGGCTGGCTTGGCGGCGAGCCGCAGACCGCAACAGTCGGCGGCGTGACGACGACGTTGTGGCTGCAAAATGCCGGTTTCGTCTTCGTCCCGTTCATCATTGCCTCGGCCTTCGCAGCCTGGTTCGGCATGAGTGACATCGCGACCATGAAGGCGAGCTTCGCCGATCAGGCGGTCATCTTCCGGCGCAGCCATAACTGGATCATGTGCTGGCTCTACACCGGCACCTTCGGCTCGTTCATCGGCTTCTCGGCAGCATTCCCGCTGCTGACCAAGATCCTCTATCCGGAGGTCAACGCGCTCCAGATCGCCTTCCTCGGGCCGCTGGTGGGTGCTGTTTCACGCGCTGTCGCCGGCAAGGCCTGTGACCGGATCGGCGGCGGGCGCATCACCTTCTGGGTTTTCGTCGCCATGACACTCGGTGTGGCCGGCATCCTCTATGCCATCGGCATGAAGGGCAGCCCGGTCTCGTTCCCGGTGTTCTTCGGCAGCTTCCTCTTCCTGTTCGCCATGACCGGCATCGGCAATGCCTCCACCTTCCAGATGATCCCCGCGATCATGCGCAAGGAAGTGGCGCGGCTGGAGCCTCATCTGACGGGTCAGGACCTCGTCAAGCAGTCGGACAAGGAGAGTGCAGCCATCATCGGCTTCACCTCTGCCATTGCTGCCTACGGGGCCTTCTTCATCCCCAAGAGCTTCGGCACCTCAATTGCTGCAACCGGTGGCGCACAGGCTGCGCTCTACGGCTTCCTCGGCTTCTACGTCATCTGCATCGCCGTCACCTGGTGGTTCTACACACGGCCCGGCGGCCTTCTCCACGACATCGAACGCGGGCGTCCTTCTGCCGCCCCCGCCAGCCCTGTCACGACCCCGGCCCAATAACCCACTTCACGCTGCAAGAGGCACATCCGCCATGAGCCATTTTCTCGATCGACTGACTTTCTTCAACAAGGTCAAGGAGCCATTCTCGAATGGTCACGGCGTGATGACGTCGGAGGACCGGAGCTGGGAGGACGGATACCGGGCGCGCTGGCAGCATGACAAGATCGTGCGCTCGACACACGGTGCCAACTGCACCGGCTCCTGCTCCTGGAAAATCTACGTCAAGGGCGGCATCGTCACCTGGGAAACCCAGCAGACCGATTATCCACGCACACGGCCTGACCTGCCCAACCACGAGCCGCGCGGCTGCTCGCGCGGGGCCTCCTACAGCTGGTATCTTTATTCCGGCAACCGGGTGAAATACCCGCTGATCCGTTCGCGTCTCCTGAAACTCTGGCGTGAGGCACGCGCCAACCAATCACCGGTAGCGGCTTGGGCCAGCATTGTCGAAAACCCGGATAAACGCGCCAGCTATATGAAAAAGCGTGGCCATGGCGGTTTCGTGCGCGCCGCGTGGGATGAGGTGACCGAAATCATCGCATCGGCCAATGCCTACACCGCCAAAACCCACGGGCCGGACCGTATTTTCGGCTTCTCGCCCATCCCCGCAATGTCGATGGTCAGCTATGCGGCAGGCTCGCGTTATTTGTCGCTGATCGGCGGCGTCTGCATGTCGTTCTATGACTGGTATTGCGACCTGCCGCCGGCTTCACCGCAAACATGGGGCGAGCAGACGGACGTGCCGGAATCGGCTGACTGGTATAATGCCGGTTTTATTATCCTGTGGGGTTCGAATGTCCCCCAGACGCGCACGCCAGACGCGCACTTCTACACGGAGGCGCGCTATCGCGGCATGAAATCGGCGGTGATTTCACCCGATTATTCGGAAGCCGCCAAGTTTGGCGACATCTGGCTTTCGGTGAAGCAGGGCACAGATTCCGCGCTTGCCATGGCGATGGGCCACGTCATCCTCAAGGAATACCACGTTGACCGGCAGGCAGCGTATTTCCGCGACTATGTCCGGCAATACACCGACATGCCGATGCTGGTGAAATTGGTGCGCCAGGGTGATGCGCTGGTGCCTGACCGTTTCATCCGCGCCTCGGATTTCTCTGCGGCGCTGGGCGAAAGCAACAATCCCGAATGGAAAACCGTTGCCTATGACGAGACCAGCGGCGCTATTGTTGCGCCCAAGGGCACGATTGGTTTTCGCTGGGGCGAAAGCGGCAAATGGAATCTGGAGGAGCAGGAGTCGGGCGGCAAGCCGACCAAGCTGCGCCTGTCGCTGGCCGACATCCGCGATGATCTGGCCGAGGTCGCCTTTCCCTATTTCGGCAATATCGCCCATGAGCATTTCGCCAACACCGATCACGCCAGCATTCTGAAGCGCCGCGTGCCGGTGAAGACGCTGAAACTCGCCGACGGTGACACGCTGGTCGCTTCTGTCCACGATCTCTTCCTCGCCAACTATGGCGTCGATTGCGGCTATGGCGGCGACAACGTCGCGAAGTCGCTGGATGACGACACGCCCTACACACCGGCCTGGGCCGAGAAGATCACCGGTGTTTCCCGTGACAAGATCATTCAGGTGGCGCGGGAATTTGCCACCAATGCCGAGAAGACCAAAGGCCGCTCCATGGTCATCATCGGGGCCGCGATGAACCATTGGTATCACGCTGACATGAATTACCGCGGCGTGATGAACATGCTCATCATGTGCGGCTGTGTCGGCCAGTCCGGCGGCGGCTGGGCGCATTATGTCGGGCAGGAGA
>JBOFCU010000010.1:0-1760 GCA_051646285.1 Beijerinckiaceae bacterium
CTTGCACCGGAACGGCCTCACTGCGCATGAACACACCCCTCAACAGCCTTGGCATTGCAAAGCCTCCTGCCGAAACGCGGGTGGTGGTGGCCATGTCTGGCGGTGTTGATTCCTCGGTTGTGGCTGCCCTCATGAAAGAGGAGGGCTACGATGTCATCGGCGTCACCCTCCAGCTTTATGATCATGGCGCGGCGATCCATCGCAAGGGCGCGTGCTGCGCCGGGCAGGATATTCACGATGCGCGGCGTGTGGCCGAAGCGCTCGGTATTCCCCATTATGTGCTGGATTATGAAAGCCGCTTCCGTGAAGCGGTGATCGACCGGTTTGCGGACTCCTATCTGGCCGGCGAAACGCCGATCCCGTGTGTGGAGTGCAACAAGTCCGTCAAATTTCGTGACCTGCTCGATACCGCGCGTGATCTGGGGGCTGATGTGCTCGCCACCGGGCATTACGTGGAGAGCAAGGCTGACGGGCAGGGTGGCCGCGCCCTCTACCGCGCTGCTGATCCTGATCGTGACCAGAGTTATTTTCTCTACGCCACAACGCCCGAGCAATTATCGTTGCTGCGCTTTCCGCTGGGCCATATGCCGAAGGCGCAGACCCGCGCACTGGCCCATAAATATGGGCTGGTTGTTGCCGACAAGGCAGACAGTCAGGACATTTGTTTTGTGCCGGATGGCAATTATGTCGATGTCATTGCCAAGCTGAAGCCGCACGCTGTTGAGCCGGGCGATATTGTGCACACCGATGGCCGCGTGCTGGGGCAGCATGAAGGCGTGATTCATTTCACGGTCGGCCAGCGCCGCGGGCTTGGCGTTGCGACAGGCCAACCCCTGTTTGTCGTCAGGCTCGATCCTGAAAAACGGCAGGTGATCGTTGGCCCGCGTGAGGCTTTGGCGACGCGCACGATTATTTTGCGTGACGTGAACTGGCTGGGCACGGCGCCGCTTGATGCAACGCCGCGTGATGTGGCCGTGCGTGTGCGTTCCACGCGGGCGCCACAGCCTGCCATGGTGCAAATGGTCGATGGGGCTGTGCATGTCACATTGCTGGCCGATGAGCTTGGCGTAGCGCGCGGTCAAGCCTGCGTATTTTATGAGACGGCTGACAGCGGCGCGCGTGTGCTCGGCGGTGGCACCATTGCGCAAACCATCACATCCTATAAGCCCGTCGCTGCATAAGAATACATTGGTAGCGCAGAATGTCAGTTCAGTACGACCTTGAAGGCCAGAAAAAAGCTTATGCCAAATGGGCAAACTATTATGACAGGGTTTATCACAATCTGCTGAGCGATGCTCATCGCAAATCCGCCGAGGCAGCAGCAGCGTGCGGCGATGAAATCCTGGAGGTCGGCGTTGGCACAGGCCTCGTGCTGCGGTTTTATCCAGCCCGCACCCGTGTGTCTGGTGTCGATCTCTCGCAGGAAATGCTGCAAAAGGCCGCGCAGAAAAATTATCCGCATGTGCGCCTGCTGGCCTGCATGGATGCCTGCCGCCTTGGTTTTGCCGATGAAACCTTTGATGCCGTCAATGTGCCTTTTGTCATCACGCTGGTGCCAGACCCGGAAGCGGCGCTGACGGAAATCGCACGCGTGCTGAAACCCGGCGGTGAAATTGTCATCGCCTCCAAATTCGGTGCGGAAGACGGCTTGCAGCGCAAGGTCGAGGAAGCCACGGCAGGTCTTGCCAAAAAAGTCGGCTGGTCCACCACATTCAAGATCAGCCGCGTCAGGGCATGGGCCGAGACGCATGGCGGCTTTG
>JBOFCU010000025.1:0-5769 GCA_051646285.1 Beijerinckiaceae bacterium
ATTTTGCATGATGGCCCGCCCTACGCCAACGGCAACATCCATATCGGCCACGCGCTCAACAAAATCCTCAAAGATATCATCACCCGCTCATGGCAGATGCTGGGGTGTGATTCCAATTATGTGCCGGGCTGGGATTGCCACGGCCTGCCGATCGAATGGAAAATCGAGGAACAGTATCGCGCCAAGGGCAAGAACAAGGATGAGGTGCCGGTGGTCGAATTCCGGCAGGAATGCCGCGCCTTCGCCACCCATTGGCTGAATGTGCAGCGCGAGGAATTCAAGCGTCTGGGCGTGACGGGGGATTGGGATCATCCCTATTCCACCATGGCCTACAATGCCGAAGCGCAGATCGCCCGTGAGATCATGAAATTCGCCACGAGTGACCAGCTCTATCGCGGGTCGAAACCCGTGATGTGGTCGGTGGTGGAAAAAACCGCTCTGGCCGAAGCGGAAATCGAATATGAGGACCATGTCAGCGATACGGTGTATGTCGCGTTTCCTGTGAAAGAAGCCAAAAAGAGTGGCGCATTCTATTCAAGAGCGCGGCCCAACTTTAACGAAGATGGAGGCTTTAATTCAGAGGAAAATACTCACCAATTCGATTCACAAGTTGAAAAGCGGTTCGAAACCATTGACGCGTTAAAAGTATCGTCCGTCGTCATCTGGACCACCACGCCCTGGACAATTCCTGGTAACCGCGCCATCAGCTATTCGCGTAAAATCAACTATGGCTTGTTTGAAGTGACTGCCAATGAGCGCGACTACGGGCCAAAAATCGGCGCGCGTTATATTGTTGCTGACAAGCTCGCCGAGCAGATGGCGAAAGATTCAAAAATTACCTTGAATAAAATCGCCGATGTGCCTGCCGATGTCATGGCCGGAATCACCTGCGCCCACCCGCTCGCCCATCTCGGCTACGATTTTGACGTTCCCCTTCTCGACGGCGATCACGTCACCGATGATGCCGGCACGGGCTTTGTCCATACCGCCCCCGGCCATGGCCGCGAGGATTTCGATATCTGGATGGCCTCGGGAAAAATGCTCTCCCAACGCGGCATCGAAACAAAAATTCCCTACACAGTCGATGCGGATGGATTTTATACCGAGGAAGCGCCGGGCTTTGCCGGAAAGCGCGTCATCACGGATAAAGGTGAGAAGGGCGACGCTAACGAGGCCGTGATTAAAGCCCTTATCGACGCGGGCAATCTTGTCTCGCGCGGCCGCCTCAAGCATCAATATCCCCATTCCTGGCGTTCAAAAAAGCCGGTGATTTTCCGCAACACGCCGCAATGGTTCATTGCGATGGATAAGACGCTGCCGCAATTTGGCGGTGACACGCTGCGCGACGTGGCGCTGAAATCGATCAAGGCAACGGAGTGGGTGCCAGCCTCTGGTGAAAACCGCATCACCGGCATGATCGCCAACCGCCCCGATTGGGTGGTGTCGCGCCAGCGCGCATGGGGTGTGCCGATCTGCGTGTTTGTTTGCCGGGAGGATCACGCCAACCACAAGCGCGGTGATGTGCTCAAGGACGAAAAGCTCAATGCCGCGATTGCCGAGGCTTTTGAAAAAGAAGGTGCGGATGCGTGGTTCGCCGACAGTGATGGCGCGCGTTTCCTGAAACCGTTTGGCTATGACACCGCCAACTGGGAAAAAATCACCGACGTGCTCGATGTGTGGTTTGACTCAGGCTCGACCCACGCCTTCACGCTGGAAGACCCGCGCCATTTTCCAAGCCTTGCCAAGACACGCCGCAAGGTCGATGGCGGTGATGACCGGGTGATGTATCTGGAAGGCACCGACCAGCATCGCGGCTGGTTCCATTCCTCGCTTCTGGAAAGCTGCGGCACGCGCGGGCGCGCGCCTTATGATGTGGTGCTGACCCACGGCTTTGTGCTTGATCCCAACGGCAAGAAAATGTCGAAATCCCTCGGCAATGTTGTCGCTCCGCAGGATGTGATCAAGCAATCCGGTGCCGATATTTTGCGCCTGTGGGTCGCGGCCTCCGATTATTCGGATGATCTGCGTCTGGGCAAGGAAATCATCGGCACCTTTGTCGAAACCTACCGCAAGATGCGCAACACCCTGCGCTGGATGCTTGGCACACTGGCACATTATGACCCGAAGGATGCGGTGCCGTTGGCGCAGATGCCGGAACTTGAGCGCCTGATGCTGCATCGCCTCACCGAGCTTGACCGGGATATCCGGCCTGCATCGGGTGAATATGATTACAAGCGTGTCATTTCCCTGTTGACGCAATTCATGACAGCGGATTTGTCGGCGTTCTATTTCGATATCCGCAAGGACACGTTGTATTGCGATCCGCCATCGAGTTTGGCCCGCAAGGCTTCGCTCACAGCCATTGAGCAGATATTCCGTGCTGTGACCCTGTGGCTGGCCCCGACGCTGGCTTTTACGGCCGAAGAAGCGTGGCTGTCGCGCTATCCGTCAGAAACGGCGTCTGTGCATACGCAATTGTTTGCGGATATTCCCGCTGACTGGCGCGATGATGCGCTGGCGCAGAAATGGAAAACCATTCGCACGGTGCGCCGCGCCGTCACCGGCGCGCTGGAAATTGAACGCGCGCAGAAGCGCATCGGTTCTTCGCTGGAAAATGCGCCGGTCGTGCATGTCGCCGATGCGGCCATGCGTGCTGCACTGGATGGCATCGATTTCGCCGAAATCTGCATCACCTCGGATATTTGTATTGTGGCAGGCGAGGGGCCGGCGGATGCCTTCCGCATGGACGACGTGAAGGGTGTCGCAGTCGTGCCGGAGAAAGCATCCGGCGTGAAATGCGCCCGCTCGTGGAAGTATTTCGACCCGGCGACGGCTGATCCGGCCTATCCGGATGTGACGCCGCGCGATGCGCAGGCGTTGCGGGAATGGGACAAGGGAGTCGCTGCGTGAGCCGTGCCGCCCGTTTTGGTTTCATGGCCGCCATTGTGACGCTGATCGCCGATCAGGTCACGAAGGTCTGGGCGCTGTTCTACAGCCCCCTGGCCGAAAAGCTCTCTGTGCCTCTGCTGCCGTTTCTCGAACTGGTTGTGGTCTGGAACCGGGGCATCTCCTACGGGCTGTTTCAGCAACACACGGAGTGGGGCCGGTGGTTTCTCGTGGCGCTTTCCGTCGCCGCTGTCATCGGTTTTTCAGTCTGGCTGCGGCGGGTTGAAAGCCGGGTGCTGGCTTTGTCGCTGGGGCTGCTCATCGGCGGGGCGGCCGGCAATCTGATCGACCGCGTGGTCTTTGGCGCCGTGTTTGACTTCATCCACCTGCATTGGGGCCGTTTCAGCTGGTATGTCTTCAACATTGCCGATGCAGCCATCGTTGCCGGTGTAGCCGGTCTGTTGTATGACGCGTGGCTGACACGGGGCGAAAAGCCTGCGGAATGAGCGGGGCAACCGCGTTTCTGCCGCATTTGCCGACAAGAAGTATCCGCAGCGCCGGATCTGGGAGTATTGGAATGATGCAGCGTATGAAAGCACTGGCCGCCTCGGCCGCCGTTGCCGCTGCCATGCTGGGTCTGTCGGCTGCACCTGCTGCGGCGCAAAACCCGATTGGCGAATTGCTACAAGGTTTTGGCATTCTGCCTAACGATCAGCCCGAAATTGAATATCGTGAGCGCCCGCCACTGGTTGTGCCGCCGCGCACTGCGTTGCGCGAGCCGGAACCGGGCGTTGAGCAGCGCGTCGGCAATTGGCCGGTTGATCCTGATGTGGAGCGCCGCCGGAAGTCAGCCTCAAACCGCCTGCTGCCCGTGCCGTTCGCCCATGGCAACGAGCGGCCGGAAATGCCGGCGTCGCAGTTGCGGGGCGGCCGCCGTGCCAACGCGGCCCCGCAGGCCCCCGCGCGCTCAGCCATCGAGAACGAGCGGTATGAGCTGCTCTACCAGCCGATGACTCAGATGACCGAAGCGGATAAGCGCCGCGCCGATTCAGCGCGTGACCTGACGCCGGGCTCCGAGCCACCGCGCCGGTCTCTGTCGGAGCCGCCAACTGGCTATCGCCGCGCCACACAGGTAGTGCGCGCCAAGCGCGAGGGCTTCCTGCCGCTGGGTGATTCGACAGGGCAGAAAACATACGCCGTCGAAGAAAAGCGCTCGTATCAGTAAGCGTGCGCCTGCTGCTGCGGCTGGCCTTGCATCGGCCCGCAAGCCGCACGATATTCACATTGGCCATGGCCGTCGCATGCAAGCGGCGGCCATTGTTGTCTTGTCTGTTTTTCCGATCAGCTGAAGAAAAATCACATGCAGTCTGCTTCCGGTGCGGTCACACATGATTGCCTTGCCAATGGCTTAGAGGTCGTGGTCATCCCTGATCACCGCGCGCCTGTGGTCACCCATATGGTCTGGTACCGTAACGGGTCGGCAGATGATCCGGTGGGAAAATCCGGCATTGCCCACTTCCTTGAGCATCTCATGTTCAAGGGCACGGCAAATCATGCGGCAGGTGAATTTTCTGAGGCTGTGTCTGATCTGGGCGGGCAGGAAAATGCCTTCACCTCGATGGATTATACCTCCTATTTCCAGCGCGTCGCCAAAGAGCATCTCGAAACCATGATGCAATTTGAAGCGGACCGGATGCACAATCTCATCTTGTCCGACGAGGTTGTCTTGCCCGAACGCGATGTGGTGATTGAAGAACGCCGCATGCGCACGGACAATGATCCTTCCGCGCAATTGTCAGAATCACTGGCGGCCTCGCTTTTTGTGCATCATCCCTACGGCACGCCGATCATTGGATGGATGCATGAGATTGAAAATCTCAACCGTGATGATGCGCTGAATTACTACCGCCGCTTTTACACGCCGGAAAATGCCATTCTCGTCGTTGCTGGCGATGTGACGCGCGACACCGTGATGGCAGTGGCCGAGCGCACATACGGAAAAATTCCGGCGCATGGCACGCCGCCTGTGCGCCAGCGCCCGCAGGAGCCGGAATCACGCACCGAGCGCCTCGTGCGCCTGGCTGATCCGAAGGTGGAGCAGCCTTCACTGCAACGCATGTATCTCGTGCCATCATTCCGCACGGCTGAGCATGGTGATGCCGAAGCACTGGAACTGCTGGCGCATCTGCTGGGTTCGGCGCAGACGGGCTGGCTCTATCGCAACCTCGTTGTTGAGCAATCCATCGCAGTGAATGCGGGCACCTGGTATATGAGCACAGCACTCGATCAGAGCCGCTTTGCCATTTATGCAGTGCCCTCCGCCGACGTCTCGCTCGATGCGCTTGATGCTGCGCTGGAAAAATGCGTGCGCGATTTTATTGAGGCAGGGCCAGGCGATGCTGAAATAGCCCGCGCCAAGACACGTTTGATTGCAGATGCGATTTATGCGCAGGACAGTCAGGTCAATCTTGCGCGCATTTACGGCTCGACACTTGCAGCCGGTGGCACGCTTGACGACGTGCAGCAATGGCCGGCCCGCATCGAAGCGGTAACGGCTGAGCAAATTCGTGCTGTTGCCTCGCGCTATCTCGTGCGCCGCAAGGCCGTCACCGGATATTTGGACCGCGCTGCGGCATAATGGAATTTTGACACGATGAACATGATTTCTCCCGTTGCAGCGCCCGGCATTGCTATTCAGGAAAAGCTGACACCGCTTGGCCTGAAATTCTGGCTTGTTGAAGATCACACTGTGCCGCTTGTCGCGATGCGGTTTGCATTTCGCGGCGGGGCGACACAGGACAAGCATACGTTGCCCGGCACCGCCTACATGCTCTCCGGCGTGCTGGATGAAGGCGCAGGCGATATGGATGCGCAGGCCTTTCA
>JBOFCU010000051.1:0-3662 GCA_051646285.1 Beijerinckiaceae bacterium
TTGATCGCAACGGCGTGAACCTGCAAGTGTAGGGTCACGACGCGGCAGGCTGGCGGCGGGCCTGATGGCCCAAATCTTGCCTTGCCTCCATTGCAAGGGGAAGCTTGCGCAAGGGGAAGCTTGCTCAAGAAGATACTTGCTCAAGAACATACTTGCACTGGGAATGCTTGCTCAACGGGTGCCTGGACAAAATATGATTGCCGCCTGCCGAGCACGGGCGCGCATAAAGGGGAATGAAATGATCAGCAAACGCACTTTCGCCGCTGGTGCACTGGCACTGACCGGATTGGCCACGCCAGCGCTGGCGCAGGACAAGGTGAGCTTCGGCACCAACTGGGTGCCGCAGGCCGAGCATGGCGGCTATTATCAGGCCATCGCCGACGGCACCTACAAGAAATACAATCTCGATGTCACCATCGTGCCCGGCGGGCCGCAGGCGAACAACCGCATGCTGCTGACGGTTGGCAAGCTCGATTTCTATATGGGGGCCAACCTGCTGCAGGCGTTTTCTGCGGTTGAGCAGGGTATTCCCACCGTGGTTGTCGCTGCCATTTTCCAGAAAGAGCCGCAGGTGCTCGTGGCGCATCCCGATCAGGGCTTCAACAGCTTTGCTGATCTGAAAAAGTCGCCGAGCCTGTATATTTCGAAGGAAGGTGTTGCGACTTATTATCAGTGGATGAAGGCGGACCACGGGTTCAAGGATGAGCAGGTCAAGCCCTACACATTCAACCCGCAGCCGTTTCTCGCCGATAAAAAGGCAGCGATGCAGGGTTACCTGTCATCAGAGCCATATCTGATCGAGAAAACGGCAGGCTTCAAGCCGCAGGTTTTCCTGCTCGCTGATCAGGGCTTTGATACCTACTCCACCACCATTGATACGCGTCTGGAACTGATCCAGCAGAAGCCGGATGTGGTGAAGCGCTTCATCGAGGCCTCGGTCATCGGCTGGTATAATTATCTATATGGTGACAACAAAGCCGCCAACGACATCATCAAAAAAGAAAATCCCGAGATGAGCGATGACAAGATCGCCTATGCCATTACCAAGATGAAGGAATATGGCATCGTTGATTCCGGTGATAGCCTGACCAAGGGTATCGGCGCGATGAATGAGGACAAGATTAAGGGCTTCTATGACAAGATGGTGCGCGCTGGCGTTGTGAAGGCGAACATCGACTGGAAGAAGGCCGTTGATTTGCAATTCGTCAACAAGGGTGTCGGCCTGAATTTGCGGCCTAAGAACTAAAACTGAAAAAGAACTGAGGCCATCCATGCATCGGGCCCTATGCCCGATGCATCCTTGACATGCGAAGACATATTCATGATCGCTGAAGTGGGTGAAGGCGCGCGCGATGCGCGTGACAGGCGTCGGGATTCATCCACGCTCGTATCATTGCGCAATATCGGCAAGGTCTATGCCAATGGCACCGTTGCGTTGCGCGGGCTTGATCTTGATATTGGCGCAAAAGAATTCCTGAGCTTGCTTGGACCATCGGGCTGCGGCAAATCAACTGCACTGCGCATGATCGCGGGTTTGAGCGAGCCATCCCATGGCAGCATTGCCTGGCCGGGATCGTCCGCGCAGGAACATTCATCAGACCTTGGTTTTGTGTTTCAGGAGCCGACATTGATGCCGTGGGCCACGGTGTTCGATAATGTCTGGCTGCCGCTGCGCCTGAAAGGCGTGAGCCGCGCTGCGGCGCAGGACGATATTGCAGCCATGCTGGAGCGTGTCGGTTTGAGCGCGTTTCATGATGCCTATCCGCGCGAATTGTCTGGCGGCATGAAAATGCGTGTGTCGATTGCCCGGGCGCTGGTCACGCGGCCCAAGCTGTTATTGATGGATGAACCGTTTGCGGCGCTTGATGAAATCACCCGGTTCAAGCTCAATAATGATCTGCTTGATTTGTGGGCGGACATGCGCTGCACGGTGATTTTCGTTACCCATTCGGTGTTTGAATCGGTGTATTTGTCGAGCCGTATTATCGTTATGGCGGCCCGGCCCGGCCGCGTGGTGGAAGAGGTTGCGATTGATGCGCCTTATCCGCGTGGTGAAAAATTCCGTACATCTGCTGACTATGCTGCTCTCTGCCGCACAACATCGGATGCGCTGGAACGTGCGATGGACGCACCGGCTGAGAGGGGTGCCTGATGCGTGAGCCTTTGCCGGTTACGCGGGAAGACCGCGTGGATCAGATACTGAAATTTGCCCTGCCGGTTTTTGTACTGCTGGCTACTGTCGGACTCTGGGAATATCTCTGCTGGTATTGGGCTGTGCCTCCCTACAAGGTGCCGCGTCCGAGCCTGATTGCTGAAACGCTGGTGGCTGACTGGGCAATTCTTTTCAACGCATTGCTGGTGACTTTGCGCACGACATTTCTGGCGCTGGCGCTGGCCGTTGTTGGTGGCGTCGGCATTGCAATCCTGTTCACCCGCTCGAAATGGATCGAGAGGGCATTTTATCCCTATGCGGTGATTTTGCAGGTGACGCCGATTATCGCCATCGCACCGCTGATGCTGATTTACATGGAGCCGAACAGCGCGGTGCTGCTGTGCGCATGGATCGTGGCATTTTTCCCGATCCTGTCCAACACGACTCTGGGGCTATTGTCGGCCGACCACAATCTCCGCAGTCTGTTTGAACTCTACCGTGCGAGCAAATGGCAAACGCTGTGGCATCTCAATTTGAAAGCCGCGCTGCCGTTTTTTCTATCGGGCTTGAAAATTGGCGGCGGCCTGTCGTTGATCGGTGCCATTGTTGGTGAATTTACAGCCGGCACAGGCGGGCAGGGGTCCGGGCTGGCTTACCGTATTCTGGAAAGTCAGTACCGGCTGAATATTCCGCGCCTGTTTGCTGCCCTCGTGCTGATTTCGCTCACAGGCATCATTATTTTCATTGTGCTATCGCTGATCTCGCATCTGGCGCTGCGCAAATGGCATGAAAGCGCGATTGCGCGGGAAACGTGAGATGTACAAGGGCTTTGCCTCTGTTCCAGAAGCGCCGCGCTTTGGCTTGCGCAATGCGGCATGGTTCAGTGATGCGATCCAGGGTGGCGAGCGCACCATTGTGCGCGGCGATATTGTGATTGCCAATGGGCGTTTCGAGTATGTTGGCGATGTGGCTGCACAGGAATTGCCGGTGCTCGACCTGCGCGGCGGGCTGGTGCTGCCGGGCTTTGTGGATATTCATACTCACCTCGACAAGGGCCATATCTGGCATCGCAGCCCCAATCCTGACGGCACATTTTTGGGTGCGCTGAGCACGGCTGAAAAAGACCGTGAAGCGCGCTGGAACAGCGATGATGTGCACGCCCGCATGGATTTTTCCCTGCGCTGCGCCTACGCTCATGGCACTGTGGCGGTGCGCACGCATCTCGATAGCATCGGCAAGCAAACTGCCATTTCCTGGGCCGCCTTCGATCAGGTGCGCGCGGCATGGCAGGATAAAATCACGCTTCAGGCGGTGGCTCTTTTCCCGGTCGATATGGTTCTGGATGATCCGGATCAATTCGCGGCGATTGTCAAAACGGTCGCGCGCTATCGCGGCGTTCTCGGCGGTGTAACATTCCGTGGCCAGCCGGTGACAGCCGCGACGCACCGCGCCCTGGACGGGCTGATGCAAGCGGCTGCGGCCCATGGACTCGATATTGATCTGCATGTGG
>JBOFCU010000071.1:0-3729 GCA_051646285.1 Beijerinckiaceae bacterium
TGATCGCCTTCTACCGCGATCACGGCGTCGAGGATGCGCTGGATGAACAGCCCCATGACCGGTTTGCGGAAAGTGCCGGGCCGGGGGATTTTGCGGCCCGGTCTGCCGGGCAGGGCGCTGGCAGTGCCAGCCGGGCCGAGCCGGCACAGCGGGTGCCGGAGGGTTCGCCGCCGCGCGGATCGGTGGCCGCGCGCGCGCCGATACCAGCCCCGGTGGCCCCGGATGCGGCGGCCAGTGAGGCCCGCGAACAGGCCCGGCGGGCGCAAACCCTTGAGGAGTTGCGCGCGGTCATGGCCGCGTTCGACGGCTGCGCCCTGAAAAAGACGGCGTTGCAGCTTGTGTTTGCTGATGGCAATCCGCAGGCCCGGATCATGATCGTCGGTGAGGGGCCAGGGCAGGATGAGGACCGTCAGGGTGTGCCGTTTGTCGGCCGGTCGGGCCAGTTGCTGGACAGGATGCTGGCCGCCATCGGGCTGGACCGCACCTGCGTCTATATCGCCAACGTCGTGCCATGGCGCCCGCCCGGCAACCGCACCCCGACGGTGCAGGAGATGGCAATCTGCAAGCCGTTCATTGAGCGCCAGATTGAGCTGGTGAACCCTGATATTCTCATCGCTCTGGGCAATCCGGCCTTGCAGACCCTGTTCCGCACCCGCGACGGCGTGACCAAGATCAGGGGGCGCTGGCTCAACTATCAGATTGGTGCGCGCACGATATCCGCGATGGCGACATTCCATCCATCCTATCTGCTGCGAACGCCGGCCCATAAAGTCTATGCGTGGCGCGACATGAAGGCCGTGCGTGCCCGTCTCGCCGCAATGAGTTCCGCTGCGCCGGACCAGACCGCCGGTTCGTGATGCTATTCCGGTCCGTCTGCCAATATAGCGGTGCGGAAGCATCAGGCCGGCCATGAAAACCGTGTTGACCGCCCCGCCTGTATCCTCACAGTCCCGGATCACGGCCATTCAGGTCTTGCGGGCCTTTGCTGCCCTTCTCGTCGCCTATGGCCATAGTCTGCACGAGGCTGCGACGATGCGCGGCGCGGGGTCAGCGCCGCCAACGCTGTTTCAGACCTGGACCGGCGCGGGCGTGGATATTTTCTTCGTGATTTCCGGCTTTGTCATGGTCTATGCGTCGCAACGGCTGTTTGGTGCCCCGGATGGCGCGCGGATATTTCTGGCCCGCCGCTTCGCGCGTATCGTGCCGCTGTACTGGCTGATGACCACGGTCTTGCTGGTTGTCATGGCGTTGTTGCCGTCAGCCCTCGCGAGCGGCGCGCCGCCATTCAGCGAGGTCGTGAAATCATATGTGTTTATTCCCTATGCCCGCATGGATCAGCCATTCATGCAGCCCGTTTTTAAATTGGGCTGGACGCTGAATTATGAAATGTTTTTTTATGCCGTCTTTGCTGTGGTCATCCTGCTGCCCATGCGCCGCGCGGTGATGGCTGTGGCCATGATATTCATTGCAATAGCTGGCGCAGGATTACTGTTCAGGCCGGTGGCGGACGTGCTCCGGTTCTGGTCGCATCCGATCATTCTGGAATTTGTCTGGGGCGCGGTGATCGCGCTGGCTGTCGCGCGCGGTATGCAGCTGCCGCGCGGCGCTGCGTGGGCAATGATGGGGCTGGGTCTGGCCGGATTTGCCGCATGGTTCCTGTCGGGGCTTGATCCCCATGGCGCTTTGCGCCCGTTTGTCTGGGGCCTGCCTGCGGCACTGATGGTGGCTGGCGCGGCTTTTATGCTGAGCAGCACTGACGGCCCGCTGAAGCGTGTAATGGTCGGGCTGGGCGATGCGTCCTATGCCATCTATCTTGTGCATCCCTTCATTATCCGGCTTTTGCGGCTCATCCTTGAGCGGACCGGATGGGCGGAGGCCGTGCCTGATGCGGTTTATATGGCCCTGGCGATGGCGTTGACGCTGGTGGCGTCGCTGTTGCTTTACCGCTGGTTTGAAAAGCCGCTGACGCGCTGGATGCAGCGGGCTTTTGGCGTTGCGTCCCGGCAGGGGCTGCATACAGGCCACCCAGCCCCAAGCAATCCAGCGCCAATAGACTCAGCCCCAAGAGACTCAGCGCCAAGAGACTCAGCGCCAAACGCGGTGCACCGGTAAATCCGCAGAACCGCTCAAGCCGCCTTCAAGGCAGGCGTCTGACCTATGAACTTTTGCGCTGTTCCGGCGTTTTCGCACGGATGGATCGTGCCGGGGGGCTTGCCATCTGATTCTTCTGTCATGCGATTCTTGGGTGAGCGCCGTTGCAGTTGTTCATGAAAATGCGCACATAGGCAGGGCAGCGGCAGAGCGCGGCGGGGGAAGCCGGTTCCGGTTATGCCCCGTTCATGCGCGATGTGCTTGTTGCGCGGGACGAAAGGCTGGCTCTTATTGCGGCTGGCAGGTGTGGGAGGATGCGATGCGGCTCGAAGACATTCGGGAATCCGACAATGTGGAAGACCGCCGGGGGCAGGGTGGTCTTGGCGGTGGCGGCATCGGCATCCCCATGGGCCGTGGCGGCCTGGGTTTTGGCACGATGATCGTCATCGGCCTGCTCTCCTACGCGCTCGGGATTGATCCGCGTATTCTGATGGGCGGCGCCGAAGTCATTTCCAACATGGGTGGCGGTGGCCGTCAGGTTGAGCAGCCCGCCGGGCCTCCCCCCAATGACGAGGTTGGAAAGTTCCTGCGCCGTGTCGTGGCACTGAATGAGGACATCTGGACAAAGGTGCTGCCGGAGCAGGCCAATATCCGTTACAAGCCACCGCAGCTTGTGGTGTTCAGCCGTGGCACCCGGTCCGCCTGCGGCCCGGCCCAGTCGGCGATGGGGCCATTTTATTGCCCGCTCGACCAGAAAGTTTATCTCGACACGTCGTTCTTTGCGGAAATGCAGCGCAAACTCGGCGGCGGCGGTGATTTTGCCTACGCCTATGTGATTGCCCACGAGGTTGGCCATCACATTCAAAATCAGGTTGGCCTGCTGCCGAAGGTGCAGAATGCCCAGCGGCAGATGGGCCAGGCGCAGGGCAATGCCTTGCAGGTGCGTGTGGAGTTGCAGGCGGATTGCTATGCCGGCGTCTGGGCCCATCACGCGGATGCCAAATACCGCGTGTTGCAGGACGGCGATGTGGAGGAGGCCATGCGCACCGCCGCCGCCATTGGCGATGACATGTTGCAGAAGCAGTCACAGGGGTATGTCGTCCCCGACAGCTTCACCCATGGCTCATCCAAGCAGCGGCAGGAATGGTTCACGCAGGGGCTGAAGACCGGGTCGGTGCAGGCCTGCGATACATTTCGCCGCAGCTGACCAGCGCAAGCGGGGCCTTGATTTACGCCGCGTGGGCTTGTCCATGCGGCGTTGACGTTTGGCCGCCATTTTCATCTTCGAAACGGTCGCTCATCATCCGGACGAGCGCTTTGGCCTCGTCGGCACGGACATCATCCATGACAATGGCAGCGAACCGGCTGTCCTTGGAGGCGCCGATGCCGCAGCGGGCGCGCAGGCGCACGAGATCGCGCAACGCATCCGGGCCGGCCTCGACAGCCTTGAGCAGCATGACGAGCGGGCGCTCGGCAGGGGACAGAACTGCGTGGGCGGCACAGAGGGGCGCAATGTCAGCGCTCCGTGCCAGCAGCAGGGCCGCCGTCACCAGCCGGCCATCATTGCACAGGCTGCCCACAGCACTCCCGATCGTGTCGGTCTGTGCGTCAATACGCGCGGCCACGTCTTCAAGTGAC
>JBOFCU010000089.1:0-7258 GCA_051646285.1 Beijerinckiaceae bacterium
GTTGCAATATCCATCCCGCAAGCCTCCGGCGGACACGTAACGCCACTGTCTGAGCGGCACCCGACGCAGTGCCTTTCCCGCCCAGCTTTAAAACGCCAGCGGATAAGGAAGCGTTAAGCCTAATGAAATCTTTGCGGGCGGCGTCCCAGATGATACTGGCACAATGAACGGCCCCTCGGTCCCGGGCGGGCAGCATCTGAAGTCCGGTTGCGGAATACGCCATGCATCTTGTGAAATTGTACGCCCGCGTGCTGGGACAACTGGGACCAGAGAGAAATCTCGGCATTGCGCTGGCGGTTGCCAACCTGATGCTGGCCATGGCCACCTTTGTCGAACCGATCCTGTTCGGCCGCATCGTCAATGTGCTCATCGGCCAGAACACCACCGGCCCACGCACGATGGTGACATTTGATACGCTGATGCCGCTGATCCTGACCTGGATTGCGGTTGGCCTGGCCACGATCGGCTTTGGCGTTTTCGTCGCCCTCCATTCCGACCGCCTCGCCCACCGGCGCCGTCTGGCCGTGATGGCCAATTACTTCGAGCACGCGCTGACACTGCCCATCGCCTTCCACACGCAGACCCACTCCGGCCGCGTGCTCAAGGTCATGCTCGACGGCACCAGCGGCATGTGGGGCCTGTGGCTCTCCTTCTTCCGCGAACATGCTGCCAGCATGGTGACGCTGTTTGTGCTGCTGCCCCTGACGCTCTGGCTCAACTGGCGCATGGGCTTGCTGCTCATCACGCTGGTGGTGTTTTTCGGCATGCTCACAACCTTCGTGCTGCGCAAAACCGAAAAACTGCAGGGCAGCGTCGAGCGCTATCATTCCGATCTGGCCGAACGCGCCTCCGATGCGCTCGGCAACGTACCGGTGATCCAGAGTTTCACCCGCATCGAGTCCGAAGTGCGCAGCATGCACATGACGATGACGAATTTGCTCAACGCGCAAATTCCGGTTCTGTCATGGTGGGCCATTGCGACTGTTGCCACGCGCGCCTCTGCAACCCTCACAACGCTCGCGATTTTCCTGCTCGGCACCTATTTGTATATGCAGGGGCTGACCACGGTGGGTGAAATCATCACCTTCACCAATTTCGCGACGATGCTGATTGGCCGGCTCGAACAGGTCGTCGGTTTTGTCAATTTCATTTTCATGCAGGCCCCGAAGATGCAGGAATTCTTCGAGGTGCTGGATACGCTGCCGGCCGTGCGCGACAAGCCCAATGCCACGCAGGTGGACCGGCTCACCGGCCAGATCACATTCGACAATGTGTCATTTTCCTATGACGGCAAGCGCGCTGCCGTTGCCGATGTGAGCTTTGACGTGAAGGCGGGCGAAACCATCGCGCTGGTGGGCTCCACCGGCTCCGGCAAATCCACAACGCTTGGCCTGTTGCATCGCGCCTTCGATCCGCAATCAGGTGCCATCCGTGCTGACGGCATGGACTTGCGCGATATTTCCCTCCTCAGCCTGCGCCGCAATATCGGCGTGGTGTTTCAGGAGCCGATGCTGTTTGCCCGCTCCATCCGCGAAAATCTCACGGTCGGACGCCCGGACGCGACCGATGAGGATATGCATCTGGCGCTTGAACGGGCGCAAGCCAAGGAAATCATGGCGCGCCAGAGCGATGGTCTTGACACGATGGTGGGCGAGCGCGGGCGCACCTTGTCCGGCGGCGAACGTCAACGCTTGTCCATTGCCCGCGCCTTGTTGAAAAATCCGCCCATCCTCATTCTTGATGAAGCGACGTCCGCGCTTGATGCGGCAACCGAAGTGAAATTGCAGAAGGCGCTGGAAGAGGTGATGAAAGACCGCACCACGCTGGTGATAGCCCACCGTCTGGCCACCATTCGCAACGCGACGCGCATTCTTGTGTTTGATCAGGGCCGCATTGTGGAATCAGGTTCGTTCGATGAGCTTGTCAGCAAGGGGGGCCGCTTTGCCGAACTGGCCAAGGCGCAATATCTCACCAGCAACAAGAAGCCTGATGCCGTACCCGATCATGTGATCGCCGAAACTTGACTTGAAAACACCGGGCGGCATTTTTCATCAGGCCATATCCGGGCGCTTTTTTTCCAGCGGCGTAATCCGCAGCGAGGTGATGCGGTTGCGCGCCTTGCGCATAATTGCAAACCGGAAGCCGTGAAATGTGAACACCTGCCCCGTATCAGGGATGGTGCCGGCCTCATGGATCACCAGTCCGGCAATGGTGGTCGCGGTTTCATCGGGCAATTTCCAGTCCATCGCCCGGTTCAGATCGCGGATGGGCACGCTGCCATCGGCAACGATGCTGCCATCAAGCTGCTGGCGCACGCCCTGCACCGTGAGATCATGCTCATCCTTGATGTCACCGACAATTTCTTCGAGCACATCCTCCAGCGTGATCAGCCCCATCACAACGCCATATTCATCAACGACGAAAGCGAAGTGGCTTTTCTTCTGCAAGAACGCCCGCAGCTGATCGGCCAGAGTGGTTGTGTCAGGGACAAACCATGGCGGCAGCGTGATGCTTTCCAGATTGATTTTGTCAGGCTTGCCACCGACGGCATCCAGAGCCCGCAACAAATCCTTTGCGTGCAAAAGCCCGACAATATTTTCCGGGCTGTCACGCCACAGCGGCATCCGCGTATAGGGTGAGGCCAGCACCTCCCGCACAATCGCATCAGGCGCCTGATCGCTGTCGATTGTGCGCATCCGTGTGCGGTGAACCATGACGTCAGAAACCAGCAATTCCTTCAGATCAAGCAGGCCGCCAAGCATATCGCGGTCCGACTTCATCACACCGCCTTCCTGATGCAGAAGATCAACGGCGCCGCGCAATTCCTCATGGGCCGACAACACCGCCACATCATCATCAATGCGGAAACCGAACAGGCGCAGCAACCGGCGCACAACCGCCTCGACGGCCATGGTCACCGGGCCGAACAACGCGACAAAAAATGAAATGGGCCGCGCCACCAGCAGCGCAACCTTGTCCGGCTTGGTGATCGCCGCTGTTTTCGGCATCACCTCGGCAAACACGATAATGAGAATGGAAATAAAGAAAGTCGCGTAAATGATGCCCGCCGGCCCGAAAACAGGCACAAGCATGCTCGTCATGAACGCCGAGACCGCGACATTGACGACATTGTTGCCGATCAGCACCGCACCGATCAGCCGCTCACGCATGGATAAAAGACGGTTGACGAGCGTGGCATCCTTATCACCCGACTTTTCCAGCGCCAGCATGCGGGCGCGCGACGCTGCCGTCAGCGCCGTTTCGCTGGCGGAAAAGAAGGCAGACAGCCCCAGACAGACCGCGACAATGAGTGCGGCAAAAAGCGGATGGATAAGAACGTCACCGTCCATGCTGCACCCTTACACCACCAATTCGCCGCGCAGGAAATCCTGCACTGCGTCAGCCGGGACACCCTTGGCAATAAAACTCTGCCCGATCCCGCGCGCGAGAATGAATGTCAGGCTGCCGCGGCTGACCTTTTTATCCTGCATCATCGCATCGAGAATGGCAGCGGCGGAAAAATCAGCGCCAGGAATATCCTGAATGCGCGTCGGCATTTTCAGCGCCTGAAGATGCCGCTCGACCCGCGTCACATCCTGCCCGCCAGCATGGCCAAGGGCTTTGGAAAACCGGAACGCCAGTGCAAGGCCTATGGCAACAGCCTCGCCATGCACAAGCCGCGCCGTATCATATCCCGTCAGGCGTTCGAAAGCGTGGGCGAAGGTATGGCCGAGATTCAATAGCGCCCGGTCGCCCTCTTCTTTTTCGTCACGCGCAACAATCGCGGCCTTGGCCCGGCAGCTCACTGCCACAGCATGCTCACGGGCCGGTCCGCCATCAAAAATATCCTGCGCATGGACTTCCAGCCAATCAAAGAAGTCCGCATCGTTGATCAGCCCGTATTTCACCACCTCCGCATAGCCCGCGAGAAATTCCCGCCGCGGCAAACTGTCGAGCACGCCGGTGTCGCAAATCACCAATGCGGGCTGATAAAAGGCGCCGACAAGATTTTTGCCATGGGGCGAATTGATGCCGGTCTTGCCGCCCACGGAGGAATCGACCTGCGACAGAAGCGTCGTCGGAATTTGCACGAAGCGCACGCCGCGCCGCACGCTGGCTGCCGCAAATCCTGTCAGATCGCCAACAACCCCACCACCAAGCGCCACGACAAGATCGCCGCGCTCCACCCGAGCCGCGATAATCGCGTCACAGACCTGCGCAAAATAAGGATAGGATTTTGTCGCCTCTCCCGGCGGCACCACGCACCAGTGCCCCGCGAGCGATTGGCCCGCGAGCGCCTTTTCAACACGCCCGCGCAGCACGCCTTCCACATGCGCATCGGTGACAATCGCCACCCGCCCGCCCGGGGCCAGCGCCGCCAGTCTTGTCCCCAGGGCTTCAAGCGCATCGCGGCCGATCAGAATGGGATAACTGCGCTCCCCGAGCGCAACCGTGATTGTCTCTATGGCTGGTGTCTCGGTCATGATGAAGCCGGCGTGTCAGATGGCGGCTCACGCCGCTGGAGGAGAAGAGTGCGCAGCGCGGCAATGACATCATCAACGACCAGATCATGCGGCACCTCGCGCGTCTCGACGTTGATATCGGCCAGCGCATACACCGGATAGCGCACGGCGATGAGCGCTTTCAGCGTGCCTTCCGGGTCTGCCGTCAGCAGCAGCGGGCGATTGCCGGGCCGCTTGCGCACGCGCTTCATCAAAAGATCAGCATCTGCGCTCAGCCAGACGGAAATGGAATGTTGGCGAATGCGATCCCGCGTTTCCGCATTCATGTAGGCACCGCCGCCGGTCGCCAGCACACTCTGCTTGTCTTTCAGCAGACGCAGGATCACCCGCTTTTCACCCTCGCGGAAATAAGCCTCGCCATCGCGGGCGAAAATTTCCGGGATCGTCAGGCCAGCCGCCCGCTCAATCTCCGTGTCGGCATCAACGAAGGGCAGATCCAGCCGCGTCGCCAGCCGCCGCCCCACGGTGCTTTTGCCAGCCCCCATCATGCCCACAAGCGTGATCGACCGCCCGTCAAGCAGACGGCGGGTTTCCGCAGCAATATCAGCCTGTGCATGGTCCTCCGCCGGTGCAACGGCATCAGCAGTGGTGGTGGTCACGGTCATGCCCGCCTTATCGCGCAAAGCGCCCGCCTGCGAAAGCTCCTCCCGCTGCAATACATCCCGGTCATGCGAATGGCTGACGGCAAGGCCAGGAACAGCCATCCTCCCGCCCATGTCCTGTTGTAATTGCTTGATCAGCCCTCCAGATCATGATCGAGAGAGACACGCGGCGGCCGCTGGCCGCTCCTCCCATTGCCACAGAGGTCCCGTGACCAGCCTTCTGCGCTTCATCGTCACCATCGCCGTGCTTGCTGGCATCATTTATGCTGGCATGGTCGCGCTGGCGCTGTTTGTAGAGCCACAGCAGCGCGAGATGACTGTCACCATCCCCGCCAACCGCCTGGGCAAATGAGCGCCCCCAACGCTGCCATACCCGCAATCAGGCCAGCCCCGGCCCCAGCCGATATGCGCCTGATCCGCGCCTTTCTGGATATGCAGGCGGCCGAACGCGGTGCGAGCCCGAACACAATCTCCAGTTACCGGCGTGATCTGGAGCAATATGCGCAGTGGCTGACACAGCGCGCTTCCAGCATTGGCCAAGCTGATTCGGCCATGCTCCGTGACTATCTCGCGCACCTCGAAGCGCTCGGCCTGCAGCCAGCCTCAGCCGCCCGCAAGCTCTCGGCGTTGCGCCAGCTCCACCGCTTTCTCTATACCGAGCAGATGCGGGCCGATGACCCGACGGCGGCACTGGCTTCTCCCAAGACCCGCCGCGCTTTGCCCAAAACCATCACCATCGCGGATGTGACCCGGCTGCTGGAAGAAGCGGCCCGGCAGGCCGATACAGCCCAAACCCCGCCTGCCCGCCTCCGCGCCCTGCGGCTCCTGTGCATGCTGGAGCTGCTCTATGCCACCGGCCTGCGCGTGTCCGAACTCATCTCACTGCCGGCGCAAGCGGCCTCCGGTCCGCAAGGCTTCATGATCGTGAAGGGCAAGGGCAACAAGGAAAGACTGGTGCCGCTCAACCAATCCGCCCGCTCAGCCGTGGCCCGTTTCCGGCAAGCCGATCCGGCACACAGCAATGCCACGGCCTCCTGGCTGTTTCCGGCTGACAGTGATGCCGGCCATGTCACGCGGCAGGCCTTTGCCCGCGATTTGAAGGCCCTGGCTGGCGCTGCCGGGATACGCGCCAAAACCATCAGCCCGCATGTGCTGCGTCATGCCTTTGCCAGCCACCTGCTGCAGAACGGCGCAGATTTGCGGGTCGTGCAGGAATTGCTTGGCCACGCCGATATCTCAACGACCCAGATCTATACCCATATTCTCGATGAACGGCTCAAATCCATGGTGCGTGACCTGCATCCGCTGGCCGGCGCAGGCACGGGTGAAACCTGACTGCACAGGGCCATGCGCCCCTTCTGCAGGAGCGTGTGGATGGGCTTGCGCACGGCCCGGTATTGAGCTGCGTTCTCGGGCTTGTGCATGGCACAGATTTAACGGAAACGGCCGGCCTGCTCCAGCCAATGTTGATTGACAGCGCCCGGCTGGCGACGTAAACGCAGCCCGACCTGAAAAGGGGCTGTAGCTCAGTTGGGAGAGCGCGTCGTTCGCAATGACGAGGTCAGCGGTTCGATCCCGCTCAGCTCCACCAGGCCTTCCCGCCAAAATACCGATAATTCTTGGCTGTTGAGAAGCCGCGATATATCCGCGCGTTAGCGGAAGAGTATCGCTGTCTGCATGGAGATTTCTGCGGTCTGCGGTGGCCAATATCCATTTTTGCAAAGGCCGGTCTGCATGGCAGAGTTTCTTTTTCCCGGATTTTTGATGGTCGTGCCAATGTAGACGGGTTTGGTGCGCGGCACAGACGGGTTTGGATGCGCTTCGTTTAATACTGGTTCAATTTTCCGTTCGCGGCTTGCACTATTTGCATCGCGGATAAATTTTTGATCTGCTTCTCGCTGTCGCGCAAAATGCTGCTGATTATTTTGTGATTCATCGCACGAATGATGGTTGAACAGAATTTAGAATATTGTGCGGTATAGGATATTCGATTTGATTTATTGCAATCGCATTTCGAATTGTAAATCTAGCGGACAGACAGTCCGAGCGTCCGACGTTGCTCAACCCAAAGCATCGGCAGGTCCGTGAGCCGCGACATGGAGAAGCCGCGTGGCAGCGTTCGCGCAATGGCAG
>JBOFCU010000117.1:0-10986 GCA_051646285.1 Beijerinckiaceae bacterium
AAATAATGTTTGCAGTTGAAGTGCGGGATCGCATCATGATCGGCCATTCCCTGCCCGATCCGTTCTTCGGCCCGGCGCAGGGTATGCACGGGGCGAGTTTCATCGTTGACGTGGCATTCTTTCGTGAAGAGATGACGAAGCAGAATGTGGTCGTCGATATTGGTGCAGCGCTGGATGTGCTGAAGGCAACGCTGAAGCCGCTGGCCTACCAGAATCTCGACGCGCTGCCGCAGTTCAAGGGCAAGCTGACGACGACGGAATTTCTGTGCAAGCATATTTTTGATGAAATTGCCAAGGCAGCAAAAAACGGCGCACTGGGTGAAGACGGCAAGGGTTTGACAAAAATCCGCGTGCTCTTGCATGAGCATGATGTGGCGCGGGCATGGTTTGAAGGCCCGGTTGGCTGAGCCGCGCTTTGGCCCCGGTTTATTTCGTCATTCCCGGTGATTTGTCCCTGCCAACGGGTGGGTATGCCTATGACCGGCGCGTGCTTGCGCTTGCAGGAGAGGCGCAACTTGATCTGCGCTATCTGCCAATTCCCGGATCATTTCCGTCACCCACAGAGCCGGATTTGAACGAAACGGCGCGGTTGATTTCTCAAACGCCTGAAGATGCCATTCTGTTGATTGATGGTCTGGCGCTGGGTGCGAAGCCGCCGGAGTTTGTGCGGGCCTTCAAGCGCCGTGTGGTGGCGCTGGTGCATCATCCCCTCGGGTTTGAGTGCGGTTTACCGGCGCAGCGCGCGGCGGCGTTGAATGCCAATGAAAAAGCCGTGCTGGCGCTGTGCGAGAGCGTGATCGTCACCAGCCATGACACGGCGCGGATTCTGGCTGACGATTTTGCTGTGCCGCGTGAAAAAATAGCGGTGGCGGAGCCGGGCAATGAGCGCTGCCCGCGCGCGCAAGGCTCCGGCAATGCGGCGCCGACGATCGTAGCGGTGGGCGCGATTTCGCCGCGCAAGGGTTATGATGTTCTGATTGATGCGCTCGGGGCCTTGAAGAACTTTCCGTGGCAACTCATTGTTGCCGGCGCGACGGATCGCGATCAGGATATATACCGGGCGCTGTGCAAAAGGGTTGGTGAGCGCAACCTCGGCGGCCATGTCACCTTTGCCGGGTCGCTCAGCGATGCAGCTCTGGCGCAACTTTATCATGTTACGGATATTTTTGTCATGGCCTCGCACTATGAAGGGTATGGCATGGCTCTCACCGAAGCGCTGGCGCACGGTTTGCCGATTGTCACGACTTTATCGGGTGCTGCGGCCGTGCAGGCCCCTGATGATGCGGCGCTGAAAGTGCCGGTGAATGATCCGGAGGCGCTGAAAATAGCGCTGGCGCGTGTCATGGGTGATCGCGAGTTGCGGCAGCGCATGGGCGATGCGGCATGGGCGGCGGCGCAGCATCTGCCCCGCTGGAGCGATACGGTTGCAACCATTGCCAAAACATTGCACCGGGTGGCCGGCAGTTCTGCAGGGAATATATCATGAGTTTTTCAGCGGATTGGCTGGCCTTGCGCGAGCCGGTGGATCATGCAGCGCGCAATGGCGATGTGCTGGCGGATGTCGTGGCGCATTTTTCAGGCCGTGATCATCTCGCGATTGTTGATCTTGGCTGCGGCGCAGGCTCCAATCTGCGTGGTCTTGCCCTTTCATTGCCAGCATCGCGTCAAAGCTGGACGCTGGTTGATTATGACCCTGCCTTGCTGGATGCTGCACGTGCCAGCCTTTCCGCGTGGGCTGATCATGCGCAGGCGCAGGGTGAGGAACTTCTTCTCGAAAAATCCGGCAAAACGCTGAGTGTTGATTTTCGCCAGCTTGATTTGAACAGGGATGTCGAGACTGTTGCTGGATGGCGGCCTGATCTGATTACCGCTGCTGCGCTGTTTGATCTTGTCTCCGCGCCATGGATTGCGCGCTTTGTTGCGACGCTGGCACGGTATGATCTGCCGCTTTATACGGTGCTTACATATGATGGCCGTGAATCATGGGTGCCGCCTCATCTCCATGATGCGGACATTCACGCCGCATTTCTGGCGCATCAGGGCACTGATAAAGGTTTCGGCATATCAGCGGGGCCCGGTGCCGGTGCCATCATGAGCAAGGCGTTCGCGGCCGCAGGCTACAGCGTTTCTGTTGGCGACAGCCCGTGGCGGATCGGGCCAGCGCACGCCGAGCTGGCGCGTCAGTTGTCGACCGGCATTGCCCATGCGGCGCTTGAGACAGGGCGCGTGCAGGCTGATGCAGCACAGGCATGGACCAATTTCCGCCACCAGCATGCGGCTGATGCCGCTGCCATGGCGCTTGTCGGCCATGTCGATTTGTTTGCGGTCAGGCGCTAGGCGGTCTTGACGCGGACGGCGTCCATACGCCCGCGTCCTGTGGCCGCAGCTGCGGCTGTTATTTTTTGAGGGGCCACCAGCCAATCATCCGGTTCATCACGCCATCGCGCTTGATGATGCCGTGCATGAAGGCTGCCCCGATATGGGCGAGCACCAGCACCATCATCACCTTGGCGAAGAAACCGTGAAACGTGAAGATCGTTTTGGCGAGTTCCTCATTGGGGCTGAGGATTGCGGGCAGGCTGAAAGCGTCGAAGATGGACAGGGCCGGAAAGGCTGAAACACCGGCCCAGCCCAGCAATGGCACCATCAGAAGCAATATATAGAGCAGGTGATGGGTGCTGGCGGAGGCAATGCGCTCAAGCGGCGTCAGTGTTGGGATCGAGGGCGGCGAGCCCTTGACCAGCTTGTAGACAATGCGCGCGACGATCAGCCACAGCAGCGTGAACCCCATCAGTTTGTGCATTGAGTACATCTGGTTTGTCGTGGCATCGAACAGGTTGCGCTCGGCGCGGTCACTCATGATCAGGCCAACGGCAAAGAGTGGAAAAACGAAAAAAACTGTCAGCCAGTGCAAGGCTTTAGCAATGGGTGTGTAGGTCGGGGCCGGGGGTGTGTGTGCCATGATGGTTCTCCGGGTTGGGAGGCACCGTAACCGACCGGAACCGAAATCGCTACCCACCGGGACATCTGCCCCACCAGTGCCCCACCAGCGCCTTGGATCGTTCATGCGCCGGTCATGTTTGCGGGCTTAACCGTTATGCACTTGAAAAGCGGGGCTAAGCTGGCTTATCTCCGCCGTCCTCCCAGCGTCGTCGGGCGGGCGCGGCACAACAATGAATGAAACGCGCAGCATGTTCAGTCTCATCCCCAACAGTGACGTGATTTCCGTAGACCGTGCGCTGGCCGAATATCGTGCTGGCCGGCCGGTGAAGATCATGGATGGCGATCACGCCATTCTGGCCGTTGGCATTGAAGGGCTCGATACCGATCTGGCGACCACGCTGGACAAATTTGCCGGCGGGCGGGCGCGGCTGGTGTTGCCGGCAGCGCGTTTGCGCCGGCTTGGTGTGGACCGGCAAGGGGCTGGCGCTATTGCGCTGCCGACCATTGATATGGCGCGCATCGAGCGCCTCTCGCTTCATACTGATGCCAAGATGGATGCTCCGGTTGCTTCTGCCGTGAAGCTGGATGACGTCGCGGTTGAACTGTCGGCATTGGCCATGGTGCTGCCTGCCGTGGTGGTTGTGCCGCTGAGCGAGGTTGGCCCGGTTGAGCAGAGTGTCGTGCGGATCGATGCGCGGGATATTCTTGGGTACCGCCGGGCGAAGTTGCGCGAGCTGCGTATTGTCGGGCGTGCGCCCGTGCCTTTGGACGGTGCACCGGAAACTGAATTTGTGGTCTTTCGCGGTGGCGAAGGCTTGCGTGACCATGTTGCCATCGTCATTGGCCGCCCGGATCTGAAAGCCGCTGTGCCGATGCGGATCCATTCTGCGTGCCTGACTGGCGACCTGTTTGGTTCGCTGAAATGTGATTGTGGTGACCAGTTGCGCGATACGGCGCAGAAAATGGCGCAATCCGACGGCGGCATCATCCTGTATCTGGATCAGGAAGGGCGCGGTAACGGCATCGCCAATAAAATGCGGGCCTACAAGTTGCAGAGCCAGGGGTTCGATACTTATGACGCTGATGAAGTGCTCGGTTTTGAACTCGATCAGCGCCGCTTTGATTTTGCGGCGGAAATGCTGAAGCAGCTTGGCGTCACACGCGTGCAGGTGATGACAAACAATCCGGAAAAAATGGGTGCATTGCGCCGGGCCGGGCTGGATGTTGTATCCGACGAGCGCGTGCTGGGCCGCCCCACGGCAGAAAACGTGCGTTACCTTGCCTCCAAGCGGGACCGCGCCGGGCATATCATTGATTTTGAGGCGCTGGCGGCACGCGCCCAGGTGAAAGACTGATTGTCCGCATCAGCGGTGCGGGTATGATATCTGAAGCGAACAAAGACAGCGCCATCTGGTCCTATTGGCCGGTGGCGCTTTTGTTTTTTGCGTGCTGGCTTGTGTGCTGTGCGCCGTGGCTTTCGGGCCACGTGACCATACCATGGGACGCGAAGGCGCATTTTCAGCCGCAGCTACAATTTCTGGCCAAGTCACTGGCTGCTGGTGAATCACCATTCTGGACGCCCCATGTCTTTTCCGGTTCGCCGCAAATTGCCGATCCGCAATCGCTGATTTTTTCGCCACCCTTTTTTTTGCTGGCCCTGCTCAACAGTGCGCCCAGCCTGCGCGCGACCGATGCCGCAACATTTGCTGCACTGCTTGCCGGCGGCTTTGCCATCATCAGTTTTTTTCGCGACCGCCGCTGGCATTGGGCCGGCGCGGTCATCGCGGCACTGGTGTTTTCGTTTGGCGGCTCGTCGGCCTGGCGCATTCAGCATGTGGGCCAGATTTTAAGTTTGGGCATGCTGCCTGTGGCATTCCTGTTTGTGACGCGGGCGCTTGAACGCTCATCAATGATTTATGGTGCGTTGGCGGGGCTGACCGCGGGGCTCATGGTTCTGGGGCGCGATCAGGTTGCCCTGCTTGGCGTTTATATTCTGCTGGCCTGGACGATTGTGCATTGGCTGAGCGCAGCGGATCGGCGTGCGGTATGGCTGGCCAGCCTCAAGCCTTTGGTCGCCGGAACGGTCGTCGGCATTATTGTTGTGACGCCGCCCATTATTTTGACATGGCTTCTGGCCGGGCAATCCAACAGGCCGGAAATTGATTTTATCGGTGCCGGGCGGGGGTCATTGCATCCAGCCCTGCTGGTCACGACATTTATTCCGCACCTGTTTGGTGCGGCCTACCGCATGGAGGATTATTGGGGCCCGCCCAGCTTTGCCTGGAATGATACCGGGCTTTATATCGCGCAGAATATGGGTGTGATGTATTTTGGTGCTGTGCCGATTGTGTTGCTGCTGACCGCAGGCATTGTGCGCGGCTCGCTCTGGCAGCGGGATATCCGGTTTTTTTCGCTTGGTGCTTTTTTCGCCCTGCTGTTTGCACTGGGGTGGTACACGCCATTTTTCCGGCTGATTTATGAAGCCATGCCGGGCGTGTCATTCTACCGACGCCCTGCCGATGCGACCTTTATCATCGGATTTTTTGTCAGCATATGTGCGGGGTGGCTGGTCCATCGTCTGTTCATGGGATTGCAGCCGCGCCGGAACGGCTGGCAACGCTGGGTCGAACTCGCATTGCTTGTGCTGCCCTTTGCCGGCGCTGTTGCGCTTGGCCTGCGGATTGACCGAATGGCGCTGGTCCCCGTGCCGCTGTTGTGGGCGGCAGGTTCTTTTATCACCGGTCTTGCGGTGCTTATTTTCGTCTGGCACCGCTTTGGCTCTGAACAGTCGAAAATTGCGGCTTTTGCCCTGATCGCGGTGACGACCGCTGATCTTGCCTTCAACAATGGGCCGAATGGTGCGAGCGCCTTGCCGCCGCAGACCTATGATGTGCTGCGGCCTGATTCGAAAAATGAAACCATTGCGTTGCTGAAGCAAAAATTGCGTGAGCCGCGCGCTGGCGATGTGCGCGACCGTGTTGAATTGGCGGCACTCGGTTTTCACTGGCCCAACGCCAGTCTTGTGCATGGCCTTGAAAATACGCTTGGCTATAATCCGTTGCGGCTCGGCATCTATTCGCGCGCAACCGGGGCGCAGGATCATGTGGCATTGGCGGATCAGCGCAAATTTGCGCCGCTGATGCGCTCTTATCGCTCCCCCTTGGCCAACATGCTCGGTCTGCGTTACATCGCCAGCGGCGTGCCGATTGAGGCGATTGATCCGTCGATTGCGCGGGGAAGCTGGGAGCCGCTGGCGCGCACGGTGGATGGATTCGTTTATGAGAATCCTGATGCGCTGCCGCGTGTATTGTTTGCCCATCAGGTGCGGCCGGTATCTTTCGAATTGCTTCTGACCACAGGTGCATGGCCGCAGTTTGATCCGCGCACCACTGTGCTGCTGGAGCGCCTGACGGAGGATTTTGGCCCAGCACAACGCGGTGCCGGCACGGTGCGTATTCTTGATTACCGCAACACCGCTATTGCCATTGAGGCACAGTCACCTGATGGCGGATTTGTTGTATTGAATGATCCGTTTATGCCGTGGTGGTTTGCCACAGTGGATGGCGCAGAGATGCCTGTGCGACAAGCGAATGTGCTGTTTCGCGCGGTTTATGTGCCAGCCGGCAAACATGTTGTGCGGTTTCAATTTCAGCCATTCCGTGGCGCGTGGAATGACATCAAGGCGAAATTCGCGCGCTGAGTTTCACGACCAGCGCGGAATATCGGCTTCACCCAAATCCCAGTATAATCCTGTCATGAGTTGCAGAGCCTCGCGCACAAGCGCCACCGGCACATGCTCGTTGGGTGCGTGCTGGGAACAGCCCGGATAAGAATGCGGCACCCAAATTGTTTTCAATTTCAGATCATCAGCAAAAATATCATTGGGCAGAGCACCTCCGAGGTTGGGAACCACGGCAGGATTTTTACCCGTGGTTCTGGCAATCGAAGCGACCGCCCAGCGCACCCAGTCATCATCCGGGTCAAGCCGTGTTGCGCCAAATACTTCATCGCGGGCCAGCGTGGCTCTTACCTGCGACAGTCCGGCGGCATCCAGTTTCTGCTGAATGGCAGGCACAACTTTATCGGCATCAACGCCGACAACAAATCTGAGCTGGCAGCGCGCCCAGGCGCGGGGCGGAATGGCATTGACGGGCGTTGCCGGCGTGCCGCACTCGAAGGCCAGCACTTCAAAATTGCACCAGCCGAATACTTTTTCGGCACTGGTCAATCCCGGTTCACCCCACCAGTCTTCAATTTTTGGCCCGTCAGGCCCGCCATCAATGGTGCAGTCGGCCAGCGCCTTGCGCACCGAGGCCGGAATACCGGCCGGCACCAGTTCAGGAATGAGAATTTTTCCATGCGCGTCGACAATTTTTGTCAAGGCATGGGCCAGAATGATGCCAGGATTTGACAGCAGGCCACCCCAGTTGCCGGAATGGTGCCCGCCTGTGCGCGCCTCAACCGTCAGATCAAGTGACAATGCGCCGCGCGCACCGAGAAAAACAATTGGCCGGGCGGCGGACAGCCTCGGCCCATCGGATGCAATCAGCACATCGGCCTTGAATAAATCGGGATTTTCGCGGCAGAGGTCTTTCAGGCCGGGCGAACCCATTTCCTCGCCCATTTCAATCAGCCATTTTGCATTGAAGCCAAGGTTGCCGCGCGTCCGGATCACGGCGGCCTGCGCTGCGATGTTGATCGCGTGCTGGCCCTTGTTATCGACCACGCCACGGCCATACCAGCGCTCTCCTTTTTCAGTCAGCGCCCATGGTGATGTGCCATCCATCCAGCCATCATCGAGGCCGCGAATAACGTCGCCATGGCCATATCCAAGAATGGTGGGGCGCGCCGCGTCTTCAATCCGTTCCGCATACAGAAACGGGCCGCGTGCTTTGGGATGGGTCAGAATACGGCAGGAAAATCCCAGCGCTGTCAGCGCCGGGACCATTTCATCGTCGAGATAGCGCCTGAGATCAGCGCCGCGCGCCTCGTTCTGGCTTTCGGTGGGGATGGCGATGCGGCGCGCCAGCACGGTGCGGAAGGCGCCGGAATCAAATTCGTTTTCAATCGCCGCAATGGCCTGTGCGCGCGTCATGCTTTGCCCTGCTCAATGGATGGTTTTTGTCAGCCGTAGTCTGGCGTGCGTGATTCTGGTGTGTGCCTGGTGGCCAAGGGTGCCGAAACCAGCGGGCAAATGGTGGCAGTTTTGGCGCGTACTGCCAATGCGCGTGCGGCAGAGCCGCCGCGCGCCTGCGCGGCAGCGGTTGCGGTTGACAGCCAAGCGCCTGCGACCCATGACCGGGACCGCATTTCCAACCCTATGCAGGTCCGATCCATGAGCCATGCCGCCGCGATTGAAACTGATGCGCTGATCATCGGCGCGGGGCCGGTCGGCCTGTTTGCCGTGTTCGAGCTTGGCCTGCTCGATATCAAGTGCCACCTCATCGACATTCTGGACAAGCCGGGCGGCCAATGCGCCGAGCTTTACCCGGAAAAGCCGATTTATGACATTCCCGGTTTCCCCACAATTTCGGGGCAAGGGCTGGTGGACAATCTGATGGAGCAGATCAAGCCGTTCCATCCGGTTTTCCATTTGGGCGAAATGGTCGAGGCGGTTGATGCGCTCGGCACTGCGAATGCGCCGAAATTCCGGGTCACGACTGATGCCGGCACCGTATTTGAAACCAAGGTTATTCTGATTGCCGCGGGCGGCGGCTCATTCCTGCCCAAGAAACCACCGATCCCGAACATCGAAGCCTACGAAGGCGAAGGCGTTTTTTATGCGGTGCGCAAGATGGAGCAGTTTCGCGGCAAATCGGTGCTGATTGTCGGTGGCGGGGATTCGGCACTGGACTGGACCTTGAATTTGCAGCCCATCACCAGCCGGGTGACGCTGATGCACCGCCGCGATGATTTTCGTGCTGCACCCCATTCCGTTGAGCAAATGCGCAAGCTGGTGGCTGACGGAAAAATGGATTTGCGCATCGGCCAGGTGACAGAACTGAAAGGCACGCCACCAAAGCTGGAAGCAGCGGTCTGCAAAGGCAGTGACAATGCCGTTTATGAAATTCCCTGCGATGTGATGCTGCCATTCTTCGGGTTGACGATGAAGCTGGGACCCATTGCCAATTGGGGCCTCAATCTGGCGCAAAATCTCGTGCCGGTTGGCACCGAAACATTCGAGACATCGACGCCGGGCATTTTTGCCGTGGGCGACATCAACACCTATCCGGGCAAACTGAAGCTCATCCTGTCCGGCTTTCATGAGGTCGCGCTGGCAGCACAGAAGGCGCACCGCTATGTGTTTCCTGACAAGCGGCTGGTGTTTCAATACACCACATCGTCAACCAATTTGCAGAAAAAGCTCGGTGTGGAATAATGGCACAGCTCTCATGAAAAAGCCCGCCAATGGCGGGCTTTTTTGTCAGCTCTTCACCGCACCGGCGGTTAATCCGCCGACCATATATTTCTTGAACACATAATAAATGGCAGCCGGCGGAATGGCGTAGATCAGGCCTGCCGTCATCAGCAATTCCCATGGAGAATCGTCAGCCTGCAAGAAATTACCAAGGGCGACGGGCAATGGAATCTGCGTGTCCTTTGACAGAAGAAGAAACGCATAGAGATATTCATTCCAGGCCAGCAGAATGGCGTATGCGCCGATGGCAACGAGAGAGGGCACCATCAGCGGCAGGAAGACGAGACGGAAAAGCTGAAGTGGTGTGGCCCCATCCACAATTGCCGCTTCATCCAGTTCGACCGGCAATTTATCCGCTGCCTGTTTCAGTACCCAGATCGCATAGGGTGATGCAATGGTCATCATCGCGAGAATGAGCGACCATTGACTGTTGAGCAGGCCGTAGAAGCTCATGGTGCGATACATGGGAACGGCAAGAAAGGCCGCCGGGATAAAATAGGTGAACAATGCCATGTTCATCACGATGCGCCCGCCTTTGACTTTCAGGCGGCTGATGGCGAAGGCGGCACAGGTGGCGACAAACAGCGTTAGCACGCCGGTCATCAGCGCAATGAACGCAGAGTTGAAAAGCTGCTGCCAGAAATGGGTGAGGTAGTAATGCTTCTGCCCCAGCACAATTTCAAAATTGCGCAGTGTCGGGTTGGTCGGCCAGAGATTGCCGGAAAAAGCCGATTCCTTTGATGAGAAGGCAAACAGCATGAGATGGTAAATCGGCAGCAGTGTCCAGATCAGCACGGGAATGCCGATCAGGAGGAGCTTTGCTTCCGTCGCGATGGATGTTTTTTCGCCGGCGGCTGTTGGAGTGCTCATTTCGACAGCCTTTTCATCATGAAATACACCAGCGGCAGAATCAGCGGCAGCGCGCTGACAATTGTCGCCATGGCCAGATCGACCTTGTCGTGGCGCAGATAACGGATGCCAAGCGTTGCCAGCACATGTGTTAAATCGGCCGGATTGCCGCCGGTGAGCAGATAGACCGAGTTGAAGTCACCCAACGACCAGATCGTCGAAAGCAGCGCGCAAGTGATGTAGAGCTTGGAAAGCGACGGCCATGTGATGAAGCGGAATTTTTGCATGCCATTCGCACCATCGACGGCAGCGGCTTCGTATAAATCGCTGGAAATAGCCAGCCGGCCCGACAGCAAAATCAGCGTCCAGAACGGCAGTGATTTCCAGATATGCATCAGCACTGATAAAAACAGTGCGAGCTGCGGATTGTTGAGCCAGTTGGGGCCATCCTCATAGGTGAGCTTGAAAATGGTCTGGTTGATCATGCCCCACTCAGGGTTGAGCATAAATCGCACCGATAAAATCGTCGGGATCGACGGCACAGCCCATGGCAGGATGAAAAGCACCATCAGCCAGCGAATCCATTTCCGGTCGTTGAGAAAGAAACCGGAGAGGCCGAGCGCAACAAGCATCTTGATATTGATGGCAACAAAAAGAAAAATCAGCGTGTTGACAACGGTGCGTGCAAAAATCGGATCGTTGAACAGCTCAACATAGCTTTTGGGTTCATGCGCCAGCCAGAACGCATAAAAGACTGGATAAATCACAAACAGAAC
>JBOFCU010000137.1:0-12940 GCA_051646285.1 Beijerinckiaceae bacterium
TCAGGGTGGCGGCGGCGAAGGTGGCGGTCTTGAAAAAGCGGTTCATGGTCGTTGTCCCTTGGGGCCGGGGATGCCTCATTGCGTCCGGCGTGAGAGGACCATGCCGCACACCGGCGCAGGCCGAAGTGCGCTGGCGCACCTTGAAAGACGGGATGGCGGTGACCGGGTGCAAAATGCGGAGTGTGCGGGCGTGAAACGCCGCTGTAATGAAAATAATCGGCCCGGACCCTGGCGTTTTTGACCCGCCCGCCGCAGACCGCTACAGCGTAGCAGCCCTCCGGCCCGCCTTGCATTCGAGCTTCGCTTTCATGTCGCACAACAGTTTTGGCCATCTCTTCCGCGTCACCACCTTTGGCGAAAGCCATGGTCCGGCCCTCGGCTGCATTGTCGATGGCTGCCCGCCGCTCATCCCGCTGACAGCAGCGGATATTCAGGCCGATCTGGACCGCCGCAAGCCCGGCCAGTCCCGCTTCACCACCCAGCGCCGCGAACCCGATGAGGTGAAAATTCTTTCCGGCGTGTTCGATGACGGGCAAGGTCACGGGCAGGTGACCACAGGCACGCCGATTGCCCTGATGATCGAGAATGTCGATCAGCGCTCGAAGGATTATTCCGATATTGCGCCGAAATACCGCCCCGGCCATGCCGATTTTACCTATGACATGAAATACGGCATCCGCGATTATCGCGGCGGCGGCCGCTCCTCGGCGCGCGAAACGGCTGCGCGTGTGGCCGCAGGGGCCATCGCGCGCAAGATCATTCCCGGTGTGACCGTGCGCGGCGCGCTGGTGCAGATGGGCCCGCATAAAATCAACCGCGAGAATTGGGATTGGGACGAGGTGCGGGACAATCCATTCTTCTGCCCTGATCCTGAGGCGGCGAAATTTTTCGAAGGTTATCTCGATGGCATCCGCAAAAATGGGTCTTCCATTGGCGCGGTGATCGAAATTGTGGCTGAGGGCGTGCCCGCAGGTCTGGGCGCGCCGGTCTATGGCAAGCTCGATTCCGATTTGGCCATGGCGCTGATGTCCATCAACGCCGTGAAGGGTGTGGAAATTGGCGCTGGCTTTGACTCAGCCGCGCTCACCGGCGAGGAAAATGCCGATGAGATGTTCCCGTCCAATGACGGCGCACCACATTTTTCATCCAACCATGCCGGTGGTATTCTCGGCGGCATTTCCACCGGCCAGCCGGTCGTGGCCCGCTTTGCCGTGAAGCCGACATCGTCGATCCTGCAAACGCGCCAGACCGTGACGCGCAGTGGCGAGGCTGCGGATATAATGACCAAGGGCCGCCATGATCCGTGTGTCGGTATTCGCGCCGTGCCGGTGGGTGAAGCGATGGTGGCCTGTGTGCTCGCTGATCATTTCCTGCGCCACCGCGCGCAAGTGGGTGGCATCCGCCGCTGGCCAACACAATAAATGAGGGTTGATATGGCTGCCGATAAAAATCCGATTGAAAAAATGCCGTTTGAAACGGCCCTGAAAGAACTTGAGGCCATCGTCGGCAAACTGGAGCGCGGTGAGGTTCCGCTGGAGGAATCCATCGCCATATATGAGCGCGGCGAAGCTCTTAAAAAACACTGCGAAAGGCAATTGCGCGATGCGGAAGCCCGCATCGAGAAAATTACATTGGCCCGCGATGGCACGCCCACCGGCACCGAGCCGCTCGACCCTGACCGCTGAAACCTATGGAATGAGGTGAGTTTAGGAACGGAGGAGCTTGCCATGTCGTTTCATCCCGCTGACGATCCCAACCCCGGCGACAGCTTTGCCTGCGATGCCATTGAACAGGTGATTATTCCCCGTGCGCGCGATCTGGGCGGATTTTCCGTGCGACGCGCCCTGCCGGCGGCCCGCCGGCAAATGGTCGGCCCATTTATTTTCTTTGATCAGATGGGCCCGGCGGAATTTCGCGCGGGCAGCGGCATTGATGTGCGCCCGCATCCCCATATCGGATTATCAACAGTCACCTATCTGTTTGATGGCGAGATCATGCACCGGGATTCCCTTGGCATCGTGCAGCCAATCCAGCCGGGCGATGTTAACCTGATGACGGCGGGGCGCGGCATCGTTCATTCCGAACGCACGGGCGACGAACATCGCGCGCAATTGAAAAATCTTCATGGCATTCAAAGCTGGATGGCGCTGCCAAGAAGCCATGAGGAAAATGATCCGGGCTTTGTGCATATCGCGCGCGGCGATTTGCCGGTGATGGATGGCGAGGGCAAGCGTGTCCGCCTTATCATGGGCGCGCTCTATGGGCAGACTGCACCTGCGCCGTTCCCGCATGATTCATTTTATGCCGAGGCGGTGCTCGCGCCGGGTGCCGTGCTGCCGCTCGATGACAGTTATGACGAGCGTGCCATTTATATTGTGTCCGGCGAAATTGATATTGCCGGTGATACATTTGGGGACGGCCGTCTGCTGATTTTCAAGCCGGGTGACCGCATTTCCATTCTCGCCCTGTCACAGTCACGGCTGATGCTGCTGGGCGGTGAACCGATGGATGGCCCGCGCCATATCTGGTGGAATTTCGTCTCCTCGCGCAAGGAGCGCATTGATCAGGCCAAGGCGGATTGGCGGCAGGGCCGGTTTGACAGCGTGCCGGGCGAATCCGAATTTATCCCGTTGCCGGAATGATCAAGGCACGGGCTGATGCGGCGCGCGCTGATGTGGCGCTGGTGGCCCGCGGGCTTTTTGAAAGCCGGGCGCGCGCGCAGGCCGCGATTGCGTCCGGCCTTGTGCGTGTCAATGGCGAAACAATCAGGAAATCATCGGCAACAATTGCCGCTGATGCGCAGGTTGAAGCCCAGGCCCCTCACCCCTGGGTGTCACGCGGCGGCCTCAAGCTCGCCCACGCGCTTGAAGTATTCCAGATCAATCCGCACAATGAAAAATGCCTTGATGTCGGCTCGTCCACGGGCGGTTTCAGCGATGTGCTGCTGGCCCACGGCGCGGCGCATGTCACAGCCGTGGATACCGGACGCGATCAGTTTCATGCCCGGTTGCGCAGCGATCCGCGGATCGCCTTGCGGGAAGAAACGGATGTGCGCAAATTATCCGCTGGCGAAACGCAGGCACCATTCCAGCTAATCGTTGTGGATGTGAGTTTTATTTCGCTGCGTCTGGTAATCCCCGCCTTGGCGGCCTTTGCCACGCAGGATGGCGCGCTTGTGACGCTGGTGAAACCGCAATTTGAGGTAGGGCGCGGCAATCTCGGCAAGAATGGCATTGTCACCGATGAGGCCGCACAGCAGGCCGCGGTGGCCGGTGTCATCGCCTGCCTTGATGCGCATGGCTGGTCAGTGCGCGGCCAATGCGATAGTCCGGTTGCTGGCGGTGACGGCAACCGCGAATTTCTTGTTCATGCGGCGCGCACATAAATTTTCATGACCGGTATCTTCACCATTGATCATCTGGGCCATCGCGGTGATGGCGTGGCGCATCAGGATGGCGCTGATATGTTTATTCCCTACACGCTGCCTGGGGAACGTGTGCGTATCAATCAAGCCGACGTGCGGCCTGTGCCGCTGGAGATTATCACGCCGTCACCGGATCGTGCAGCACCGTTCTGCAAGCATTTCACCCGGTGCGGCGGCTGCGCCCTGCAGCATGCAAGCCGCCATTTCGAATTGCACTGGAAACGCGCGCTGGTGATTGATGCGCTGGCGCAACGCGGCCTTAACACTGATGTCCTGCCATGTGTGGATGCCCATGGTGAAGGCCGCCGCCGCGTGACCCTGCATGTGCGGCAAACCGCCACCGGCATCGAGGCGGGGTTTATGGCGGCACGCAGCCATGCGCTTGTCGCGATTGATCATTGCCCGCTGCTGGTTCCGGCCTTGCAGGATGCGCCGCAACTGGCCGCCGATATTGGTTTTATTCTGGCGGCGCGGCGCAAGCCGATGGATGTGCAGATCACCGCGACGCGCGAGGGGCTGGATATTGATGTGCGCGGTGTTGGCGAGATCAACCAGCCGTTGCGGCAAAAATTGGCGGATTATGCCAATGCCAAAAATCTGGCGCGTCTGGCCTTGCATGGCGAATTGCTGGCGGCGCGGCGTCCGCCTCTGGTGGCGATGGGCGACGCGCTCGTGGAAATTCCGGCCGGCAGTTTTTTGCAGGCCACAGCGCAGGCCGAGTCTGTTATTTCTGATATGATCACTGCCGCGCTGGGGAAATCGAAATCCGTGGCGGATTTATTCAGCGGGTGCGGGCCGTTTGCCTTGCGGATCGCGCGGCAGGCGCGCGTGCATGCCGTTGAATTTGACAAGGGTTCAATTGCTGCTTTGGAAAAAGCCGTGCGCAACACGCAAGGCCTGAAACCGGTGACCGGTGAGGTGCGTGATCTTTATCGCCGCCCCCTCTTGGTCAATGAGTTGGATCAGTATGAGGCGGTGGTGTTTGATCCGCCGCGCAATGGCGCTGAGGCGCTGGCCAGAAATCTGGCGCTGACGAAAAAAGTCAAAACCATTATCGGTGTCTCCTGCAACGCCGCGACCTTTGCCCGTGATGCGCGCATTGTGTGCGACGGCGGCTGGGCCCTTCAGCGCGTGATGCCGGTGGATCAGTTCCGCCATGCAGCACATGTGGAGCTGGTGGCTGTTTTTTCCCGATAAAAGCCCTTGCCAATATCATCGCTGATGCAAACAATCAGCCCATGCCCTTGAACCCCGACAATGCCATTGATCACCTGAACGCCATCGCAAAAATTGTTGGTGTGCGGCATGTGATCGTTGATGACAATGAGATGAAACCGTTTCTGCGGGAATGGCGTGATATTTATCACGGCCGCGCGCAGGCGATCATCCGTCCCGGCACAACGCAGGAGGTATCGGCGCTTCTGGCCTATGCCAACGCCCATCGCATTGCTGTTGTGCCGCAAGGTGGCAACACCGGCATGGTGGGCGGTCAAATTCCCATGAATGACGGGCAGGATATTGTCATCAACCTCACCCGCATGAATGGGGTGCGCGCTGTGGATGCATCCAGCAATGCGATGACACTTGAGGCGGGGGTGACATTGCTGGCCGCGCAGGACATTGCGCAGAAGGCGGACCGGCTTTTTCCCCTGTCGCTTGGCGCGGAAGGCACATGCACGATCGGCGGCAATCTCTCCACCAATGCCGGCGGCGTCGCCGTGCTGGCCTACGGCAACATGCGTGATCTGACGCTTGGGCTGGAGGTTGTTCTGGCCGATGGCCGTGTCTGGAATGGCCTGTCATCGCTGCGCAAGGACAACACCGGCTATGATTTGAAAAACATGTTCATCGGGGCCGAGGGCACGCTGGGCATCATCACCGCAGCAACGCTGAAACTGTTGTCGCGCCCCAGGGCGCAGGTCACCGCGTTTCTGGGGGTTGCTTCACCGGATGATGCGCTGGCCCTGCTCAATCTGGCGCGTGATTATGCCGGCAGCGGCATGGTCACGAGCTTTGAACTGATTCCCCGCATCGGCATTGATTTTGTGTTGAAGCATACGCCGCAAACGCGCGACCCGCTGCCAACGCCGCACCGCTGGTATGTGCTGATGGAATTGTCATCCCAGCGCAGTGAGGGGCTGGAGGAATTGGCGGAAGCCATTTTGACCGATGCCATGGAGCGCAATCTGGTATCGGACGGCGCGATGGCGCTGTCGCTCGATCAGCGTCAGGCGTTCTGGAAATTGCGCGAGTCGATGACATCGTCGCAGGTGCCGGAAGGTGCGTCGATCAAGCATGACATTGCCGTGCCGGTGCTGCGTGTGCCGCAATTTTTGCGCGAGGCCGATCAGGCGGTGGCGGCCCTTGTGCCGGCCTGCCGCGTGGTGGCCTTCGGCCATCTCGGAGACGGCAACATACATTACAATATCTCCCGCCCGGAAGCGATGCGTGATGCGGATTTCAAGGCCCGCTGGCCGGAGCTGATGGAGGCTGTGCATGGTGTGGTAATCGCGCTGGGCGGGTCCATTTCGGCGGAGCACGGCATTGGCCGCCTGAAGAAGGATTGGCTGCGCCGGGTCAAGGATCCGGTGGCTCTGGAGGTCATGCGGGCGATGAAGGCTACGCTTGATCCTAACGGCATTCTCAATCCCGGTGCTGTGCTGTGAACCGGGCCATACAGCTTGGGTGGCAACCGAAGGGCTGGGCAAAAGCGTGCCCTGCGGTTGACGTTCTGGCCTGAAATCACCATTCAAGCCTTATGACACAAGCCCATCAAAATCCCGCCGGCCAGAGCGGTACGCCCTCCAAGCCGGCCCTGTCCGTCACCATTGTGCCGGTCACACCGTTCCAGCAGAACGCCTCCATCGTTGTCTGCACAGCCACCAACAAGGCCGCGATCATCGATCCCGGCGGCGATGGCGACCGCCTCATAGCGGCGCTGAAGGAGACCGGGGCGGTGGCCGAAAAGATCATTCTCACCCATGGCCATATCGATCACGCGGCGGGTGCGGCGGATCTGGCGGAAAAGCTTGGGATTCCGGTGGAAGGGCCGCATCTGGCCGATAAATTTCTCATCGATAACCTGCCAGCCCAGGGCAAGATGTTCGGCATGGACGGCGCGCGCAGCGTCACACCCGACCGTTGGCTCGATGAGGGCGAGACGGTCAGCGTCGGTGCGGTGGTGTTCGACATTTTCCACGTCCCCGGCCATTCCCCCGGCTCTCTGGTTTACGTCCACCAGCCTTCGCATTTCGCGCTGGTGGGCGACACGCTGTTTCAGGGCTCGATCGGCCGCACGGATTTTCCCTATGGCAATCACGATCAGCTCATCAGCGGCATCAAGGCGAAGCTGTTCACGCTGGGCGATGATGTGACCATCCTGCCCGGCCACGGCTCACCCTCCACCATTGGGCAAGAGCGCCGCACCAATCCATTTCTGGCCTGAAACAGCCAGGTTTTATCGACGGGGAGATCGCACGTCTCTGCCTCTACAATGGGGCGGCGTCTGTGCTAGATTTGCATCATGTTATCGCTTGAATTGGCTCTGGTTCTTCTTCTCACGCTGGTGAATGGCGTTTTATCCATGTCCGAACTGGCCATGGTGTCCTCGCGCCCGGCGCGGCTGAAGGCGATGGCTGATCGCGGTGTGAGCGGGGCGCGCCGTGCGCTGGCGCTGTCCTCTGATCCGGGCCGGTTTCTCTCCACGGTTCAGATCGGTATCACGCTTGTCGGTATTCTCGCCGGCGCATTTTCCGGTGCGACGCTGGGGGACAGGCTGAGCAACTGGTTTCTGTTGCAGGGGCTGCCGGCTTTCTGGGCCTCGTTCTTCGGTGTCGGCCTGGTTGTCACCGGCATCACCTACATGTCGCTGATTTTTGGCGAGCTGGTGCCCAAGCAGCTTGCGCTGAAAAATCCTGAGCGCATCGCCTGTTTCATGGCCCCGGCGATGACATGGCTGTCACGCATTTCCTATCCGGTTGTGTGGGTGCTCGATAAGTCCGGCAAGACCGTGCTGAAAATGATCGGCGGCGATGCCGACAGTGACCGGCGCGTGACGGAAGAAGAAATTCGCACCGTTGTGGCCGAGGCGGAAAGTGCCGGTGTGCTGGAACCGGGCGAACGGCAGATGATTTCCAGTGTCATGCGGCTGGGCGACAGGCCCGTTTCCAGCGTGATGACGCCACGCATCGAACTGGATGTGATCGATTTATCCGATCCGCTGGAAAAAAATCTCGCCATCATCCGCGCCAGCACCCATTCCAGTTTTCCCGCCCATGAAGGCAAGGCTGATGAGGTGATCGGCGTGATCTGGGTGAAGGATATTGCAACGCATGTGGCCCATCGCGATGGCGCCGATGGCGAAAAAAGCCATAAGGTTGCGCATGAGAGCCGGGCCTTTGAACCGGCAGGGCACAGTGTGCTGGACCTGAAAAATCTGGTGCGGGCCGCCCCTGTGATCCCCGAAACGGTGGATGCGCTGGATGCGGTGGATATGCTGAAAAAATCCACCGTGCATATGGGCCTTGTGCATGATGAATACGGCCATTTTCTCGGCGTTGTGACGCCGTTTGATATTTTGCAGGCGATCACAGGCGGCTTCTCCGGCAGCGATGGCATTCCCGAAGCGGCGCTGGTGCCGCGTGATGACGGCTCGCTGCTGATTTCCGGCTGGATGCCGGTGGATGACATGGCCGATGTGACGGGCATCACCTTGCCGGCCGCCCGCAGCTATCAGACAGCGGCGGGATTGCTCATCAACGCCTTTGGCAAAATTCCGGTGGCGGGTGAAAAAATCACCATCCAGCATTGGCGTTTTGAAGTGATCGATATGGATGGCCGCCGCGTGGATAAAATTCTGGCCACGCGCCAGTCGCCATCGACCTTGCGCGCCGGTGATGCGCTGCAGGGCTGAGGCCTGCCTGCGCCGCCGCGCGGGTGCCATAACAGCGCCAGATGGTCAGGCAGCTGCCGTGCATGGCCCGCCGGGCGGCCTCTTTGGCAAATCTCTTGCGAAGCAGCGGTTTCGGGCGTATAGGCAACGCCAACAACTCTGGGGTGATCGTAAGGTCACAATACGAGAGTGGGTCCCGCCGGACCCGCTCTTTTTTATTGGCAGGTGCCCGCCGTCTGGCGGAGGCCTGGCCCCGGCTCGACGCAACCGCGCTGCGCGTCAGCGCTCCATGTGACCGGGATCCGATGATCGAGACCGAAGACCCTTCTGCCACCCCTCTGGCCGCCAGCAACGCCGGTGATGCTGCCGCTGTGGCGGAGCCGCGTCTGATCACCGAGACGGGTGTGGCGGCCCGCATCGCCCATATCGTCGAGCCGCCGATTGCCGGGCTGGGTTTCCGGCTCGTGCGCGTCAAGGTCACGGCGCAGAATGGCTGCACCGTGCAGATCATGGCCGAGCGGACCGATGGCACCTTCGGCATTGATGAATGTGAGGCGGTCAGCCGCGCCATCTCGCCGGTGCTGGATGTCGAAGATCCGATTTCGGGTGAATACAATCTGGAAATGTCCTCGCCGGGCATTGACCGCCCGCTGGTGCGGATCAGTGATTTTGCCCGCTGGGCCGGCCATGAAGCCAAGATCGAGATGGCGGTGCCGGTTGGCGGCCGCAAGAAATGGCGTGGTTTCATCGAGGGTGTCGAGGGGGATGAGGCCCTGATCCGCTATGATGCCCCCAAGGGCGAGGAGCCGGTGGCGCGCCTGAATGTGCGGGATATGAGCGAGGCGCATCTGATTTTGACGGATGCGCTGATTGACGCCGCCCTTGGCCGCACACGCCCCAACCCGAAGGCCAAAAGCAAGGCCCGCGTGCCGGGTGAGGCCAAGAAACCGGGCGTCAGAAAAGTGAAGGGCGAAAGCGGCACCGCTGGCCCCGCCGCTGATCTGGAAGGCGACACGGCAGAATTTCTGCTGGAGCGCAGCCCGCAGCAGATGCGTGAAAATGCAAAGTCGAAAATAAAGCCCCCCAACACGGCACAATCAGGCGCGGCGGATGCCGGTCCGCGTGGTGAGTCTGTGTCCAGTCACAAACCCAAGAAAGCCTGAGGAAAATATCATGGCCGTCAGTGCAAACCGTCTCGAATTGTTGCAGATTGCCGATGCTGTGGCGCGCGAGAAATTGATTGACCGCGACATTGTCATTGCGGCGATGGAAGATTCCTACGCCAAGGCAGCCCGCTCGCGTTATGGTGCTGAGACCGATATTCATGCTGACATCAACAAGAAGACGGGCGAGTTGCGCCTGTCACGCCATCTGCTCGTGGTGGAAGAACTGGATGATTTTTCCAAGCAGATTTCGCTTGCGGATGCGCGCCTGAAAAATCCCGCTGCCCAGGTCGGCGACGTGATTTCCGAGCAGCTGCCGCCGTTTGAATTTGGCCGCATTGCCGCGCAGGCCGCCAAGCAGGTGATTGTGCAGAAGGTGCGCGATGCCGAGCGTGAGCGCCAGTATCAGGAATATAAAAATCGCATTGGCGAAGTCGTCAACGGTGTCGTCAAGCGCGTTGAATATGGCAATGTCATCGTCGATCTGGGCCGTGGCGAGGGCATTTCGCGCCGCGATGAATTGATTCCGCGTGAAACATTCAAGCCGGGCGACCGCATCCGCGCCTATGTGTTCGATGTGCGCCGCGAGCAGCGCGGGCCGCAGATTTTCCTGTCACGCACCCATCCGCAATTCATGGCCAAGCTGTTCACGCAGGAAGTGCCGGAAATTTATGATGGCATCATCGAGATCAAGGCCGTCGCCCGCGATCCCGGTTCACGCGCCAAGATTGCCGTGATTTCCAACGATTCCTCGATTGATCCGGTCGGCGCCTGCGTCGGTATGCGCGGCAGCCGTGTGCAGGCCGTCGTTGGCGAGTTGCAGGGTGAGCGCATCGACATCATCCCGTGGTCGCAGGACGTGGCGACCTTCATCGTCAACGCGCTCCAGCCAGCGGAAGTGGCCAAGGTCGTGCTCGATGAAGATTCCGAGCGTATCGAGGTTGTGGTGCCGGATGAGCAGCTCTCGCTGGCCATTGGCCGCCGTGGCCAGAATGTGCGTCTGGCCTCCCAGCTTACCGGCTGGGATATTGATATTCTCACAGAGGCCGAAGAATCCGAGCGCCGCCAGAAGGAATTTGTCGAGCGTTCGACCCTGTTCATGACCGCGCTCAACGTGGATGAAACGGTGGCGCAGCTTCTGGCGTCGGAAGGCTTCCGTTCGCTCGAGGACATCGCCTATGTCGATCCGGCGGATCTGACCAACATCGACGGGTTTGACGAGGATACGGCTGCGGAAATCCAGAACCGTGCCAACGCCCATTTGCAGGCGCTGGAAGCCGAGCAGGATGCCAAGCGCACGCAGATGGGCGTGCAGGATGAGCTGCGCACCATCGCGGGCGTAACCACCGCCATGATGGTCCGCTTTGGCGAAAATGACATCAAGTCGATCGAGGATCTGGCGGGTTGCGCCACCGACGAACTGGCGGGCTGGACCGAACGCAAGCCCGGCGAGAAGGGCGAGCGCCCATCCGAGGTGACCCGTCATGCCGGTATTCTCGATGGTTTCGACATCAGCCGTGCGGATGCTGAAGCAATGATCATGACCGCGCGGAAGGTGATGGGCTGGATCGAAGACGAGCCGGAAGCCGAAACCGCCGATGCGGCGCAGGACGCCTGAGGCTGGCGCTTGGCCGGACACGGGCAGGGATCACCGGCAAGAGCATGAGCTTGGATCAGGAATCGGGAGACATCGACCTGGAACGCACCTGCATCGCGACGCGGGAGATTCGTGACCCGGCGGAGATGATCCGCTTCGTGCGCGGGCCGGATGGGTCGGTTGTCCCGGATCTGCGGCGCAAACTGCCGGGGCGTGGCTGCTGGGTGACAGCCAGCCGCGATGCGGTCGCTCTGGCGGTCAAGCGCAAGGCCTTTGGCCGCGCGCTGGGAGAAGGGCTGAGTGTTTCTGCTGACTTGCCGGCGCTTGTCGGACAGTTGCTGGAGAAGGATGCACTCGGTGCCTTGTCCATGGCCAAAAAGGCAGGTGCGGTCGTCACCGGGTTCGATTCCGTCGCGGGACTGGTTGAATCCGGCAAGGCCATCGCTATCTTGAATGCAGTGGAAGCGGCCGAAGACGGTCGCCGCAAGCTCAATCAGGTGGTGATGCGTGCAACACGCGATGGAAATTCGCGCATTGCGGTCATTTCTCCCTTTACTTTCCCGCAAATGGATTTGGCATTGGGCCGGTCTCATGTGATACACGCTGCGCTCAGCGCCGCGTCTGTCGCCCGTGCCTGTCTCGACCGTTGTCATGCCCTCCTCCGTTACCGGGGAGAAGCGGATGACGGTTTACAGTTTCAACAACGACAGTCCGGAGCACCGGATTTGATGAATGCCGGCCCGGACAAGGCTGGATTGAAGTAACCGCGCAGGAACCACAAGCGGAATGACCGATACGAAGAAACCCGGCGACCAGACGTTGCATGTGTCTGCGCCGACCAAGACCCTCACCATCAAGCGCCCTGTCGAACAGGGAGTCGTCCGGCAGAGTTTCAGCCATGGGCGCACCAAGGCCGTGGTTGTGGAAAAGAAGGTCACGCGCCGCATTGCGGGTCCGGAAACGGCCGCCGCAACGCCCGCTCCTGTGTCCGCGCCCAGGCCGGCCCCTGTTGCCGCGCCCGTCGTGAAAGCCCCGGCTGCCAAGGCACCCGCCGCTGAAGCGCCGCGCAAGCCCGCGCCTGTCGCGCCATCGCGCCCGTCAGGTCTGGTGCTGCGCCCGTTGAGCGATACGGAGATGGAAGCCCGTGCTTCTGTTCTCGCTGACGCCCGCCGCCGCGAGGAAGAGGAGCGCAAGCGCGCTGAGGCCGATGCCAGCGCGCGTGCTGTGCGTGCTGATCAGGAACGCGTCGAACGCGAAGCGGCGGAAGCCCGCAAGCGCGAGGAAGATGAGCGCCACCGCCGTGAGGATGATCTCAAGCGCCGTGCCGCTGATGAAGCGCGCCGGCGTCTGGGTGAGGAGCAGCGGTCAGCGCAAGCTGCGCCAGCATCGGCCGCCCCCGCCCCCGCCGCATCGGAAGTGAGGCAGGAGCGTGCTCCGGCAGCACCGGGAGCGGCAGGCTATTCCGTCGGCACTGGTGGCCGCCGGCCGCAGCAGATCGTCTTCAACCGTCCCCGTCCCGCCAGTGAGCAGACGGCCCGTCCGGCCGAACGCCCTGCGGGTGACCGTCCGGCGGGAGAACGCCCTGCCGGGGACCGTCCCGAACGCAGTGGCGAGAGATTTGACCGTGGTGCACGCCCCGGTGGCCCCGCTGGTGACCGTGGCCCGCGTCCTGCGGGACCGGGTGGTGCAGGTGAGAGGTTTGATCGTGGTCCGCGTCCTGCGGGAGCAACCGGCGATCGTGGCCCGCGTCCGGGTGGGCCGGGCGGTGACCGTGGCCCGCGTCCGGGCGGCACAGGTGAGCGATTTGATCGTGGGCCGCGCCCTGCAGGCGGTGCGCCGCGCAATTTTGGTGCGGCACCAGGTGT
>JBOFCU010000148.1:0-1558 GCA_051646285.1 Beijerinckiaceae bacterium
CATTGGCCGCGCAGATCACGCACGGCATCTCGAACACCTCAGCCCACCATTGCGCCCGCTCTGCACGGGCAGGCTCAGTTACGGACCCCTCCTCAAAAGCCTCTTCGCCGAACAGCACATAATCAATTGGCTGCTCGGCAGCTTCCATGGCCTGATGCCGGGTGGGCAATTCCCCCACACCCACAATGCGGTCCGGCTTCATGGCCTCCAAGACCTCGGCCAGAGTCTCCGGGCCTTCGGTGACATGCACGCCATCCGCGCCGCCGCGGGCGGCCACGCGATGGTTGTTTTCCACCAGCACCGCCGCGCCCAGATCCTGCACCAGAGGCGCCAGAATTTTCACGGCGTTGATCAGCGCGCGCTCCTCCGTCTCGGCAAAGCGCAGCAGCACCGCCGCCGCTGCCGTTTGCGCCACGACTTTGCTCAACAGCGGCGCAAAGGCCTGCGCATCGGCAATGCGCGGCGTGACAAGATAGATTTGCGGCGCGGGCGGCGTTTCAGGCTTCTTCGTTTTGCTCATGGGCCTCTTCTGTGGTGCGCGGATGGTTTGTTTTGTGCGCGGATGACCTTGGCAAACCGCTTCATGAATTTTTGTTTTTCATGAGTGTGCCTATCCTGTCCAGCGCCAGCACGCCAAGGCCAATCACCAGACTCCAGAACGCTGCGCCAATGCTGAACAGGCTCAGGCTGGAGGCCGCGACGGCAAATGTGATCACTGCCGCAAAGCGCTGGTCATTCTCCTGCATCGCCGTGGCCAGCGCGCCAGCCAGAGAACCGATCAGTCCCAGCCCGGCAACGGCAATGATCAGCCCCTTGGGCATGGCATTCAGCAGGGCCAATAACGGCCCAGCACAGGCAGCAATGGCAAACCACATCAGGCCGTACCAAATGCCCGCCTTCCAGCGCTCACCCTTGTCGGGGTGCGTATCTTGCCCGGTGCAGATCGCGGCGGAAATGGCGGCCATGTTTGTCATGTGCGCGCCAAAGGGGGCGGTGATGAGAGAGAAAAATCCAGTGATGCCCAGCGCCTGCTGCACCGGCGGTTCATACCCCGCCGCACGCAGCACGGCGAAACCCGGCAAATTCTGCGATGCCATCGTCACGAGATAGAGGGGCACGCCAAGGCCGATCATCACGGACAGATTAAATTCCGGCGTGATGAATGGCAGCGATGGCGCCAGAATTATATTGGCGGGCCATTGCGCCGCGCCAGTGAAAAAGGCCGCTAAAATTCCGGCAGCGAGTGCGGCGATGACCGCTGCAAAGGCATTAAAAATCCGCACAATCAAAAAAACCGCCAGCGCAATGCCGACAAGAAATGGAGCCGCCTTCATTTCATCGAACACGGCGACGACAAAGCGCACGATGACGCCCGCCAGCATCGCCGAGGCAATCGCCATGGGAATGCGCGCCACCAAAGCACCCAGCGGCTTGATCAGCGCCGTGGCGATCATCAGCAGTGCGGCAATGATATAAGCGCCGACGGCGGTGTGGATATTCAGCCCCGTGCTGGCTGCAATGAGCGCCGCACCCGGTGTTGACCAGGCGCAGATCATGG
>JBOFCU010000196.1:0-5404 GCA_051646285.1 Beijerinckiaceae bacterium
TGGATCGGGCAAGGCTCGGTCAGCAGAAGTGTGGCGTAGAGATTGCCCGGCCGCGAAAACCACGTGCGGCCAAGCCGCCCGCGCCCCCTGGTCTGCTCGTCTGCAACAAGCCACAACGGCCCTCTTTCACCGCTGCGTGCACGCGCCATGGCTTCATCCATCGTTGAGCCAATGGTGCTGAAGTGGTCGGCGCGAAATCCCGTCGCCGTGGCGCGGGCACCCAGCATCAGAACAGGGATTTCGCCGCCGCCGCCGCCGCACTCACCAAAGGTCCGGGAACCAGTGTGAACAGCACGACAAACAGGGCTGACACAGCCAGCACCACCTTGACGGCGGCTGCACCATTATCGAAGGCAGGTTGTGCTTCATCAAAGTAGATAATCTTGACGACGCGCAAATAATAATAGGCGCCAACAACGCTGGTGACGACGCCGATGACGGCCAGGGCAAACAGGTTGGCTTTCATGGCAGCAGCAAAGACATAATATTTTGCGAAAAAGCCGGCGAGTGGCGGAATGCCCGCCAGAGAAAACATGAACATCGACAAGGCGAACGCCATCCACGGATTGGTGCGCGACAGCCCTGCCAATTCCTCGATCCGCTCCACAGACTGCCCGCCCCGGCGCATCATCAACACACATGCAAACGCACCCAGCGTGGTGAGCAGATAAATCGCCATATAGGTGAGAACTCCCTGCACACCCTCTGCGGTTCCCGCTGCGAGCCCAACGAGCGCATATCCCATATTCGCGATGGACGAATAGGCGAGCAGGCGTTTGATATTGGTCTGACCAATTGCAGCGAACGCGCCGAGCACCATCGAGGCAATGGCAATGAACGTAATGACCTGCTGCCATTGCGGCGTCATGCTTGGGAATGCGCCAATGACAAGACGGACAAGCATGGCCATCGCGGCCATTTTGGGTGCTGCTGCGAAAAAAGCTGCGACTGGCGTTGGGGCGCCTTCATAAACATCCGGTGTCCACATATGGAACGGCACGGCCGAAATCTTGAAGGCCATGCCAGCGATGATGAAGACGAGGCCAATAATCACGCCATTGCTGGTATGCCCCTTCACAGCGGCAGCTATGCCCGGAAAGGTAACAGTGCCGGAAAAGCCATAGACGAGCGAAGCGCCGTACAGCAGCATGCCTGACGACAATGCGCCAAGAACGAAATATTTCAGGCCCGCCTCTGTGGCCTTCGCATTGTCGCGATGAATGGCGGCTGTGACGTAAAGCGCCAGCGACTGCAATTCCAGTCCAAGATAAACGGCAATCAGATCATTCGCAGAAATCATCATCATCATGCCCAACGTCGAAAGCACGATGAGAATGGCATATTCGAATTTCTGCACGCCCTCGCGTGCCATCCAGTCAAACGACATCATCAGGGCAGCCATGGAGCCGATGAGTGTTGCAACCTTCATGAACCGCGCGAAGCCGTCCGAGATAAACGCGCCTTGAAAAACGACGGTCTTTTCCCCGCCGCCGCGCAGCACGAGCAGCAGTGCGGCAAAAAGCAAGGCCAGCGCCAGCATTTCAACAAGGCGCCGCCCCTTGTCGCCCTTGATCGCGCCGATGAGCACAAGGACCAGTGCGCCAACGGCCAGCGTCAGCTCAGGAAAGGCAGGGACAAAATTTGGCAGCGCGGTCATGGCAGAACTCACTGGACACTGAGAGACGCGGTCTTGGCGGCTCCCAGCGCGGCTTCATAGCCTTTGATCAGATGATCGGTGGAGGCGGCGAATACATCGAGGATCGGGCCTGGACGCACACCATAATAAATCGTCAGCACCACCAGCGGCACGAGCACGATCATTTCACGGCGCGTCAAATCCGTCATGCTCATCAGCGACGGTTTTTCCAGTTCGCCAAAAATCATGCGGGCGTAGAGCCAAAGCGCATAAGCTGCGGACAGCACAACGCCGATTGTTGCGAAAAACGCGACCCACGTGTTGGCCCGGAACGCACCGACGAGTGTCAGAAATTCGCCAACAAACCCGGATGTGCCCGGCAAGCCGACATTTGCCATGGTGAATACCATGAAAATGATGGCGTAGAGCGGCATGCGATGCACAAGGCCGCCATAGGCTGCGATCTCGCGGGTGTGGAGCCGGTCATATACCACACCGACGCACAGAAAGAGCGCACCGGAAACAAAGCCATGCGAGATCATCTGGAACATGGCACCCTGAATGCCCTGCGTATTCAGGGAAAACAGCCCCATCGTCACAAAGCCCATATGCGCGACGGATGAATAGGCAATCAGCTTTTTCACATCCTCCTGCATCATCGCCACCAGCGAAGTGTAGATGATGGCAATCACCGACATCGCGAACACGAGCGGAGCAAAATATTGTGATGCTTCCGGGAACATCGGAATCGAGAAGCGGATGAAGCCGTAGCCGCCCATTTTCAACAGAATGGCAGCCAGCACGACAGAGCCTGCTGTTGGTGCCTCGACATGCGCATCCGGCAGCCATGTGTGCACCGGCCACATCGGCATTTTCACCGCAAAGGAGGCAAAAAAGGCCAGCCATAGCCATTTCTGCATGGATGACGGGAATTTATGCTGCAACAGTGCAACAATATCTGTCGTGCCCGCACTCCAATACATCGCCATGATGGCCAGCAGCATCAGCACCGAGCCGAGCAGCGTATACAGGAAGAATTTGAACGACGCATAAATGCGCCGCTTGCCACCCCATATGCCGATGATGAGAAACATCGGGATCAGGCCAGCTTCGAAAAACACATAGAAGGCGATCAGATCGAGCGCTGAAAACACGCCGATCATCAGTGTTTCGAGCACGAGAAATGCCACCATATACTCGCGCACACGCTTGGTAACGGATTCCCATGACGCAATGATGCAAAACGGCATCAGAAACGTGGTCAGCAGAATAAACGGCATCGAGAAGCCATCGACGCCGAGCTTGAATTTAATCGTCTCGGAAATCCACGCATATTCTTCGACAAGCTGGAAATTGGACGATGCGATGTCGAAGCGGTTCCAGGCGACCAGAGACAGCAAAAATGTCGCGATGGTCGTCCAAAGAGCGATGGCACGCACATTCTTCAAATTGGCTTCATTGTCGTCACGGAAGGCAAGGATCAACCCTGCGCCGACGAGCGGCAGCAGAAGCAGTCCGGAAAGAAGGCCGGGCATCAGTGCGCTCCTCCGAAAATCGACCAGGTGACGAGCGCGGCGACACCGAGCAACATCGCGAAGGCATAGTGATAAACATAGCCCGTCTGCAACCGTACGACGCGGTCGGTCACGTCAACCACACGCGCTGAAATGCCGTCCGGCCCCAGACCATCAATAACAGCACCATCACCCTTCTTCCACAGGAAGCGGCCAAGCCATTTCGCAGGGCGAACAAACAGGAAGTCATACAGCTCATCAAAATACCATTTGTTGAGCAAGAAGCGGTACAAAAGCGGCTGGCTGGCCGCGAGTTTGCCGGGCAATTCGGGGCTGCGCACATACATAATGTAGGCCAGCACAAAGCCCAGCAGCATGGCGACGAATGGTGAGGCTTTCACCCAGAATGGCACATTATGCATTTCATGCAGAATATGATTTTCCTTGGCCGTGAAAATCGCACCCTTCCAAAATCCATCGTAATTATGGCCAATAAATCCTTCCTTGAACGCAAAGCCTGCAAACAAGGCTCCGAGCGCCAGCACAATCAATGGCACCAGCATGACCATTGGCGATTCATGCGGTGTATGCGCATGACCGTCGCCATGACCATGGCCATGATCATCGTGTTTTTTGTGATCGTCAGCATGATGCGCGAGATCATGAGAATCGTGATGAGCATCACCATGCCCACCCCAGCGCGGCGCGCCTTCAAAGGTCATGAAGTACAGACGCCAGGAATAAAAGCTGGTCATCAATGCAGCCATCACCAGCAGCACAAATGCCATGCTGGCTCCGGGCGCATGGGATGCAAAAGCTGCTTCAATCACCGCATCCTTCGAGAAAAATCCAGCCGTCAGCGGAAATCCAGTCAGGGCCAGCGTGCCGATTGTCATCATCGCGGCTGTAAAGGGAATATGTTTGCGCAAGCCGCCCATGTTCCGCATGTCCTGCTCATGGTGCATGGCGTGGATCACCGAGCCTGCGCCAAGGAACAGCAGTGCCTTGAAAAATGCGTGTGTGAACAGATGGAATATACCGGCAGAATAGGCTCCAACGCCCAACGCGACAAACATGTAGCCGAGCTGCGAGCACGTTGAATAAGCGATCACGCGCTTGATGTCGTTTTGCACAAGACCAACGGTGGCAGCAAAAAATGCCGTGATCGCCCCCACGACGATCACCACAGACAAGGCTGTGGGCGACCATTCAAAAATCGGCGACAGGCGCGCAACCATGAAGACGCCAGCCGTGACCATGGTGGCGGCGTGAATGAGCGCCGATACCGGCGTCGGGCCTTCCATCGCATCCGGCAGCCAGGTGTGCAGCAGAAATTGCGCGGATTTGCCCATCGCGCCCATAAACAGCAACAGGCAGGTGATCGTGATCGCATTCCATTCAATGCCGATGAACTTGAAATTGGCCGTGGCCAATTCACCCACCCGCGGGAAAATGGCGTCAAACGACACAGAACCAAACAGCACGAACACAAGGGAAATGCCAAGCGCAAAACCGAAATCGCCGACGCGGTTGACGATGAAGGCTTTCATGGCGGCATTGATGGCGGACTGTTTCTGATACCAGAAACCAATCAGCAGATAGGATGCCAGACCGACACCTTCCCAGCCAAAAAACATCTGCACCAGATTGTCTGATGTGACGAGCATCAGCATCGCAAATGTAAACAGCGACAGATAGGCGAAGAAGCGAGGCCGCGATGGATCTTCGTGCATGTATCCAATGGAATAGAGATGCACGAGCGCGGACACAGTGTTGACGACGACAAGCATCACCAAAGTCAGCCGGTCAATGCGGAAAGCCCAGTCCACAACAAGATTGCCGGACTGCATCCACTGCATGACCTGGATGCGCTGCATGCCCCCGGAAGCGTCAAACGAGAAAAATGCCACCCATGACAGCAGCGCACATATCATCAGGAATGATGTGGTTACCAGTTCGCTGGGGCGCGCGCCAAGCACGCGGCCAAATATTCCGGCAATCAGAAAGCCCAGCAGCGGAAGAAAGACGATGGCGTGATACATGGTCAGCCCTTCATCATGTTGATGTCTTCGACCGCGATGGTGCCGCGGTTGCGGAAGAACACGACGAGGATCGCAAGTCCGATGGCTGCTTCCGCAGCGGCGACCGTGAGAATGAGCAGCGCAAAAATCTGGCCGACAATGTCATTCAGGTGCGCCGAGAACGCTACGAAGTTGATGTTGACGGACAACAGAATGAGTTCGATCGACATCAA
>JBOFCU010000199.1:0-12374 GCA_051646285.1 Beijerinckiaceae bacterium
TGGATCGGCTTGATGCTTATTCTGCTGTTTGCTGTTCAACTAAAGCTGTTTCCAGCCAGCGGTCGCGGCGAGACTGTTTCCCTGTTTGGCATACCGGTTTCTTTCCTGACATGGGATGGGTTACGGCACCTGTTTTTGCCAGCCTTGACGTTGTCGCTTTACAAGGCTGCTCTTGTTGTGCGCCTTGCGCGGGCGGGCACGCGGGAGGTTGTGTCGCAGGATTATATCCGTTTTGCCCGCGCCAAGGGGCTTTCACAAAGCCGCATCGTGCTTGTGCATGTTTTGAAAAATATGATGATCCCGGTTGTGACTGTGCTGGGGCTTGAATTTGGCTCGATGATCGCGTTCGCGGTGGTTACTGAAACAGTATTTGCCTATCCCGGCATGGGAAAATTGCTGATTGACTCCATCAACAGGCTCGATCGTCCTGTTGTTGTTGCCTATCTGATGTTCACGGTCGTGCTGTTTGTGCTGATCAATTTTATTGTCGATGTGATTTATGCGGCAATTGACCCGCGGGTTCGCCTGGTGGAGAGCAAGGGATGAGCGGGTCTGCATCAACAATTGATCATGGCGAAAGCCTATGGCGGCGGCACTGGTCATCCTTTATTGCCAGCCCGTCTGCCATTGTCGGGCTGACATTGCTGCTCATGCTTGTTCTCATCGCAATTCTGGCACCGTGGATTTCACCGCAAAACCCTTATGATCTAAGCCAGCTCGACATCATGGATGGCATGCTTCCGCCGGGATCAAAAACTTCGGCTGGATTTACAGCTTGGCTCGGCACCGATGAACAAGGCCGTGATCTTTTGTCAGGCATAATTTACGGCACACGCATTTCGCTGAGTGTTGGCGCATCGTCGGTCTTTTTTGCCTGTCTCATTGGCGCGTCGGTTGGTGTGCTTGCAGCCTATGCGGGCGGCAAATTTGAAGCGATTGCCATGCGCATTGTTGATTTGCAGTTGTCGTTTCCAGCCATTCTGGTGGCACTGGTACTATTGGCTGTTTTCGGGCGTGGTGTTGACAAGGTGGTGATTGCGCTGGTCATCGTGCAATGGGCCTATTATGCCCGCACTGTGCGTGGCTCAGCACTGGTTGAGCGGCGTCGCGAATATATAGAGGCTGCGCGCAGTCTGGCATTGCCAAAACGTCGTATTGTATTCCGCCATCTTTTGCCGAATTGCCTGCCGCCGTTGATTGTTGTGGCGACAGTTCAGGTGGCGCATGCCATTGCACTGGAATCAACATTGTCTTTTCTTGGCGTTGGTGTGCCGGTCACGGAGCCTTCTTTAGGAATGCTGATTGCCAAAGGGTACCAGTATCTGCTGTCAGGAAAATACTGGATATCGACATTTCCAGGCGTAGCATTGGTGATCGCCATCATCGCGATCAATCTTGTGGGTGACCGTCTGCGTGATGTGCTCAACCCGCGTTTGTCGCATTGAGCGCGTCATGAGTGATATTGTGCTCGAGGTCAAAGATCTGGCGGTAGCATTTGCCACGCGTGACGGGCTGGTAAGAGCCGTTGATGGTGTGAGCTATACGGTATCACGCGGTGAGGTGCTGGGCCTTGTCGGCGAATCCGGCTCAGGAAAATCTGTCTCCAGTCTGGCTGTGATGGGGCTTATTGATCATCCCGGCACCATTACCCGCGGTTCAATCAAATTCGAAGGACAAGAACTGGTCGGTTTGCCAGAAAAATCCATGCGTGCACTGCGTGGCCGCCGCATGGCAATGATTTTTCAAGATCCGATGTCGACGCTCAATCCGGTTTTGCGCATCGATACACAGATGATAGAAACCGTTCAGGCTCACGAAACCGTATCGCATAAAGCTGCGCTTGCGCGTGCGCGCGATGCGCTTGCCTCTGTCGGCATTCCATCGCCGGATGAAAGGCTGCAGGCCTATCCACATCAGTTCTCGGGCGGCATGCGGCAACGCGTTGCAATCGCCATTGCACTGCTTCATCAGCCTTCATTGTTGCTGGCGGATGAACCAACAACAGCGCTTGATGTCACCATCCAGGCCCAAATTTTATCGGAAGTGCCGAAATTGGCGCGGGAGACTGGCACAGCGCTTGTGTGGGTGACACATGATTTATCCGTCGTTGCATCACTGGCAGATCGTGTGGCTGTGATGTATGCAGGCCGCATTGTCGAGCAAGGCACTGTACACGATGTGTTGCAAAGCCCGTTGCATCACTACACAGCGGGCCTGATTGGTTCCGTGCCAAGCCGTAACAAGCGCGGTCAACCGCTCATGCAAATTCCCGGCATGACGCCGTCACTGGCCAATCTTCCTCCTGGCTGTGTCTTCGCGCCGCGATGTAGACAGGCCGACGCTGCGTGCACGCAGCCACAAGGTGAGCGCTGGATTTCGCCTGCGCGCATGCATCGTTGTGCCCATCCCCTGCCTGCGCATCATGAGGTTGCGCGATGACACAGCCTCTCATTTCACTGGAAAAAATATCCAAACGCTTCATAAAACCACTGGATGTGGCGGAAAAGATTGCGAACCTGCTGGGTGCAAACCGCAAACCGGAAATTGTTCGCGCGGTTGATGAAGTCGATTTGACGATTGCACGCGGTGAAGTGGTTGGACTGGTCGGCGAATCCGGCTGCGGCAAATCAACACTTGGGCGCGTGATTGCCGGCATTCATGAAGCCAGCAGCGGCACGATGCGCTTTAATGGCGTCGATGTGCGGACAATGGATGATGCTGCGTTCAAGGCACAAAATCTTGCCATCCAGATGATTTTTCAGGACCCCATGTCGTCGCTCAATCCGCGCATGCGTGTGATCGAAAGTGTTGGAGAAGCACCTGTAGTGCACGGCATGATTGAGTCAGCGCAAATGGAGGATTATGTTGCGCAGATGTTCCGCAAGGTTGGACTTGACCCCAGCACCATGCGGCGGTTTCCGCATCAATTTTCCGGCGGCCAGCGTGCACGGATCGGCATCGCGCGGGCGCTTGCGGTGAATCCCACCATGCTCGTATGCGATGAAGCGACTGCGGCTCTGGATGTTTCGATTCAGGCGCAGGTTATCAATCTGTTTTCGCAGCTGCGGCACGATCTCGGACTGACGTACCTTTTTGTCAGCCATGATCTTGGCGTTGTCAGCCATATCGCAGATCGCGTCGCTGTCATGTATCTCGGACGCATTGTGGAATTGGCCACAGCTGACGATATTTTTTCAGCGCCAAACCATCCCTATACACAAGCGCTGTTTGCCGAGGTGCCACGGCTTGATGCAAAGAAGCGGCAGTTTGCATCGTTGAAAGGGGAAATTCCCTCGCCACTTGCTCCACCAACTGGCTGTCATTTCCATCCACGCTGCCCATTCGCATTCCAGCGCTGCAAAACAGAGCGGCCAGAATTGAAAGCAATTGCGCCAGGGCGCTTCAGCGCCTGCCATTTGAACGATTCATCCGGCTCTTAAATTCAGGCCATCATTATCCGTTGCGCCCTGATTTCAGCATGGTGTTAAAGATCGACGCCATGCCTTCCATATGCGTCTGCTGCACTTTGGCGCCGGCATTAAACATCCCTGTCAACGCATCCAAACCTGCTTGCATCGGATTGCCGGAATCGGACGCAGGCGGCTTTGCGCCCATCATGGAATCCATCATTGCACCCATGGTGCCGAACATGCCGCTCTGCGGTTTGGGCTGCCCCATGCTCATCATCTGCGTGAGAATATCTGGCAGTGCTTGTGGTGCCGGCTGTTGCATTCCCGGGATCATCCCGCTGGCCATTTGCGTCAGCCAGTTGCCGTAGCCCTGGCTGCTCATGCCTTTCATGAGGCCACCCATGATCATCGTCGCAATCGTCGGCATCATGGCATTCATAATTGTATTTGGCACACCAGAAAACTGAGCCGCTTGGGCAGCCACTGCATTGCTGACATTGCGATTGCCAAACAGCATCTGCAAAATATCATGGCCCATGGCTTGGAACTGGTCCGAAACCGTACCCATGGCCTGCGGTTTTTCAAACACCTCGCCTGCATTGCTGCTGGCCAATGTCCGCAGGAAATTGGCCATCATATCTGCGCTTTCAGCCTGCCGCTGCAAACCCATCTGAAACGCAGGCAGCACAGCATTGACGGCAGACTGCGCCTGCTCCTGCGACAGTTGATACTGACGTGCCAGATTATCCAGAGCGTTGCCGCCCTGAGCGTTCTGGATCATTTCAAAAAGGCTGTTCAACGGCATGGCAGTCTCCTAACTGCGCCAGACTATGGTTTTGGAGCCTGCGCCGCAAGTTGTCTCACACAGCGAAACGCGACCAGCACCGCACCCACGCTGAACATCATCGCACCCATCAGAAAGCCAATAAATACACCTTGCGGCCCTCCCCAATGGGCGCCTGCCAGTGCAAATGGAATGGTGCCCAATGTGGCCCTGCCCCAGTTGAACATGGTTGCGTAGAGAGGATAACCGAGATTGTTGAATGTGGCATTGGCAACAAACAGGAACCCCATGAATAGCCAGATCGGCCCTGATATAAACGTGAAAAAAGTCAGCAAATCCGCCGTCTGGCCAGCGACGCCAAACATCTGAACGATACCATTGCGGACAAGCATGAGAATTGCCCACACCAGCGCGACATAAATTGTCACGAAAATCAGGGAATCCTTCAAGGCACGGTCCATACGCGCGAACAGTTTGGCGCCCCAATTCTGGCTGAGGATGGGGCCGATTGCCCCTGTCAATGCAAAGACGCCGCCGAAGGCCAGCGGCACGATGCGGTCGATAATAGCGTTAGCCGCCACAGCCGGATCACCGAAGCGGGCCATGATGCGCGTGATGAATGCCATCGCAACAGGTGAGGCCAGATTGGTTAAAATGGCCGGACCTGCAACTGCCATAACCGCGCGGCTGTGTCGGGCAAGGCCAGCCAGAGTTGGCCGAGCCACCATGTTGTGGATATGCACTGCGCCCCAATAGCCAATGACAGCAAACACAATGCGGGAAATAAATGTAGCGATGGCAGCGCCGTTTGCTCCAAGCTCGAAACCAAAAATGAGCAATGGATCAATAAAAATTGTCACGATGCCGGCAACAAGCGTGACAAGCATGGCACGGCGGGCATCCCCTACCGCACGCAGCACTCCGCTCATGCCCATGCCGAGGGCCATCAAGGCATTTGATGGCACAGCGATATATAAAAATTGCCGTGCAACCTGTTCAGCCTGGCCCGTGGCGCCCAACATCGGCAGAATATACGGCAGAGCCAGCAGAATAAGAATACTCGTGAAAAACCCTGCAATAACCATCAGTGATAGTGCAGCCGATGCAATTTCCCGCGCCTTTTGCCTATCGCCAGAACCGATCGCTTTGCCAGCCAGCGCTCCCACAGCAATCATGAAGCCAATGTGGATGGATGTCGTGAAAAACAATACAACCGTCGCAAAACCGACGCCTGCTGTGATTGTTTTGTTACCGAGCCAGGAAATATAAAGCAGTGACAGAAAATCAACGAAAAAAACGGCCAAAAGGCCCGCAGCACCGGCTGCGGTCATCTCGACCACATGGCGCATGATATTTCCTGTTGCGAACTTTGGAGTTATTGACTTTGATGACGCATTCACGCTCATTTTTTTCTGCCTTCAATGACGGCGCGTGTCTCGTCATTCAGTGCGCGCGTCTGCGTTTTGGGCACAGCAAGAGGTTCGGGTTTCAGCAAGTGCGCACCACCCATCATGCCTTCAGATTGCTGAATAATCAGACGCTCATCATCCCGACGGCGCACATCATCAACAACCGCGCGTGCCCGTTCTGCGCTGACACCCAATTCGCGCAACAACGCACCGCCAAAACCTAGTGCCGACAACAGGGTTTCGCGCATGTGAAAGTTTGCACCGGCATTGACCAGGTCGATCGCGTGGCGACGGTCATAGGCTCGCACATAAATCTTAGCGAGCGGGAATTGCTCATGCACCAATTCCGTAATCCGCAAAGCAGTTTGCGGCGCATCGACACAGACGGCAATGACACGGGCACGTGCCGCACCGGCAGCATGCAGCACATCAAGCCTTGCACCATCACCAAAATAAACTTTCACACCAAACCGCGGCGCAACGGATATAACCTCGACATCCGTATCAATGACGGTGACATCAACGCCCTCGGTTATCATCAGCTGATTAACGAATTGCCCGAACCGGCCGAAGCCAATGATCAGCACGGAGCCGGATGCGCCATCAAAATTTTCCTCCGGCAGATCAGACATGATCAATGCGCGGGCCGCTTCCCGCTTTGCCACAATGATTTCGATAGCCTTTGCAGCCAGCGGCCCCAACAGCATGGTCAGCGCAGCGATGGCAGTGATCAGTGTCGCTTGCAGCTGGGTCAGCATGGCAAGTGCGAGCGCCATGGGAATTAGAACAAATGCAAACTCACCAGCCGGCGCCAGAAGAGAAGCGGCGCGCACCGAGTCAGACCAATGGGAGCGGTTGCGCAACAACAGTGCGGCAATGATTATTTTTCCTGCGAGCATAAGCAGGGTCAGTCCAAGCAAAGGCAGGGCATATTGCATCAGAATTTTCAGATCGATGCCCATGCCCACGCTCATGAAGAAAAGGCCGAGCAGAAGGCCGCGAAATGGCTCGATATCAGCTTCCAGCTGATGCTTGAAATTGGATTCAGCCAGCAACAGGCCGGCCAAAAATGCGCCAAGTGCCATCGACAGCCCCACTGTTTCCATCAGCAATGCGCTGCCAAGCACCACCAGCAAAGCTGCTGCGGTCATGATTTCCCGGGCACCAACAGGCGCAAGCACGCTGAATAACGGGTTCAGCAAATAGCGGCCGGCCAAAACAACGATGGCGATGGCGCCGCCTGCAAGGCCAATCTGCATAGCCATGTGCAGTGTCCCGGTGTCGCCTGCAGCCACCTTCACCGGAGCAAGCAATGGCACCAGTGCCAATATCGGTACGATAGAAATATCCTGAAACAGGAGCACTGCAAAAGTGCGCTGCCCATATGGCAATTGCAGATCGCCGCGCTCATCCAGCAATTGCAATGCAACCGCTGTTGCAGACAGCGCAAATGCGATTCCTGTAACCGCTGCGCCTGCTGCGCTCAGGCCGAATAATAAACCTGCGCCGCCAATGATGGAGGCTGTCACCACCATCTGTGCAGCACCAAGGCCAAAAATGTCGCGCCGCATCGAGATCAGGCGGGATAATTTCAATTCGAGCCCGATGATAAACAAAAGCAGCACCACGCCCATTTCGGCACCATGGCGGACGCTTTCTGGATCGCGTACAATGCCAAGCACTGACGGCCCGATCAAAAGCCCGGCCAGCATGTAACCCAGCACGCCACCAACACCCATGCGCCGCGTGAGCGGAACAGCCACGACTGCGGCTGCACAAAAGGCAACAATCGGAGGCAGGAAACTTGCGCTGCTTGTATCAGCCATCAGAACTCATCAATCGGAAAAACATTGTGGCGGTGACAAAGTCAGCCTTCATACCGGTCCGGGATGGCAATGGCGAACACTGATTGTGCAGAGGTATGGCCGCATTTGTGCAAGGCAAGAGCACGCACCAATGAAGCTTTAGACTGGAAGACCCGCGTCCCGCATGGCCTGGCGCAAAGCCGGTTCATCTGTAAACACTGCGGCGGTTAAACCAGCCTGACGCGCGCCAGCCACGTTCGCTGGCAAATCATCAACAAAGAAAGTTTGCCGAGGCTCGCTGCCAAGACGCGCACAGGCCGCACGGTAGATTGCCGGATCAGGCTTTGCCAGTCCAATCTCTGCCGAAACATAGATGTGGGCGCCAAACAGCGGGCGCAACGCCGGAAACAGCATGTCGATCGCCTCGGCTGTCAATAGGCCATTGTTGGTCAGCACACCAATGGCAATGCCTGCCCCATGCAGCTGCCGCACAAGCGCCAAAACCTCAGGAAAGGGACTCATGGCCGCCTTGCGATTGGCTATCCAGGCCGCGCGTGACAATGGCAAACCCAAGTGGCGGCTGAATGCGGCCAGATAGGCCGCGCTGGAGTATTCTCCCCGATCAGCCGCATCCTCGAAGCCGGAGCGCCAGATGGACTCATCCAACGCGGCAAAAGGCTTTCCGCTCATCTGCGCCAAAGCTGCGACGCGCCCACGCCAGTCATAGGCGCATAGCACATCATCCATATCGAACAGGGCAGCTTTGCAAGGCATATCCATGAGTTCGCATCATTGCCTGCGCCCCGCAAGACCGCACGTTCCGCGCTTGACTTGACTGCGCAGCCCCACCAAAACCGCCGCATGCAAGCCAAGCCTCCCCTCCGCATTCTGCTTTGCGCCCCGCGCGGGTTCTGCGCCGGCGTGGTGCGCGCGATTGATGCCGTGGAAAAAGCCCTGACGCTCTATGGGCCGCCGGTTTATGTGCGTCATGAAATTGTGCACAACCGTTATGTGGTTGACGGGCTGAAGCGCAAGGGTGCGATTTTTGTCGATGAGCTGGATGAAATTCCAGCGACCGGCGCACCCGTGATTTTTTCAGCGCACGGCGTGCCCAAATCGGTACCGGCTGATGCGAAGCAGCGCGCATTTTTTGCGATTGATGCCACCTGTCCGCTGGTCACAAAAGTGCATCGCGAAGCAGAGGTGCATCACCGGCGCGGACGGCATATCATCCTCATCGGCCATGCCGGACACCCGGAGGTTGTTGGCACGATGGGGCAATTGCCCGCTGATGCCATGACATTGATCGAGACGGTTGGCGATGTTGCCACATTGCATGTGCGGGATGAGTCACAGCTTGCCTTTGTAACGCAGACCACCTTGTCTGTGGACGATACGGCTGATGTGGTGGCTGCGCTGAAAGCGCGGTTTCCGGCCATCGTCGCTCCTCACAAGGAAGATATTTGTTATGCAACGACCAACCGGCAGGAAGCCGTCAAGCGGGTTGCGCCCATGGTCGATGCCCTGATCGTGGTGGGATCACCAAACTCCTCCAATTCGCAGCGCCTGCGTGAAGTGGCCGAACGGTCGGGCTGTCCGGTATCGCGGCTTGTATTGCGATCAAGCGAAATTGAGTGGCCGCTGTTCGAGAATATCCACTCGCTGGGCATTACCGCTGGCGCGTCAGCACCGGAGATTCTCGTCGAAGAAATTATTGATGCCTTTGCCGCGCACTATGACGTTCAAGTTGAAACTGTTTCAACGGCCGATGAAAGCGTGTTCTTTCCCTTGCCACGCGATCTGCGCTCGACTGTCGAGGTCTAGTCCATCATGGCCGTTTATACTGAAGTGTCGGATGAGGAATTATCTGCTTTTGTTGCGGGCTATGATATCGGGCCTGTGCTGTCGGCAAAAGGAATTGCCGAAGGTGTCGAAAACTCCAATTACCTACTACACACGATTGGTGGATTTTTCATTCTCACACTCTATGAAAAGCGCGTCAATCCAGCAGAATTGCCGTATTTCATCGGCTTGATGCAGCATCTGGCAGCGCGTGGTCTGACCTGCCCGCAGCCTGTCAAAAACCGCAATGGTGACGCATTGGGCGAATTGGCTGGCAGGCCGGCAGCCATCGTCACATTTCTGGACGGCATGGGTGTGAAGCGCCCTACAGCCCATCATTGCCATGCTGTCGGTGCGGCGATGGCGACGATGCATCTGGCAGGCCGCGATTATCCGCTGGTGCGGCGCAATGGGCTGACTGTCGAAAATTGGCGCCCCTTGTTTGGGCGTGCGGATGGCCGTGCTGACTCTGTGTCTCCGGGGCTCGAAAAGCGCACATTGGAGACGCTGGATTTTGTCGAGAGCCACTGGCCGCGCGATTTGCCGCAGGGCGTTATTCACGCCGACTTATTCCCCGACAATGTTTTCTTTATTGGGCCGCAATTATCAGGGCTGTTTGATTTTTATTTTGCCTGCAATGACGCGCTCGCTTATGATCTGGCCGTTTGCCTCAACGCCTGGTGCTTCGAGGCCGATGGCTCCTTCAATCGCACCAAAGGCCAGGATATGATTGCAGGCTATGAAAGTGTGCGGCGGCTGGACAGCCATGAGGTTGAAGCCCTGCCTGTGCTAGCCCGGGGTGCGGCCTTGCGCTTCATGCTGACGCGGCTTGTCGATTGGCTAAATGTGCCGCCGGGCGCACTGGTAAGACCTAAAGATCCGCTCGAATATGATCGTAAATTGCGTTTCCATCATTATGTCACCAGCGCTGCCGATTACGGGCTTGTGCGATGACACACCGTGTCACGATTTATACCGATGGCGCATGTTCGGGAAATCCAGGCCCTGGCGGATGGGGAGCGGTTTTATTTTATGGCGATCATCGCAAGGAATTGTATGGCGGCGAAACACCGACCACGAATAACCGCATGGAATTGATGGCTGCCATTTCTGCTCTGGAAATGTTGAAACGTGACTGCCATATCGATCTGCACACAGACAGCCAGTATGTCAAAAATGGCATCACAAGCTGGATTCATGGCTGGAAGAAAAATGGCTGGCGCACGGCCGATAAAAAGCCAGTCAAAAACGATGACCTGTGGAAGCGGCTTGATGCGGCAATCGCGCGCCATGAGGTGGAGTGGCACTGGATCAAGGGGCATGCCGGCCATGAGCATAACGAACGGGCCGACGCGCTGGCCCGTCAGGCGATAGCAGAGCTCAAAGCATAAAAAACGCGCCAAGCATGGCGCGTTTTTCGTATCGGGCGCAAATAATAAGCGTGTTGGCTCAGAGATTTTTCATCAGTGCTTCGGCACCGGAAATATCGGCCTTGCCCGGCGCGTCTTCAATGTTCAGCACCTTCACCACGCCATCATCGACCAGCATCGCATAACGCTGCGAGCGCAATCCCAAGCCGCCAGCGGAGGCGTCAAGCGTCAGGCCAATCGCCTTGGCAAAATCGCCGCTGCCATCGGCCAGATATTCAATCTTGCCATTGCCGCCTGTCGCTTCCGCCCATGCCTTCATGACGAACACATCGTTCACGCCGGTTACAGCGATGGCGTCAACACCCTTGGCCTTGATGGCGTCTGCATGGTTGAGATAGCCGGGCAAATGGTTCTTGTGGCAGGTCGGCGTAAAGGCACCGGGAACGGCGAACAGCACAACCTTCCGGCCCTTGAAAATATCGTCGGTGGTTTTCGGCGCTGGGCCGTCTTCTGTCGAAACGCGGAAAGTCACGTTGGGAAGGCGGTCGCCCACTGCGATTGGCATGTCAGTCTCCTTGGAACAGCACGAAATGATGCAATTGCAGCCCGTCATGCCTTTTCGCATGCAGGCTGCCCCCTTGCGCGATTGTATACCTAGCGCGCTGCTGCCAAGCCGTCGAGCCGCAGGGAATGTTCGATGGCGCCATCTTCGGTGACCAATGTCAGCCGCACATCCCACTGCGGGGTGCCGGTTGGCTTTTGCTCCAGCACCAGTTCCATCAGGAACGCTTCCAGCGGGAGAGGATTGCCTGGCTGGGCAAGACCGAGGGCAGACACTTTCGGCATGCCGAAGAACGCACCGCTCGGACCTTCCACAAATACATCCAGCCCCTTGGCATAGCGTGGCACCACAGCTTCGAGCACCAGCACAGGTTTGGCCTCAGTGCGGTGCGAGATCGCGCGCAGCCCCATTCCGTACTGCATGTCGTTCAGATTCACACGCTTCGGCGCCCGCTCAAAAGCCTCGCCAATGCTTATGATATGAGGGCTCTCGCCGGACTGGGGCAATGTCAGCGCCGCCTGGGCCTGTTCCGGGATGCACTGCTTGTCGCACACGGCGTAATCGAGCTTGAGACGCAATGTGCCCGGCTGGGCCGCATCCTTGGCCGTCACGGCCAACGGCAACAGCAGCTTGTCCTTATAACCAATCGAGAAACTGCCAGCATCGGGAAAACGGAACGGGGCGGGCCATACAACCTCGACACGATCAACATTGTCTGACGCCGACCAGTCGAACGTTGGCGGCACGCCGGAATCACCGGGATCACGCCAGTAAGTCTTGAAGCCAGCATCCAACGTGATTTCAATCGCCGCAGCATAGCCGGTCAACGGACCGAGCCGCTGGCCGCCTCCTGCCAGCAGCCGCAGGGCCGAGTGTTTTGCTTTGGACCACTCCGAATTCCATATGTCCGCCGCAGCGGCGCTGTTGAGCGCCGCCATGGCCCATCCGGCAGCAGACCCGATCAATGTGCGGCGTGTCATCATGCCACCCCTTTAGCGCACATTCACTCAACGGACCATGAACAAAGTCGGCTTCACCGCTTGCGAAGGCCGCCGCGTTCAGCTTACGCTATGAAAATGCGTATTCCCACCCGCAAGAAAAGTGATGACCGCGGCTATCTCGACGGGCAGTTTCTCGTTGCCATGCCGGGCATGTCTGATGGCCGCTTTGAAAAAGCTGTCATCTATATGTG
>JBOFCU010000204.1:0-26951 GCA_051646285.1 Beijerinckiaceae bacterium
GGGATCGGCAACACCTATTATCTGGGGCTGATGGCCGCGAGCCCCGATCAGAAAAGCTGGGCGGCAGCCGTCAAGCCACTGGACTCCCGGTTTCGCAGCGGCGGCACGCATGTGAATATTTCTGCTGCGGGTATCGCGAAACATGCCCCCCACAGAGCTGATGCGCTGAAGCTGCTGGAATTCATGGTCAGCCCTGCGGCACAAACGCTCTATGCCGATGTGAATTTTGAATATCCGGTGCTGGGCACAGTTGCTGCAACAGAGACGAGAAAACTCTTTGGTGCCATCCAGCCCGACACGCTGCCCATTCAGGCCTTGGCCGATCATGCGCGCAAGGCGAGCGAACTTGTCGATAAACTCGCTTTCGACCATTGATGTCGCGGCTGCTTTCAACCAAAGATGCATTGTGAGTGATTGTGCCGCATCATCTGCCATCACCGGCCGCGCGGCCCCCGCGTTGCGCGCCCGGTCGTGGCTAACATGGCTCCTGTATGCAGCAGCAGCCCTCGTGCTGCTGCCCATCATCAGTATTTTCCTGATTGCACTGACAAATAACGATGGCACGCTTGCGCACACGCTGTCGGTTGTTCTGCCCGCCTCGCTGCGCGACACATTGCTGCTGTTGCTGGGTGTCAGTGTACTGGCTTCCAGCATGGGCACCATCACGGCCTGGCTGGTGACGGCGCATGAATTTCCGGGGCGGCGCATTCTGGCCTGGCTGCTGGTGCTGCCGATGGCCATCCCCACCTATATTGCGGCCTATATTGCTGTTGAAGTGTTCGAGCCGCTGGGGCCAGTGCAATCGGCATTCCGGGCCATCACAGGCTATCAGAGCGCGCGCGATTACTGGTTTCCTGCTGTCCGCTCCCTGCCTGCCGCGACACTGATATTCAGCCTCGTGCTGTATCCTTATATTTATCTGTCAACGCGGGCGATGCTGCTCACACAGTCCGCCTCGCCGCTGGATGCGGCCCGCATTCTGGGCGCATCGCCTGCCCGCACCGTGCGCAAAATTGCCATGCCGCTGGCGCGGCCTGCCATCACCGCAGGATTGACGCTGGCGCTGCTGGAAACACTGAATGATATTGGCGCATCAGAATATCTTGGTGTGCGCACGCTGGCACTCAGCATTTATACAACATGGCTCAATCGCCACAGCCTGCCGGGCGGGGCGCAGATTGCGTGCGTTCTGCTGGCCTGTGTTGCGGTGATTTTATTTGTCGAAATCTATATGCGCGGCACACGCGCCTATATGAATTCCGCGCGCGCTTCTTCGCATTTGCAGCCGCGCCAACTCGCCGGCGGGTGGCGCTGGCTGGCAACACTGGCCTGTGTGCTGCCTGTCATAGCCGGATTTGTTGTGCCGGTTATATTTCTTTGCACCCGGGCCTGGCGCATCCTCATGCGCGATGGCATTCCTGATGACCTGATCAGGCAATTGGGCGCAACATTGTTCTATGCCGGTCTTTCGACCGCTTTGATTGTGCTGACCGGGCTTGTGGCGGCTCTGGCTGTCCGCCGCATGGCATCGTTGAAAAAAATATCGGATATTGCCTGCCTTGGTTATGCCATTCCCGGCACCGTGCTGGCGTTGGGGCTGCTCTGGCCGCTGGCGTGGATGGATCAATGGATTGCAATGATGTGGCGCGGGCTGGGCGCAACGGCACCATTTCAATTTTTCATTGGCACCGGTGCTGCCCTGGTGGTGGCCATGACCATTCGTTTTCTGAGCATCGGCATCCATGGCATCGCCAATGGATTTGCCCGCATCCCGCGATCCATGGAAGATTCAGCGCGCACGCTGGGCGCGCAAGAATCAGAAATTCTGCGGCGTATTCAATGGCCGCTGCTCAAGCCCGCATTGGCCGCCGCCGCGTTAATCGCCTTTATTGATACAGCCAAGGAATTGCCGGCCACACTGCTGCTGCGCCCGCTCGGCGTGGAGACATTGTCAACGGCGCTCTATGAAAATGCCGCGCGCGGCCAGTTCGAGGATGGCACCATTCATGCCCTCCTCATCGTCATCATCGGCGTCGCGGCCGCGCTCTATCTGGCGCGCGGCCAGACACGGGCAGGACGCGGCCATGGTGTTCAGATTTCAGGACGATAGCTCTGCGAGATTGCGATAGAGATCGAGCGCTTCAGGATTGGCAAGAGCTTCCCTGTTCTTCACCTCCCGGCCATGCACAATATCGCGCACCGCCAGTTCCGTGATCTTGCCTGACTTGGTGCGCGGAATATCCGTGACCGCGATAATTTTGGCCGGTACATGGCGCGGCGAAGCGCCAGTGCGTATTTTGCGCCGGATCGCGTCCACCAATGGCGCATCCAGCACAGCCCCCGCCGTGAGCCGGACAAACAGGACGACGCGCACATCATTGTCCCATTCCTGGCCAATCGCGAGCGCTTCCTGCACCTGCGGAATTTGCTCGACCTGCGCATAAATTTCTGCGGTTCCAATGCGCACGCCGCCGGGATTGAGGGTCGCATCCGAGCGGCCATGAATGATCATGCCGCCATGGCTGGTCCATTCAGCAAAATCGCCATGGACCCAGACACCGGGAAAACGCTCGAAATAAGCGGCGCGGTATTTTTTTCCGTCAGGATCATTCCAGAATTTGACCGGCATGGAGGGAAATGGCCGGACGCAGACCAGTTCCCCTTTTTCGCCCATCACGGGCTTGCCTTCATCGTTCCAGACATCGACGGCCACGCCCAGTGCCGGTGCCTGAATTTCACCCTTCCACACCGGGCCCGTTGGATCACCCAGAACAAAGCAGCCGACAATATCTGTGCCGCCTGACACCGAGGCCAGATGCACATCGGATTTGATGTCGGAATAAACATAATCAAAGCTCTCCGGCGCCAACGGTGAGCCCGTTGAGGCGACAGCACGCATCGCGGACAGATCATGAGTCTTGAGCGGCGATAACCCGGCTTTCTTGCACGCATCAATATATTTGGCCGACGTGCCGAAAAACGTCACCTTCTCGTCGCGCGCATAATCAAACAGCACGGAAGCCACAGGGTGGAATGGCGAGCCATCATACAAAACGAGCGTTGCATCGCTGGCGAGTGCGGTCACCAGCCAGTTCCACATCATCCAGCCCATCGTGGTGAAATAAAAGACGCGGTCACCCGGTTTGATGTCACACTGCAAACGATGTTCGGCCAGATGTTTCAGCAAAACGCCCTGCCCGTGCACGATGCATTTCGGCACGCCCGTGGTACCAGACGAATACAGAATATAAATCGGATGATCGAGCGGCAGGCGGGTATATTCCAGCGCCCTGCCCGCGAACGGAGCGATAAAATTTAATAGTGTCTGCGCTTTCGGCAAGGCTGCAGCCACCGCCTGCGCATCGCCAAGCATATCCACGATGACAATGGAGCCCGTGGCCGTCAGCCCCGCGGCAATCGGTTTCAACTTTTCAACAATGGTGAGGCGCTTGCCCGCATACCAATAGCCATCAGAGGCAAACAGCACTTTCGGCTCGATCTGCCCGAAGCGGTCGAGCACGCCGCGCTCACCAAAATCCGGCGAGCAGGAGGAAAAGATGGCACCGAGCGATGTCGTCGCCAGCATCACGGCGATGCTTTCGGGCATATTCGGCAGCATGGCTGCCACCCGGTCGCCCACCCCCACGCCAGCGGCTTTCAATGCCTGCTGGATGCGCGAGACCAGCGCCGATAATTCCTTATAGGTCATGCGCCGTGCAATTTTGTCCTCGGAGCGGAAAATGATCGCTTCCGCGTCATCATCACGGCGCAGGACATTCTCGGCAAAATTGATCCGCGCATCGGGAAAAAACCGGGCGCCCGGCATGGTGTCCTGCGCAAGAAAGCGTGCGCCCTTTTCACCGATGACACCGCACTCGCCCCACAGCTGCGACCAGAATACATCGGCATGCGCCACCGTATCGGCATGGAGGCTGCGAAAATCGCCATAGGGCTGGGCGCGGCCAAGTGTCTGGGCAAACCGTGCGGCAAATGCCGAGAGGTTGGTTGCAGCCACCTGCGCAGCGGCCGGTGTCCAGAGCGGGCGCGATTCAGTCATGGGCTTCATCCTGTGCATCTTGCAAATCAATGTCTGGTTAGCGCGGACAAGGCATTGAGAAAAGCGCGCATGGGGCATGCGATTTTGCCCAGACTCGCAAAGCAGGCTAGATATACCACTTGAATCGCGGCACCGTTGAAAGGGGCACCATGAGCCGGCGGACGGGCCTTCTTCTCGTTACAGCTCTGCTGGCCATCGTTGGGCTTGTGCCCTGGCCTATTCCTGCAACGCCTTTCGTCGCGGCCCTGAACGGGCAAATTCAGCCAGATGCCGGGGTCTCGGTCATAGCGGCGCGGACAGCCCGCTTTACCCTGTTGCCCGTGCCGGGCGTGACTGTGCGGCGTGTCGTTGCCCAGAAGACAGACGGCACTGTTCTGGCAACCGTCCCGCATTTGAAGATGCGGATGCGTGTCCTGCCATTGATGGCAGGGCAGCTCCATATCCATGATCTGATCGCCTATACCCCTGATGTTTCCATTGATGCGCAGGCGCGCGGATCGTGGGCCGCTGTTCTTTCCTCGACGGGCACGGGCAACAGCCGCTCTGCGCTGACAGTGGTGAATGGCGCCGCGCGCATTGGCGACATGCGGGAAACGGTCGTGGATCTCAACGGCACGGCCGAATGGCAGGGTGATGGCAGCACCATCAATGCCTGGGGCCATGGCCTTTGGCGCGGTGAGAAAGTGCAGCTTCAGGCATCTGGCCTCGCCCTCATGCCGGCGCGGCATGCGCCATCTGCCAGCACGCCATCGGCACGGCTGAGCGTGCGCACACCGTTTGCCACCCTTCAGGCCTCCGGCACGATCAGCGACGGACAGGCGGAAGGCTCGGTGACGCTGGCGATGGAGAATGCCGCCGGTCTCGCCCGCTGGACCGGAAAAACCGTGCCTCTGGCCGGGATGCTGGACCGCTTCACGGTGTCGGGCCAAGGTGCCTATACCGCGCGGGGCCTGTCACTGGCGGATGCCACTTTCGCTTTTGGCGCCAACACACTCACTGGCACCCTTACAGCTGCAACGACTGGCGAGCGGCCCCTGATTTCCGGCACACTGGCCACGACGGCGCTCGACCTGAGCGGTCTTACGGGCGCGGTCGATGCCATTCAGGATTATACGGGTGCGTGGTCAAAGGGGAGCTTTGACACGCGCAGCCTGCAAACCGCCGATTTCGATCTGCGCATCTCGGCAACATCCGTGCGGATGCTGAAAATGACGCTCGGCGAAGCGGCACTGTCGGCATCACTGAAAAATGGCCGGCTTGATCTCACGCTGGGCCGCTCTGCGGCCTATGGCGGCACGCTGCGCGGCAGAACCAGCATCACGCGCGTTCATGACGCACTGACCGAACAGCGCGGCCAGTTATCGTTCGAGGGCGTTGATTTCGGAAAATTTTCCGACGATTTTTTCGGTGCACGTCTGATGACCGGCATCGCCAGCGGAAATTTTCAAGGGGAAAGCACCGGCTCATCACCTTCAGCAATCATTTCGAGCCTTTCCGGACGTGGCAGCCTGATCCTCAAGCAGGGGGAATTGTCTGGCATCAATCTGGCCGAAACCGTGCGCCGGGCCGACCGCGATGGCGTGCAACCGGCCACACTGCAATCGGGCCGCACGCGATTCGACAGTGCGGTGTTTCAGGCAACCATACAAAATGGTGTACTGGACATACAGGATGGGCAGATTATCGGTGGTGCAGCGCAAGCGGTGATTGGCGGAAAAATTCTGCTTCCATCGCGGGAATATCAGCTCACCGGTGCCGTGCTGCACCCCCTTCGCGCCCGGCAATGGCCGTTTGAATTGAATGGGCCATGGTCAAAGCCGGTGACGCGCGCTGCACCGCTTGTGCCCGTGCAACGCACAGATGATGCAAAACATTCACAACTGCGGGCGCATTCCCGCTCCTGATTTCTTTCATGCGTGCAAGATATTGCTCATGGCAGGGCGCGTCTCACCGCCTGCAAGCCAAGCCATCATCCGGTTTTATTCGCCTTCGCGCATGGCATCGGCAATCCGCTTTTCCATGGTTTGCGGCTTCTTGATAATAATGGCGCCGCGGGTTTTTTCCGCAATGCCCTCATTGGCCATGGACGTAAATTCACGGGTCACCTGCTCACGGCGGCAGCCAATGCGCGCCGCCAGCACATGATGATAAGGCGGCGGCGTTACCACCCTCTCACTGGGGTGGCCAGCACGCGGCTGCGACAAGCGCAGCAATTCCGAATAGAGCCGGTGACGCAGATCCAGCACGGATTGTTCCATCAGCCGCGCATTCAATTCGCGCGTCCGGGCGGTGAGCAAACGCATCAGCCGCTCGGATAACGCCGGCGTGTTGAAGACAATCTCCCGGAAAACCGATGCCGGCATGATCGCGACTTCAGCCCGGGTCAGCGCCGTGACGTTGGCGGAACGCGGCACGGAATCAATGGCCGACAACTCACCGAAGAACTGGCCGCCGCGAATATCGCCGAAAATGATTTCCTTCCCGGCCTGAGTCCGGAACAGCACACGCACATCACCCGAAATCAGAAAATAAACATCCGATGTGGAATCATCAAAATCGACCGCCACCGCGCCTTCATCAAGCCGCTTGATGATGCAGCGCTTTTCAAGCGACTCCAGATCGAGGCCACAATCCTTAAAAAAGGGCACACGCGCCAAAAGGGCCATTGCCTATATCTCCAACTGCATTTGCATCATCGTTGCCATATGAACTAGCAGGTCAAGGCTTTCTTGCGTGTGTCCCCCGACACAAGGCCTTTTGCGGCATGGCGGCATTCGCCGGGCGGACTTCCAGAGCACGCGCGGTTGAGGCATAGATACCCTATCCCCTCCTTTTGCGGAATGCCCCATGACTGTTCGCCCGTCGCAAAGCCAGTTTGAAACCGAGAAGTTTGGCATTGGCCAGCCAGTCTCGCGCAAGGAAGACCCGGTGCTCATTCAGGGTCAGGGGCGGTATACGGATGATTTGCAGGTGCCGGGCCAAGTTTACATGGCAATGGTCCGCAGCCCCGTCGCCCACGGCATCATCAATGCGATTGATACAGCAGCAGCGCAGGACATGCCGGGCGTGCTGGGGGTATGGACCGGCGCGGACCTGAACGAAGCCGGCCTTGGCGCGATGAAAATGAAGGTGCTGTTTCCCAATCGTGATGGCTCCCCCTTGCATGAGACCCAGCGGCGGGCTCTGGCGACTGACAAGGTGCGGTTCGTCGGCGACCCCGTTGCCTTTGTGGTGGCGCAAACAGCGGTGCAGGCCAAAGACGCAGCCGAAGCTGTCGGCCTTGATATTGATGCCCTGCCCGCTGTGACCGATATGGCCGCTGCTGTGCTGCCAGACGCGCCACAGCTTTATGATCACATCCCCAACAATACCGTGCTGGATTATCACTCCGGCGATACTGCCGCCGTAACGGCCGCTTTTGCCAAGGCCGCCCATGTGGCGCGCCTGTCGCTCGACAACACACGCCTGATCGTCAATCCGATGGAGGTGCGCGCCGCCATTGCCGATTATGACCCGGCCAGAGACCATTACACCTTTCATGTCGGGTCGCAGGGCGTGTTCGGTCTGCGCGCCCAGATCGCCACGGATATTCTGGGCGTCAAGCCGGAACAGGTTACCGTTTTAACAGGCCATGTCGGCGGTTCCTTCGGCATGAAAATCGCGGTGTTTCCTGAATATATCTGCCTGCTCCACGCTGCACGGCACCTGGGCAGGCCGGTGAAATGGACCGAGGACCGCTCGGCCAGTTTCATGTCTGACCAGCATGGCCGCGCCCATCGCTATGATGCGGAGCTGGCGCTCGACTCGGACGGGCGCTTCCTGGCCGTGCGCATCCATGGCTTTGGTGATCTCGGCGCTTATTCTGCGACCGTGGGCGTGCTGCCGCCAACGCGCAATATCGTCGTCAACACGTGCAGCCAGTATGATCTGCCGCTGATAGAAGTGGCGATGCGCTGCGTGGTGACCAACACAAGCTCCGTTGGCGCCTATCGCGGCGCAGGACGGCCAGAGGGCAATTATATCATGGAGCGGCTGATCGACACGGCTGCGGCAGAGATGGGACTGGATCGCATCGCCATGCGCCGGCGCAACCAGATCAAGCCCGGCCAGCTTCCGTATAAAGCCGCCTCTGGCATGACCTATGATACCGGCGACTTTACTGCACAAATGGACGAGGCGCTGGCGAAAGCCGATGCCGCCGGATTTCCCGCGCGCAGGCAGGCCGCTGCGGCACAGGGAAAACTGCTTGGCCTCGGTATCGGCTGTTTTCTGGAAGCCACGGCAGCCGCGACCGTTGAGATGGGCGGGTTGCGGTTTGAGAAGGATGGCACGGTGACGATGATCACCGGCACGCTGGATTTCGGCCAGGGGCATAACACAACGCTGTCACAAATCGTCTCTGCACGCCTCGGTGTGCCTTTCGATAAAATCCGTCTCATTCAGGGTGACAGCAATGAATTGATTCATGGCGGCGGCACAGGCGGATCAAAATCCATCATCGCCTCTGGTTCCGCACTTGTCAGCGCCAGCGACAGGGTGATCGAGGCTGGCAAGGGCTGGGCCGCCCATATTCTCGAAGCAGGCGTGAATGATATCGAATTTTCACGCGGGCGTTTTGCCATCGCGGGCACGGATCGCAGCATTGATGTGATTGATCTGGCCGCCAGGGTGCGCGCCGCGCCTGCCGTGCCGGATGGTCTGCCAGCAACGCTTGATGTGAAGCTGATCAATGAAGGTCCGGGCGTGACCTTCCCAAATGGCTGCCATGTCTGCGAAGTGGAAATTGATGAAAGCACCGGCGCCACGCGCATCGTGAAATATACCAGCGTCAATGATTTCGGGACGGTGATCAATCCGCTGCTGGTCGAGGGCCAATTGCATGGCGGCGTTGTGCAGGGCATTGGCCAATGCCTGATGGAGCATACGGTTTATGACGAGGACGGGCAGCTTATTACCGGCTCGTTCATGGATTACGCCATGCCGCGCGCTGACGATGCGCCGATGATTGGCGTGCATCATCATCCTGTGCCAACCACGGAAAATCCGCTCGGCGTCAAAGGCTGCGGTGAAGCGGGATGTGCCGGATCGATGACAAGCATCATGAATGCGGTGGTCGATGCCCTATCCGTGCGCGGCATTCGGGCCTTTGACATGCCGGCCACCCCGGCCCGCGTCTGGCGCGCACTTCAGGACGCAAACGCAGCGCAGCACTGATTGTATTGGTGTGAAGCCGCGCCCGTCAGGGGCGCGCCGTTATGGTGTGCACAACAAGTGCCCGCAGCAGATCGCGGATGCGGTGGCCGGCCAGGCTCAAGGGCCGCTCAAGCGCAGTGACCAGCACGACCGGCCGGCGCAAGGCAGGCCGCGCAATCGGCCGCGCCATCAACTGCCCTGCCGCCATTTCATCGCGGCACGCCGCCCACGGCAAAATGGTGTGCAGTCCACCATCCATCACCAGCCGTTTCATGTGCGGCAGGGAATCCACCTCCACCGCAACCGTCAGCGGCACACCGGCCCGCAGCGTGATCCGCTCGATATTGCGGCGCAAACCATGATCACGGCCCGGCAGCACAAGCGGAAATGCGCTGATCGCCGCCAGCCGCAGGGCATTATTTTTGCGATGCGCGCCTGCCGCCGAAATGAGCCACAAATCTTCCGTCAGAATTTCATCCATCGCCAGGCCGGGTATGGGGTCGGCGCTGTAAAGCAATGCAATATCCAGCCGGCCAGACAGCACCCATTCCTGAATATGGCCGCTCATGCCCTCGGTCACATGCAGATTCACGCTTGGCAACGCCGCACGCACGCGCTGGACGAGCGGCACAGTCAAATGCAGCGCCATGGTCGTCGGCAATCCCACCGTCACCTCTCCAACAGGGGCTGCAGCAGCATTTTTCACGTCATGTGATAACCCGTCGGCCAGCCGCACAATGGCGCGCGCGCGATCCACAACCATCGCGCCAATTTCCGTGGGGCGCACGCCGTTGCGGGTGCGGTGCAACAATTCTGCGCCCAATTCGCTTTCCAAATCCGACATGCGCTGACTGAGCGAGGGCTGCGCCATATTCAGCGATTGCGCCGCCCGCGAAATGCTGCCGCTTTCGGCAACCTTGATCAGAAACCGCAATTGCCGCAAATCCATACGCATCCCCTGACTATAGCCTGTTCCTATACACCTATAGCAAAATCATGTCTTCGCCTTTGGCTGGGAATAGCGCACCATCCTTGCAAAATACGGGAGGATTCCGGTGGCAGGCGACCTTGAGGGATTGCTGGTGATTGCGATTGAGCAAGCCGTGGCTGCGCCCTATTGCACGTCACGGCTTGCGGATGCAGGCGCACGCGTCATCAAGATCGAACGGCCGGAAGGCGATTTTGCCCGGCGCTATGACACACATGTGAATGGCCAGAGCACCTATTTTGTCTGGTTGAATCGCGGCAAGGAATCCGTCTGCCTCGATTTGAAAGCGGATGGTGATCGTGCGCTGCTCAGTGCCATGATCGCACGCGCCGATATTGTCGTGCAAAATCTGGCACCGGGTGCATTGGCGCGGCTTGGCTTCGACAGCGCGGTCATGCGCAAACAGTATCCGCGTCTGATTTCTTGCGATATTTCTGGTTATGGTGATGCAGGGCCTTATCGCGACATGAAGGCCTATGACCTTCTGGTGCAGGCCGAAACCGGATTGTGCTCCGTTACCGGCAATCCGGATGCGCCGGCACGCGTCGGTGTTTCCGTATGCGATATTGCTGCTGGCATGTATGCCCATGCGGCAATCTTGCAGGCGTTGATTGCACGCAACCGCACGGGCGAGGGACGCACGATCAAGGTATCGCTTTTCGCCGGCATGGCGGACTGGATGAATGTGCCTTATCTCCAGCGCCGCTATGGCGGTTCCATTCCGCCCAGGCCCGGCCTCAAGCATCCATCCATCGCGCCCTATGGCGTATTTTCCTGCCGCGATGGCGAAGTGCTGCTATCGATTCAAAACGAACGCGAATGGGTCAATTTCTGCCGCGATGTTTTGAAGGACCCACATCTTGCAACAGATCCGCGCTTTGCAACAATGACGGATCGTGTCGCCAACCGTATTGATCTTGAAGCCCGCATCGCGTCTGTTTTTGCCAGCCAGACGCGCGACGAACTGGCGGCCCTGATGAAAACTGCCAGCATTGCGTTTGGATTTCTCAACACGATTGATGGCTTGATTGCTCACCCGCAATTGCGGACGATCAGTTATCATACGCCTGATGGAGAGGTCGCTGTCATTGCCCCGCCAGCAGAAACGGATGCGCCCGCCCCTGTGTTTGGCCGCGTGCCCGCCATTGGCGAACACAGTCTGAGCATCCGTTCCGAATTTCATTCGCCATGATATCCAGCGAACACGATCAACACATATAACAGGGAGCGAACGTCATGAAATCAACACTGAAATATAGAATAGGGGCTGCGGCACTGGCTGCATCGCTGCTGGCATGGCCGGCTGCCGCGCAGGAAAAGCCGAAAGAACTCAAGATCGGAATCACGACATTTCTATCCGGCCCCGCTTCTGTCTTTGGTGTTCCAGGCAAGGCTGCTGCTGAAATGATTGCCGAGGATATCAATAAAAAAGGCGGCATTGGCGGCGTGCCGCTGGCCTTGAGCTTTGTTGATGAAGGTGCTGGCGGCGAGGCGCTTGTCTCCAACTACCGGCGCATGGTGCAAGAAGAAAAGGTCGATGCAACATTTGCATCCATTTCTTCTGGAAGCTGCACGCAGCTTGTGCCGATTGCTGAAGACCTCAAGGTGATGAACTTCATGTGGGATTGCGGCGCTGCTTCCATTCTGGAATCAAAAAAGCACCGTTATAATTTCCGCACGCAGGCCAATGCCACACCTGAAATGCTGGCTATTCTCGTTTATCTGCTCAAGACGAAGCCGAATTTCAAGACCATCGCTGTCGTTAACCAGGATTACGCCTGGGGCCGTGAAAGCTGGGAAATTTTTTCAACAGCCCTCAAGGTGATGAAGCCTGATGTGCAGGTTGTTGCCGAACTGTTCCCGAAATTTGGCGCCCCTGATTTTTCAACCGAAGTGTCACGCCTGATGGCGTTGCGGCCTGATGTCGTGTTCACCACAAGCTGGGGTGGCGATCTTGATACGTTTGTGCGCCAATCCGGCCAGCGTGGCCTTTTGCAGCAATCCACTTTTGTGCTCGCCATTGGTGAATCGTCCCTGCAACGGCTTGGCAAGGATTTGCCGGAAGGCATTATTGTCGGCGCGCGCGGTGACCACTGGTTCCTGCATCCGGAAATGAAAAATGATGCGGGCTTCAAGGCGTTTAACGATGCCTTCAAGGCCAAGACCGGGGCATGGCCGATTTATCCGGTTTATCATATGGCACAGGCTTTCTCGGCGTTGCAGGGCGCGTATGACAAAGCCATCAAAACCAATGGCGGCAAATGGCCAACGCGCGAGCAGGTGATTGACGCTGCATCAGGCCTTGAATTCAAGGGCTGGGGCCGTCCGATTACTTTGCGGCCGGAAGATCAGCAGGGGCTGGAAGCGCAACTTGTCGGCGTCACCAAAACAGCGCCCGGTTATGATTTCAAGGTGCTCGACACTATGATGATTTTTGACGCAAAAACCATCACGGCGCCCGCCGGCCAGAAATCCGTTGAATGGCTGAAAACCCTCAAGGCCGATTTCCACACATTGAATGTGCCAACCTTCAAGCATGGCCAATAATACACCGATGGCGGCGGACCTGTTCCGCCGCCATGTCCCGGAATAAATCACAAGGGCTGGCCGTTGCCGCGCGCATGAATTCCACCATTCTTGTTCTCGCCACACTTGATGGCCTCAGCTATGCCGCGCTGGTTTTTCTGGTGTCGGTTGGCCTGAGCCTGATTTTTGGTGTGCTGCGTGTTGTCAATGTCGCACACGGCTCTCTCTACGCTTATGGCGCCTATATGGCTGCAACATTGAGCATGATTGTTGCACCCATTTCGCCCTGGCTGACTTATCCTGCCCTGCTCGTGGCTTCCATTCTCGTGGGTGTCATCATCGGCGGATTGATGGAGCGTTTTTTGCTGCGCCCCGTGTATGGGCGCGATGACGTGCTGCAGTTGCTGATTACATTTGCCGTATTCATGATCATGGACAATCTGCAGCGCTTGATCTGGGGCGTGCAACCCATTTTTGCATCGGAGCCGCTCAAGCTGTTGCCGAATGTTTCGCTTTTTGGTGTGACCTATACATCCTATCAGGTTATTCTGCTGCCTCTTATTGCGATAGCAGCCTTGTTCGGGTTGCGGTATTTTCTGCGCTATACGCTTGCTGGCGCTGTTATTCTTGCCGTGACAGAAGATCGTGAAGCGGCCACGGCCATCGGTATTGATGCCAAAAAAGTCTACATTACGACTTTCATGATTGGCGCGACTTTGGCGGCACTTGGTGGTGCGCTGGCCTCGCCCACCACATCACTGGTGCCCGGCATGGGCACGGATATGATTGTGCTTTCCTTTGCCGTTGCTGCCACCGCTGGTCTTGGCCAAATCGAAGGCACCGCAGTTACTGCGCTGCTCATCGGCCTCGCACGGGCGTTTGTGATTTATATTCAGCCGGAATTTGAGGTGCTGGTGCCATATCTCATCATGGTTCTTGTCCTGCTCGTGCGGCCCATGGGTCTGTTCGGCGTCAACCACGTCAGGAAAATATGATGCTGCCGCGCTCAAACGCCATCCGGTTCGCGATATTTGCAGGCATTGTATTTGCCGCCGTCATGCCGCTCTTCCTGACAAGCTGGACCACGCTGGTTGCCCTTATTCTCGCCAAGGGCATCGTGGTGCTTGGCATCATTATTTTGTTGCAAGCTGGTCAGGTTTCGTTTGGCCACGCCATGTTTTTTGCCATTGGCGCATATGCTGCGGCTTTCTGGGGACGCCGGTTTGGTGGCGCAGACCTGGCCTTTCTCATCGTGCTTGGGCCGCTGTGCGCGACCATCTTCGGCATTCTGGTAGGATTGTTCGTGGTGCGCTACCGCGAAATCTTTTTCAGCATGCTGAATCTCGCATTTTCGATGGTGCTCTGGTCGCTACTGGAGAAGATGTATCATTACACCAACGGTGCTGATGGCATACGCGTGCCACGCCCAACATTTCTTGGCATGGCCTTTTCGCCGGATGCCTTTCAATATGTCCTGCTCTATCTCACGCTCGCACTCGCCATTGCAGCAACATGGGCCGTGCAGCGCTATCTCGACAGCCCGCTGGGCCATATGCTGCGCGCGATTAAGGCTAATGAAACACGGCTTGAGTATCTGGGCATGTCTGCGAGGCGCGTGCTTCTCTGTGGTTATGTTGCCTCTGCGTTTCTGGCTGGCCTGGGTGGCGTTCTTGTCGCAGTTGCACAGCAGATTGCGACGCCCGAGTTCGGGTTCTGGACCAAATCCGGCGAATTCGTATTTATTGCCATTCTGGGTGGATCGGCCAATGCGCTGGGGGCCTTTGCTGGTGCGGCTGTTTTTGAAATTGTCCGATTTTTCGCAGCGGCAAAATTGGCAAACACCTGGCAGCTTATTCTTGGACTTGTTCTCATCATTATCATTCTGTTTGCACCAAACGGACTTATCGGCCTGTGGCAAAAGAAAAAAATGCAAGATGGGAGAGCGCCATGAGTGCGCCGCTTCTCTCGGCACGCGGTCTCAAGATTCGCTTTGGTGGCGTTATTGCAGCTGATGGCATTGATCTTGATGTTTTCGAGGGCGAAAATCTTGCCATCATCGGTCCCAATGGCGCTGGAAAAACGACATTCCTGAACATGGCAACCGGCTATCTGAAGCCGCAGGCGGGTGCTGTATATTTTCAGGATCAGGACATTACGGCCCTGAATCCGCGGCAAATTACCAAGCTTGGGATTGCGCGTGCGTTTCAAATCCCGCAACTTTTTCTGGATCAATCCGTGATCGAGAATATGCTAATCGCGGCATCTGCACGATCAGGCAAACCATCTGGGTTCCGGCATTTGCTGGATATGCCGGAGCGCACGGACATGGAACACTTGCTGGGATTGATGGGCGTGCAGTCGTATGCAGAACGCAAGGCTTATGAATTGCCGGAGGGGCAGCGAAAGCTGGTTGATATTGCGCTGGCTCTCGCCTTGAAGCCAAAATTGCTGCTGATGGATGAGCCAACATCCGGTGTCGCATCATCAGAAAAGCTCGGCATCATGGATGTGCTGACAGCCGCGCTTAGAACCGAACGTGTCAGCTCAGTTTTTGTAGAACACGACATGGATATGGTCGAGCGGTATGCTGATCGCGTCGCTGTGTGGAGCTCAGGAAAAATTCAGGTTTCTGGCCCGCCGTCACAGGTGCTCAATGATCCGCATGTCCGTGAAAAAGTTATCGGGATTTAACAATGCTGCGATTTGAGAACATCAATGTCTCAATTGCCGGCGTGCATGTGTTGCGTCGCGTGTCGTTCCATTTGCCGCCGGGATGCACAGCCGCGCTCATCGGCCATAATGGTGCTGGCAAAACCACCCTGTGCCGCACGCTGATGGGGTTCACAAATGCCAGCGGCGATATTAAACTCAACGGTGCGAGCATCATGCAGGTCGAGCCGCATCAGCGCCCTGCCCTTGGCGTTGGCTACGCGCCGGAGGATCGGCGTCTCTTTTCCTCCTTCACTGTTGAAGAAAATATTCTGTTGCCGGCGCGTGTCGGAAAATTGAGTGCGGATGAAACCGCGCGGCGCCTCACCCGCGCCTATGAAGTCATGCCTGAATTGAAAGAGCTTGCGCCGCGTCCTGCCGGCTCTGTTTCCGGTGGCCAAGGCAAAATGGTTGCGCTTGGCCGCGCACTGATGCTCGGCACAAAAATGATTATTCTCGATGAGCCCTTTCAAGGCCTCGCTCCGGTTTTGGCCCAGCGCTATGCGGAGGCGTTACGCCGTCTGCGAGCGACAGATCCATCAATCACGCTGCTGATCACGGAATCCAACCCGAAATTGCTTGAATCGTTTGCAGACCGGACACTGCATATCGAACGCGGCGAAATCGAATTGCATTAACCTTTTTTGCACTAGCGCCTTCGGAAGGGTTTTTCATGCGTGTTCGCTCAGCAATTTTGCGTCAGATGGGTTTGCCAAAGCCCTACGCCCAGTCGCGCCCTCTGTCGATTGAAACAGTGGAGCTTGAACCGCCAGGGCCCGATGAAGTGCTGGTCAGAATTGCAGCGGCTGGAGTTTGCCATTCTGATTTGTCCGCCATCAATGGCGACCGCCCACGGCCCATGCCGATTGCGCTTGGGCATGAAGCCTCCGGCATTGTTGAGGATGTCGGTGTTGGCGTGAAAGATTTGCAACGTGGTGATCATGTCGTGATGTCCATCGTTGCTGTCTGCGGGCATTGCGCGATGTGCGCGGAAGGGCGCGCATCATTATGTGAGCCGGGCCACATCGCCAATGGTGCTGGCACGCTGCTTTCCGGTTCACGACGCATCCGCTGTGATGGTGTTGATGTCAGCCATCATAGCGGTGTTTCAGCCTTTTCAGACTATGTGGTTGTCTCGCGCTATTCGGTTGTGAAAATCACAAAATCGATTCCCATTGTTGAGGCCGCCGTGTTTGGCTGCGCCGTGATGACAGGCGTTGGCACAGCGATGAACACATGTGGCATCAAACCTGGACAATCTGTTGCGATTATTGGTTTGGGCGGCGTGGGTTTGTCTGCCATGTTGGGTGCGATAGCCAGCGGCGCGAGCCGTGTCATTGCTGTGGACCTCGCGCAACATAAACTTGATCTGGCGCGCCAGCTTGGCGCAACCGATGCTTTTCTCGCCTCTGATCCGGCCACTGTCCAGAATATTCGTGACCTGACTCATGGCGGCGTGCATTGCGCCATTGAAATGGCCGGTGCGGCAAAGGCATTTGAACTGGCTTTTGCCGTCACGCGCCGTGGTGGCGTCACTGCAACCGCTGGCCTGGCAAATCCTGCAACGCAATTTCAAATCCCACCTGTAACACTTGTTGCGGAAGAGCGCGTGGTGCGTGGCAGCTATATGGGCAGTTGTGTTCCGTCGCGCGATATACCGCGATTCATCGACCTTTATCAGTCGGGGAAATTGCCTGTGGACCGGCTCAAATCAAGCTCCGGCCCGCTGGAGGGCATCAATGAGGCCTTTGATCGCCTGGACCGCGGTGAAATTGTTCGCCATCTGATCGTCATGTAACCTGCACATTGTTTTGTGTGGGATGAGGTGGCAACCTTGATGACTTCCTTGCTCTCACGCCTTGGCGGCCAAACCTATATTGGCCCGTGCGAGAAATGACCAAACAGCTATGCCTGATCCCAGTGCTATTCCGGCCAGTTGCATGTGCCATGCAGGCATCAGCAATAAACATCCTGCTATCATCAATGCCGCACGCTTTAGCACATCAAGCCGCTTCGTTAAAAAACCTTCAATAGCAGCATTGAGGAACAGAATGGCTACCGCAATCCTCGCCAGCGTTATAAAAATTGTGCCGGCATCCGATTTCAGAATAAGAGCCGGCTCATACAAATAAATAAACGGCAGCAGAAACCCTACCATTGCAATGCGGCAGGCGACAAAGCCAATCATGAGTGGGTTGCCTTTCGCAATCGAGGCCGCCGCAAAGGCAGCCACGGCCACCGGCGGTGTGATGGCAGACATCGAAGCCAGATAAACGATAAAAAGATGCGCAGGCAGTATATCAACGCCAAGTGCCATCAGTGCTGGCGCCGCCAAAACCGCTGACAGGGCGTAAACGGCCGGGGTCGGCATTCCCATGCCCAGAACAATGATGACGCACGCCGCAGTGATCACCGTGAGAATAGCGCTACCCATCGACAAAGCGAAGAGTGCAGAACTGATTTTGCCCGATAAATCCGTCATGGCGAGTGTGCCGACCACAAGACCAGCAACAGCGCAGGCAACGCCAACGCCAATCATGCCCTTCATGCCATCTCCGAGCGCGATACCAAGTGCTTTTCCAAACTGTTTTACAGTCCCGGCGCGATACGCAATAATTGGCATGACAGCCAAACAGGCAATAGCACCTGCGAATGCTGCCCGGTTCAAACTCAAAACACCCCATACCAGCACAGCAATCGGGATGAGATAATACCAATACTTTGCCATCACCGCGCGAATGGTTGGTGTGGTCGCATCTGCCGTTGGCTTTATACCATCGCGATGCGCCTTGAAATGCACGGCCAGAAAGACCGACTGGTAATATAACAAAGCTGATGGCATGGCAGCCAGAGCGATATGCCCATAAGAAATGCCGGTAAAGTCCGACATCAAGAACGCTGCTGACCCCATAACTGGCGGCAGCAATGCACCGCCCGTAGAGGCTGCTGCTTCTATCGCTCCGGCATAGGTGCGAGACATGCCTGTGCGGATCATCAAAGGAATACTAAAAGAACCTGTCGTTACAACATCGGCTGTCGGTGAGCCGGATATTGAACCGTACAGTCCTGATGAAACAACAGCGACCTTGCTGGCACCGCCAACCTGTCGACCTACAAGACTATTGGCAAAATCGTAAAAGAAATCAGCCCCACCTGACCGCTCGAGCAAAGCACCGAAGACCACAAAAACGACAACAAGAAAAGCCGCCACCTCCAATGCGGGGCCAAACAATCCATTCGTAGAAAAAACAAGATGATCAACAATTTCCTGCGGCGAGAATCCACGATGGGCAAATGAACCGCGCAGGCGATTGCCGAATATTGTATAAAGCAAGAATATGGAGACCAACACAACAAGCGTCAAGCCTATGCAACGGCGTGTGGCTTCCAGAACCAATATAATGAGTATGGCAGAAAAGATCATGTCAGCTGCTGACAACTCATCAATCATCGGCAGCCGCAAGGCATGCGAGGACCGCATGAAAAGAAAATAGCCACAACATGCTAAGGAAAGAATAGACAGACCCCACGCATAGCGGGAACTGTGCCGTGGCCGAAGCGGATTGCCTGTCGTCGTCAGAAAAGCCAGCACGAGAGTGGCGCCGAGAAACAAGATCAGCGCCACTTCCCGATTGACGTAAAGCCCAAGCGAAATCAGTAATAGCAGCAAGCTTGCTGCCATTCCCGTGAATGACACAACAGTCTTATCCAGCGCTCCAAGTTCTCGCGGATTTCCCGGATATACACGTTCAAGAAAGCTGAACATGAAGCCACCAACTTATAGCACTGATTACGTGCCTATTTGATCAAACCAGCTTTTCTGTAGGCGGCGGCAGCGCCGGGATGAAGTTGCAATGGCGAAACATCTGCGAGTGCGGCAGGCTCAAGACGACCCAGCGTTGCGTGGGCTTTCTTGAGATAATCAAAGTTTTTCAGCATTCCCGAAACAATATTTTCTGCCTCTGCGTCAGTCATTTCGGATGCAGAGATGAGCGCAACACTGCCACGGACAGTATCGATGGCTGCTGGCTGGAAAGCATAGGTATTGGCAGGGATTGTGATAGGCGCCGTGCCAAGCAAGGTACCCAGCTGCTGCGCCGTTGCCTGGTCCAGCCCTATCATCCTGACTTTCATTTCACGCGTGGCACTGTTAATTTGACCGGAAGGAAACGCGAGCATGTTGATGACCATATCAACCTGGCCATTTTTCATGGCTTCCAGCCCAGCGTTATAATCCATGTGAAGAATGCGGCCGCCCCATCCCTCAATATCCTTCACGGTCATACCATTGATCTTGAATATCTCTTCGCCAACAACGGCCATCAGGGTGCCACGCTGGTTCAAAGCAACGCGCACCGGTTTTTTCGTTGCTTTCAGGTTTGCAAAGCCGTCGATGCCACTGTCTTCACGCACAATGATCTGCACGGCCGCTTGCGGATCAATCAATGCCATGCCGCGCATGTTCGTGATTGGCACCTTGAAGGGGTCTTCTCCACTCTGCGCACGTTTTGCCAATTGCGCATGTGCAATGCCAAGCTGCACCTTGCCTTGTGATACAAGCTGAATGTTGGCCGCCTCGCGCCCCGGTTCATACCCAAAAGAAACCCCGGGATTCTCCCGGCGTATTGTTTCACCGATTGCTGTTCCCACAGCGCTCCACGCACCGCCGACAGAGCCGCCAACCAGCGTTATTTTCTTGCCGTCCTGCGCCTGAACCGCAGTTACGCACATGCCGGCAGCAACAAGAACTGACATCCATTGCAAACGCATGTTCATGATCTCTCCACTCCATTCGTTGGCGCGGAATCATGCCGTGCAGGCGAACACCATGAAAGAGAATGACCATCAATAACGATCAAGAGATGCCGCAAAAGACTGTCAAACCTACCGTATCTGCACAGCTTCCCTCGCCGTCCGGGAAACACCATCTGGTGTCATGAATGAAATCTTGTTTGCACACGAACATAATGTCAATGCGCGCGCACGAATTTTTTAGGCCCGCTTGACAGCCATTTGGCAACAGATCATCGTTCGCACACAAACGATTGGCTTTGTGCCTTCACTGGCTTGAGGTGCGCGCGCAGGCGTACAGAGCTGAATTGGAGATTGCGCTGATGTATGATCGCTTTGCCACACACAGGCTGATTGATCTCTGGCTCAGAGAAGATGTCGGATCGTGTGATCTCACCGTGCAGGTAATGATTGAGCCGCATGAGCAAGGTGCATTCACAATGAATGCGCGCGAGCCACTTATTCTGTCAGGAATTGATATCGCCGCTGACGTATTTCAACGGTATGATCCCAACTTGTCAGTGCGTGTGCTGGCAAGCGACGGTGCGCTGATCGAAAAAGGCGCTGCACTGATGGATATCCGCGGATTTGGCGGCAGCATTTTGACAGCCGAGCGCACGGCTCTCAACATCGTGCAGCGTTTATCTGGCATTGCGACTGAAACGGCTCGGTATGTTGCAGCGATCAGCGGCACGCGCGCCAGGTTGATCGATACACGCAAGACAACGCCCGGTTTGCGGATGCTTGAGAAACATGCAGTGACATGCGGCGGCGGGCTCAACCACCGCCTGTCACTCGATAATGGCGTGATGATCAAGGACAATCATATCGCGATTTGCGGCGGTATTTCTGCCGCCGTTGCACGGGCGCGCAGCAAATTACCGGTGTTGACAAAAATCGAGGTTGAATGTGACCGGCTTGAGCAGGTGCATGAGGCATTGGCGGCCGGTGCCGACGTCATCATGCTTGATAATATGGCGGTTGCGGTCATGGCCGAGGCCGTAAAAATTGTTGACGGGCGGGCTAAACTGGAGGCATCTGGCGGGATTCGGATTGATACCATCAGAGCCATTGCGGAAACCGGTGTCGATTATATTTCGACAAGCAAAATTACCCAGTCGGCTCCCGCTGTCGATATTGGCCTTGACGAGACGTGAGGAGGCATTCCGCGTGCGCGCTGGCATACTGTTTATCGTTGTGGGACCAAGCGGTGCCGGCAAGGATACACTGATGGATGGCGCGCGCCAGCATCTTGCTCATGATCAACGCTTTCACTTCGCTCGCCGCACGATCACACGCAGCGTTGATGCCGGTGGTGAAAATCACCAAGCCAGCAGTGAAACGGAATTTTTGGCGCGCAAGAAGGCAGGCGAATTTCTGGTGACATGGCAGGCGCACGGCCTGTCTTATGGTTTGCCGGCCACTGTTGGTGATATGCTGTCACAAGGCCAGCATGTGATCGCAAATGGCTCGCGCGCAGCACTCGCTGAATTGCAACGGCTCGTTCCCAGAATGGTTGTGTTGCGCATCATCGCACCTCTGGACATTCTTGCGCAACGTCTCCTGGCGCGTGGGCGTGAAAATTCCAATGATGTCAACGCGCGGCTTGCTCGCGCCGACATGGGAGTAAACGCTGCCTTTGAGTGCATTGATGTCATCAATGATGGCTCTGCAGAAGAAGGCATATTGCGTTTTATCCAAGCACTGGAGCGTCGGTCGCACTGGCTTTTCACTAAGCCGCTTCCGATTGACAGCGGCCGCGATCACATTGTCTATCTTCCTGCCGATAGTCATGTCGGCGCTGAGGACTATGCCGGTCCAGGACGGATTGAGATTTCGGCTGGTCAGAATGTCATCTATGGCCATGTGAATATTATTGATGCTGGGACATTGCTTGCCCCAGAAGAAATTGGACTCTCGAAAGAAGGTTTCCGTGCCCTTGGTCTGCCTGCTGGCACTGAGGTTGCCATTGCACGCACGCCACCGCAAAAAAGCCGTGACGCATTGCAACTGAAAGTGCGTGGCGGGGAATTGAGCGAAAACCAATATGAAACCGTTCTCAATGATATTGTGCGAGGGCGTTATCCTGAGAGTGAAATTGCCGCTTTCCTCGTAGCTGCGACACGCGCGCTGACAGATAACGAAGTCATTTCTCTCGCACGCGTGCGAACGCGTTTTACACCAACGATACAATGGAATGAGCCAATTGTTGTTGACAAACATTCCATGGGCGGCATTCCCGGCAGCCGTATCACACTGATTGTGGCACCGATTGTTGCAGCACACGGGCTGGCGATGCCAAAAACGTCGTCGCGTGCGATTACTTCTGCCGCAGGCACAGCTGATGCAATGGAAGTGCTGGCACGTGTCGATCTCAACGGAGACGAATTACAAAGCGTCGTTGCGCATGCACGCGCATGCATTGCATGGAACGGGCGCCTGAATCACTCGCCGCTTGATGATGTGATGAATGCAATCACACGATCATTGGGACTCGATTCCAATCGATGGTCAGTGGCTTCGATCATTTCAAAAAAAATCACCGCTGGATCATCGCATATCATCGTTGATATTCCGTATGGAGCACGCACCAAGCTCGTCAGCAAAGGCGATGCAGACGATCTTGGGCGATTGTTTGAATTGGTTGGGCGTGGTGCTGGCCTGACAATTGAGGCACATGCAACCGATGGCAGTGGCCCGATTGGCCGTGGAATTGGCCCTGCCCTTGAGGTGCGTGATGTATTTCGCGTGCTCGAAAACAGACCTGAGGCCCCGCGCGATTTGCGCGAAAAGGCATTGACCTTTGCAGCGCGCATTTTGGCCTGGGATCCCGCCATCACCACATTTGATAATGGCCGGTTGCGAGCCGAGGCATTGCTTACATCCGGGGCTGCGCGCATGGCGTTCGATAAAATCATCACAGCGCAAGGCAGGCGACCCCATCCCGCATCCCCGGCTTCACTCACGCGCATTGTATCAGCCCGCCACAACGGTATTGTGACACATATTGACGGCTGGTGCATTGCCGGCATTGCACGGCGTGCGGGTGCACCACTCGATAAAGGCGCTGGCATTGATTTGTTTTGCGGCGTCGGCGACATGGTCCTGGACAAACAACCCCTGTTTGCCATTCATGCCAATGATGTGAATGATCTGGAAGCAGCCTATAGCATGGCACTAAATGCAAATGGAATTCTTACAGATATTGAAGACCGCACGCCCCGCTTACATGCGGCGCGACATTGAATGAGGAAGGATACGGGCATGTATCTAAGGCCCGATACAATCGAGGATGCGATTGCTGCGCTGGCGCAATCCAATGGTCGTCTTTTCGCAGGCGGCACCGATATTATGCCTGCGTATGTCGATCGCGCTGTCACACTGCCATTCATTGATATTTCCCGCATTTCTGAATTGCATGGCATTAGCATTGATAGAGATTTCATCAGAATTGGCGGTGCAACCACATGGGCCAATATCATTGCGGAGAATTTGCCCCCCGATTTTCGTGCGCTTCAAGAAGCGGCGCGTGAGGTTGGCTCATGGCAAATTCAGAATGCAGGCACACTTGCTGGCAATCTCTGCAATGCTTCGCCAGCCGCAGACGGTGTGCCTCCCTTGCTCGCGCTGAATGCGCAGGTTGAACTGGTTTCATCTGCCGGAAAACGGATTTTGTTGCTTTCCGATTTCATTCTCGGCAATCGCAAAACTGCCTTGCGAGAGGGCGAATTGTTGACGGCCGTTATTGTCCCTAAATCAGAGCGGACTGCCGTTTCACGATTCAGCAAACTGGGTTCCAGACGGTATCTCGTCATTTCCATCGTCATGGCGGCAGTTGTTCTCGAAACGGACATGAATGGCATCATCACTGACGCACGGATTGCTATCGGTGCATGTTCCGCCGTGGCGCAACGGCTTCCTGCGCTTGAACGCGAATTGCGCGGCCAGCCTTATTCGCCTGAATCAGCAGATATTGTATCTGCAGAACATATGAATTCTCTCAGGCCAATTGATGATGTGCGTGGCACAGCGCTTTACAGGCGTGATGCTGCTCAAACAGTTGTGCGCCGCGCTTTGCATGATTGTCTGCTGGATTCTGGACATGCATGATCAATTACAAATGAAGCTTTCATTCCGTCTGAACGGGCAGCCCATTTCAATTTCTGCAAAGCTCAACACACGTCTCACTCATGTTTTGCGCGATGATCTTGGACTGACTGCAACCAAGGTTGGATGTGATGCCGGTGATTGCGGTGCGTGTACTGTGCTCGTGGATGGCCAGCCGGTGTGTGCGTGCCTGGTGCTCGCTGGCCAAATCGAAGGCCGCTCGGTTTCAACACTTGAAGGTTTGAGTGCCAGCAATACTGTTACGCAGGAATTACAAAAATCGTTTCTGCACCATGGTGCAGCACAGTGCGGCATTTGCACACCGGGCATGCTGGTGGCGGCAACGGCACTTATTGAATCTGTTCCACAACCGAACGAGGAACAGATCACCGATGCCATCGGGGGCGTCTTGTGCCGCTGCACCGGCTACCGGAAAATTATTTCAGCGATTGCTGAAGCGGGCTGTACGAAAAAATCACCAGCGGCTGAATATACTGGCAGAGCCGGTGGCGTTGGTGATCGCATCGCGCGCCTTGATGGCCAGCGCAAGCTTGATGGCAATGAGCATTTTGGCGCCGACTGGTATCCTGCTGATGCCCTGCTTTTGCGTGTCATCCGCAGCCCGCATCACCGGGCCCGTTTCACATTCGGTGACATTGCTGCATTTGTTGCACATAACGCTGGTATTGTGCGTGTTTTTACGGCGGCTGATGTACCGGGTGAAAATGTCTTTGGCGTCATCGGTCCATTGGCAGATCAGCCGGCATTTGCTGTTTCTGAAACGCGTTTTCGTGGCGAAGCCGTTGCCGCGGTTGTCGGTGTGGCAGGCGCTGTCGACAACCTGGATTTGACCAGCTTTCCGGTGATCTGGGAGGAATTGCCGGCCCATACAACAATTTCGCAGGCGTTGGCGGATAGTGCCCACCGTGTTCATGGACACCGTGCCAATAATATTCTTGTCCATGGTCATGTCGAACGAGGTGATGCTGACGCAGCCATGAATGGGGCTGACATTGTCGTCTCAGGCACCTTCGAGACAGGGTTTGTCGAACACGCCTATATCGAGCCCGAGGCCGGTTATGCGCGCCGCGTTGGTGATCGGATTGAAATTGCGGCCTGCACGCAGTCGCCTTACATGGACCGCGATGATGTTGCAAAACTTCTTGGCATACCACCGAATTCGGTGCGAATTATTCCAACGGCAGTAGGTGGTGGCTTTGGATCAAAGCTTGATCTTTCAGTGCAACCTTTTATTGCCATTGCTGCCTGGCATTTGAATCAGCCTGTGCGCATGGTTTATTCGCGGCCTGAATCCATGGCGACAACCACCAAGCGCCATCCATCATATATTCAAGCGAAAATTTCTGCCAATCGTTCCGGTAAAATTACCGGCATGATTTTTGACGGTGATTTCAATACCGGTGCGTATTCATCATGGGGGCCGACCGTTGCCAACCGTGTGCCGGTGCATGCATCCGGCCCCTACACTGTGCCGCATTATCGGGCGCACACACGGGCCATACATACCAATCTGGTTTCGGCTGGTGCATTTCGCGGGTTTGGTGTGCCGCAGGCATCGCTTGCCCAGGAACAGCTGTATGATGAACTTGCTGACAAGCTTGGGATCGATCGTCTCGAATTTCGCATCATAAATGCGCTGACGGGCGATACACCTACGGTAACAGGGCAAATTCTTGGAGAAGGGGTTGGCTTTCTTCAGTGTCTTGAGGCTTTGCGGCCGCACTGGACGCGTGCACGTGATGAAGCATCGGCATTCAATGCAGCAGGCAAAAAGCATTACCGGCGCGGGGTGGGCGTTGCAGGCATGTGGTATGGTTGCGGAAATACATCGCTGGCCAATCCATCAACCATTCGTGCCGGCATCAGAGACAACGGCCGTATTGTTCTGCATCAAGGCGCTGTGGATATTGGGCAAGGCTCCAATACCGTCATCACGCAGATTTTTGCTGAGGCACTCGGTGTCACCATCAGTTCGATTGATCTTGTTTCAGCTGATACGGATCTGACGCCTGATTGCGGAAAAACATCAGCCTCACGCCAGACATTTGTGACGGGCAAGGCGGCTGAACTGGCAGGGCGCGCCTTGCGCGCGAAAATCCTGCGGCAGGCCAATGCTGGTGATGATGCCCGTGTTGTAATGGGAAGTGGTCATGTTCTGGTGCAAGATAGTGGCGCAGAACGCAGAATTGATCTTGCCGCGCTGGCGCGTGATAAAAATGGTTATGTGCTTGCCGTTGAGGCGACTTTTGATCCACCGACAACGCCACTGAATGTCAATGGGCAAGGTAATCCCTATGCCGTCTATGGCTTTGGCGCCCATATGGCAGAACTGCTTGTAGACCGTGAGCTTGGCACGGTGAAAGTTCTCAAAATAACAGCCGCTCACGATGTTGGCCGCGCCATCAATCCTACCTTGCTTGAAGGGCAGATTGAAGGTGGAATTGCCCAAGGTCTGGGCCTTGCACTCATGGAGGAATTTCATCCCGGCCGGGGAGAAAATCTGCATGATTATTTAATTCCCACCGCAGGCGACATGCCACCCGTAGAGTCCATTATTAT
>JBOFCU010000213.1:0-7471 GCA_051646285.1 Beijerinckiaceae bacterium
CCCCCGGTAATCACAGCAACCTTGCCTGCGAGCCTCTCACCCATCCTGACGTACTCCCTGTTTCATGTTGCGACGCACCATATGCGATGTTAGACATTTGCTAATGAATTAAAGCAAAAGAAGACACGAGCTTTATTCATAGTTGCTCTTCAATTTTCATACTTGAAAGTATGCAATCGTATATGATATGTCAATCGCCAACGTAAGGGAAAGCGCAATGCGTGTGTCCACTGCCACAGCCACAGCCACTGGAACGGATGCCGCCGGGGTGAGCCGTCTGGACGTTTGCGCGTTGTCCATGGTTCGCCGCGTTGCTGCCATGCTGGATCTTGATCCCGACCACTTTCAGGATGGCGCGCCTCTGCCGCGCGGCTGGCATTTCTTTATGCTGGCGGGCGATACGCCCCGGTCGCAATTGAGACAGGATGGTTTTCCGGGCTTTGGGTTGCCGATGCCAGAGTTGGGCCTGCCGCGCCTTTTGCTGGGCGGCCGGACAGTCACCTATCATTGCGACATTCTGATCGGTTCGGCCCTTGAACGCACCAGCAAAATTGAGCGGCTGGAGCAGAAGCAATCACCTTCCGGGCCGCGTGCCATCATCACGCTTTGTCATGAATTGCGGCCTGTTTCTCAATCCACTGCCGCTATCACGGAAACGCAGACTTATATTTTACTTCCGGCAGGAAATTCCGCTGGGGACAAGGCGCAAGCCGTATCCCAGCGGCAAGGCCAAAAATCAATCACACCCGATCAGACCCTGCTTTTCATGTATTCCGCACTTGGATTCAATTCGCATAAAATTCATCTCGATCAAAATTACGCTCAGACAGAAGAGGGATTGCCGCAGCTTGTGGTGAATGGCGGTCTTGTTACCCTTCTGGCCACGGAATTTTTGCGCAACGATTTCGGTATTATTCCGCACAGTTTGAAAACGCGGCATATGGCGCCGCTTTATTGCGGCCGTCCAATGACATTTGATCTGCGCTGTGATGGCACAGCTACAGCTGTTATTGTACAGGACAATGCAGGTCATACCGCCATGGAAATGCTGGTGGAGGCCACATGACTTTTGCCCCCCTGAAAGGCATCCGCATACTGGACCTGACAAGCGTTGTTGTGGGGCCTGTGGCCACATGGCGGCTCGGTCAATATGGCGCTGAAATCGTCAAGCTCGAAAGCCCTGAAGGCGATTTAATGCGCGGCCTTGGCGGCCTTTCACCCACAGGCCAACATTCCGGCACTTATTTGCATCTCAATCGCGGCAAGCGAAACATCTGTCTTGATCTAAAAAAGCCTTCAGCCCGCAAGGTTGTCGAGAAACTGGTCGCATCTGCGGATGTCATCGTCGCCAACATGCGCCCGCAAGCGCTTGAAAGGCTTGGGCTGGATAGTGAAACAATTCGTGGAAAATATCCGGACAAGATTTACTGCCTGATCACGGGATATGGCACAGACGGCCCCTACGCCGGGCAGCCCACTTATGACAGTGTCGTGCAGGGTGCAACGGGTATGGCAGGATTAATGCTGGCCCGTGATGGTGCGCCTGCCTATGTGCCAATGCTGATCTGTGATCATGTCGTTGGAGAAATTACAGCCGGTGCCGTGCTCGCTGCTGTGCTCCAGCACAAAATACATGGAGCGGGAACATCCATCGAAATTCCCATGTTCGAGACAATGGCAACATTTGTCCTGCAGGAACATTTGGCTCAGCAAAGCTTTACGCCGCCTGTTGGCCCTTTTGGTGACTTGCGGTTGCTCAGTCCGCACAACAAACCAGTCAAAACTTCCGATGGATGGATTTCGTTCACGGTCAATACAGACCCGCAAGTGCAGGCCTTTCTGCGCGCAACAGGGCGTGATGCACTCATCAATGACACAAGATTTTCATCGGTAGCAGGCCGTGCAAAACATGTCGGAGCATGGTTTGAGATTCGCGGCGCAGCTCTGACATCAAAAACAACGGCCGAATGGCTTGCCATTTTTCAAGCCGCCGATATTGCCGCGATGCCATGTCATACCCTTGAAACACTGCGGGCCGATCCGCATCTGGCCGCAGTTGGCTTTTTCCAAAATGAACAACACCCAACCGAAGGCCAAACAATAGCCATGCGATCCTCCATTAAATGTGACGGCGCATTTCTTCCTTCCGGTGCGCCGGCACAGCCAAAGGGATGGGAAACACGCATGATTATGCGTGACCTCGGCATTTCTGAGGCAGATGGCAACACAATTATCGCTGAAGGCGCTGCAAGGGACGCGGTGAAATGAACAAGCAAATGCCCGCATCACAATTCGAAAAAACACCACTGCTGCTCGACAACAAGGTCTGCATGATCGTTGGCGCAGCGTCGCTTCGGGGAATCGGTTTTGCCGCAGCGCAGCTTTTTGCGCAGCATGGGGCAAAAATCATAGTGGTTGATATCGCGATGGATGAGGCTGCGGCCACTACAATTCGTGCAGCCATACAATCATCAACGGGCACAATCCCCGATGTTGTTGGCATCCAGTGTGATATTCGCCAGTCTCTTGCTTGTGATCATGCTGTTGCTCACGCTGTCCGCACATTCGGAACGCTGGATTGTCTGATCAATTGCGCTGGCATTGTTCGCGCCCAGCCCATGCTGACAATTGAAGAGGCTGACTATGATCTCATCATGGATGTCAATCTCAAGGGCACTTTCAATATCTGCAAAAGCGCTCTCGCCGTTTTCAAGGAAAATCAAAGCGGTTCCATCGTCAATCTGGCCTCGGTTGCGGCACAGCGCGGCGGCGGGCTGGTTGGTGGTGCGCACTATGCTGCCTCAAAAGGCGGGGTTGTCAGCCTGACACGCACCATCGCGCGTGAATTTGGCGCGCACGGAATCCGTGCCAATACGATTTGCCCATCGATGATCGAAACAAGCATGCTTGATGGTAATTTAAGCGCAGAAAAATTCAATGAAATTGTCGCGGCTGTGCCGCTGCAAAGGGCTGGTCTGCCAATCGACGTGGCTGGCGCATGCCTTTTCCTTGCTTCAGATTTATCGGCTTACATCACGGGTGCGACGCTTGATGTGAATGGCGGCAGCCACATTCACTGAACAGATTCCGGTGCCACGGCCGGAAATTGCGAACCCGTGGCTCCAACAAAGATCAAAGAGAGGAACAGACACCATGAAGACTACGGACAGGCGTAAATTTCTGAAGACGGCCGCAGCCGGCACCGCTGTTGCAGCAACAGGTGTTGCGGCACCTGCCATTGCGCAGAGTGCGCCGACGATACAGTGGCGCATGACGGCTAGCTGGCCAAAATCGCTCGACACGATTTATGGTGCCGTTGAAGTTCTTGCCAAGCGGGTCGCTGATCTCAGTGATAACAAGTTCAAAATTCAGGTCTTTGCTGCGGGCGAAATTGTTCCAGGCTTGCAGGCTCTTGATGCGGTGCAGAATGGCACAGTGGAATCGTGCCATACCTCACCATTTTATTACTACGGAAAAAATCCTGCCTTTGGTTTCGGCACAGATATTCCATTTGGCATGAATGCACGCATGCGCAATGCCTGGATGTATCATGGCGGGGGGTTGGATCTCATGAACGAATTCCATAAGGAATTTGGTGTCATGTATATGCCGGCTGGCAATACCAATGCCCAGATGGGCGGATGGTTCCGCAAGGAAATCAAAACAGTTGAGGATTTGAAAGGCCTGAAATTCCGCATTGGCGGGCTGGCCGGATTGATTCTTTCCAAGCTTGGTGTTGTTCCCCAGCAGATCGCGGGCGGCGATATATATCCTTCATTGGAAAAGGGGACCATTGATGCGGCCGAATGGGTCGGCCCGCATGACGATGAGAAACTGGGCTTTGTGAAAGTTGCACCCTATTATTACTATCCCGGCTGGTGGGAAGTGGGGCCGACCGTCGGCGTTTATGTCAATCTGGAAAAATGGGCGGCATTGCCGCCGGCCTATCAATCCATGCTGCAGGTTGCATCTGTTGAAGCCAATCAGTGGATGTCAGCGAAATATGATGCCTTGAATCCTGCTGCACTCAAGCGTCTGGTCGGTGCCGGTGCCCAACTGCGGGCGTTTCCGCCTGAAGTGATGGAAGCATGCTGGAGAGCAACGAACGAAGTGCTCGATGATGTGGCCACTAAGAATGCGACATTCAAGAAGCTGTATGAACATTTTACGGCATTCAAGAATGACCAGTATCTTTACACACAGGTTGCTGATCTGGCCATGGATGTTCAGATGGCACGGCTTCGCAATGTGAAGAGGTAAATCGGCTGATGGCGCCGTGGCGTTATCGCGCCACGGCAGCATCGTTAATGGCGGATTTGCGTCAGTTCGTGCTTTCAGTGTGCCCGTCAGCTCAAAAGGAACAGGGTATGAATCATAACGAAAAAAACACGGGCAGCACGGCATGGTCGATCCATCGCGTGTCGCTGGCAGCGCATCGTCTTGCTGATGCAATGACATTTTTTGGCACCAGCCTTGGTTTGGGGCAGGCGGCGGTTGTTGACGACACAACAATAACTTTCGGCCAAGGCAGCCGTGGCCTGCGCGTGCAAAAGCCCAAGGCAGTGATCGGCCGCAATGGCAATGATCTTGTCATGCAGGGCGGCGCTCGCCACGTTGCAATCGAAGTTCCCGACCTCAATCTCGTAGCAGAACGGTTGGCCAAAGCATCAATTCCTTACATCGACGCCGCTCAGGGTGATTTTGACGGACCCGCGATTTATACGCAGGATACCGCCTTCAATGTGATTGCATTCTGTCAATCCACTGCTGCTGAAACAGATATTGAAACTGTTCGCCCTTGGGAGTCCATATGGGGATGGGGCGTCCATCACGTTAATCTGCAAGCGTGTGATGTGCGCGAGGCTGTCGCATTTTATACCGAGATCGCAGGTCTGGTTGAAGGCCAATGGCAGGCACCGCGTGCCCACGTTAATTTCAGTGTCGATACACGGGAGCTGGCGGTATTGCCGCAAGGCGCGTTCAATCGCGGAATTCATATCATTCGTGCCGACGCTGGTTTCGCACATCGCAATAAGTTTCCGCACAACCCATCTATTGGCGGGCATCCCGCTTTCTTTGTGCGCGACGTTTTGGCCGTGAAGGCTCGTCTGGAGGCCAGCGGTATTCTTGTCTCTGATGCGGGTGTTTATGCGATGGCCGGCATGCATCAGATCTATGTGCTCGATCCAATGGCCAACGTCATCGAAGTGAACCAATTTATTTGATCGGCTCTGTGCGCACTGCGGGCGCAGTTGCCACTATAAGCTGCTGCGTTCAGAAGTTTAATCATGCGTATTGTTTATTTCGGCTTGCCAAAATCGGCGCGCCAACGGACGGAAAATTTCCTACGCGTGGCATCAAAGGTGGGTTTATGATGTTCTGGAAGACGCGCGCCTGCCTCTGATGAAGCGGCAGGTGCGGCGTGCAGCTTTACCGCACTTACCTGCCGAAAACTGTGACACCGTAGCCGCATGAAGGATCAGTTGCGCGCTGCTGTACTTATTTGCGTCCAATCAAAACCGGTGGCGAGGGGCAGCTGTTGCGCCGCCTGCGGTGCGCGGTTTTTTTCGCGTGCATTGCAGCAGTATATTCAACAAGGACGGTCCAATCCTTTTCCGTCATCAAATCGTGTGCTGCATACAGCATACTTGCGTGGGATTGGATGCTGGTTTACCTATCTCCTCAAGCCAGATACCGGCCTGTTTTTCTCGCGAAAGGTGCAAGATATGCCTGATTCCGGACCTGTTGTGGCCCATGCGATTGGTTGCCCTGCCGGGATCGCGCCGGAGTTGACGGCGCGCATGCTGGCTGATGGGGAGGTGACGGCTGCGGCCCGGATGATCGTGATCGGTGACGCGCGTGTTCTTGCCATGGGGGCGGCCACGGCGGGTGTCGCGCTCGACATCGTAACCATTGCCGATGGCGCGGCCATTCCGGGCGGCACCAAGCCTGTTCTGATTGACCTGAAGACGTTGGACCCGGCCAGCATTCCAGTTGGAGCGCTGGCGAAGCCGTCCGGTGATTTCGCGATGGCCAATTTCCGCAAGGCGCTGGCGCTCTGCCGCGACGGCGTGGCTGATGCCGTGACGTTCTCACCTTTCAACAAAGCCTCGATGCGCCTGTCCCATCCCGCCTATGAGGATGAGGTGGTGTTCCTGACCGAGTTTCTGCATTTTGAGGGCGTGGCGCAGGAATTCAATATTCTTCCCGGGCTGTGGAATGCGCGGGTCACGTCCCATGTGCCGATTTCGGGCGTGGCCGCACTGATTACCCGCGATGCCGTTCTGCGGGGATTAAAGCTGACGCATGATGCGATGAAAGCGGCCGGTTTTGCTGCGCCGCGTATCGCGGTTGCCGGGCTGAACCCGCATGCGGGTGACGGCGGCAATTTCGGGCGCGAAGACATTGATGAAATCGAGCCGGCGGTGAAGGCCGGGCAGGCGGGAGGTGTGGCCTGTGCAGGGCCTTTCCCGTCCGACACGGTTTTTGTCAGGGCCAAGAAAGGCGAGTTCGATGCGGTGCTGACGATGTATCATGATCAGGGCCAGATCGCCATGAAACTGCTGGGTTTCGAGCAGGGCGTGACGGTTCTGGGCGGATTTCCGTTCCCTGTCGCGACAGCGGCGCATGGCTCTGCCTATGACATTGCCGGCAAGGGGATTGCACATCCCGGCGCCATGAAAAATGCCATGCTGATTGCGGCCCGCATGGCCGCAGCCCGCCGTTCTCTTGCAGCTTGAGGTTTCCATGGCCAGCCCTGTTTATCGCGGCGTTTTTCCGGTCGTTCCGACTATTTTTCACGATGATGGTTCGCTTGATATCGAGGGGCAGAAGCGCTGCCTTGATTTCATGATCGATGCCGGGTCGCATGGCCTGTGCATTCTCGCAAATTTCTCGGAGCAGTTCGTGCTGACCGATGAAGAGCGCGAGACGATCATGCACGCCGCACTCAGCCATGTCGCCGGCCGCGTGCCTGTGATCGTCACGACGACACATGCCGGCACCACGGCCTGTGCGGTCCGCAGCCGCAAGGCGCAGGATGCCGGTGCGGCTATGGTCATGATCATGCCGCCCTATCATGGCGCGACGCTGCGCTTTTCCGAGCAGCGTATTTTTGAATTCTATCAGGCTGTTTCCAACGCCATTTCCATCCCGATCATGATTCAGGATGCGCCGGTGGCGGGCACGCCGCTGTCAGCGCCGTTCCTGGCGCGTATGGCGCGGGAGATCGAGAATGTCTCCTATTTCAAGATAGAGACGCCCTTTGCGGCGGCCAAGCTGCGCGACCTTATTGCGCTCGGCGGCGACGCGATCGTCGGGCCGTGGGATGGCGAGGAAGCCATCACACTGATGGCCGATCTGGATGCCGGATGCACGGGCGCCATGACTGGCGGCGGTTATCCAGATGGCATTCGTGCCATCATGGACCCCTGGGCGAAGGGTGACAGGCCAGCGGCGCGCGCGGCCTACG
>JBOFCU010000308.1:0-7264 GCA_051646285.1 Beijerinckiaceae bacterium
AGGCGAACAGCTCGAATTTGATCTGGCTGTCCGTCAGGCCATGGGTGCGCAGGGATGCGGCAATGGCCAGCATCATCGGTTCAGGGCCGCAGATGAAGGCTGTGTCGATTGTGGCTGGATCAATCCATGCCCGAAACAGGTCAGCACATTTGGCTGCATCAATCCGTCCGGTGAACAGGTCGATGTCCTGCGCTTCATTTTCCAGAACATGCAGCACGGACAAACGTCCGAGATGGGTATTTTTTACATCCTCCAGCTCTTCGCGGAACATGATCGAGGATATCTGGCGGTTGGCATAGATCAGCGTGAAGCGGGATTTGGGCTCACGCTCCAGCACGGTCTTGATGATCGACAGCACGGGCGTGATACCGCTGCCACCGGCAAAGCCGACATAATGCTTGGCGGCCGCCGGCTCGATGGGCGTATGGAACGTGCCCATGGGTGGCATTGCTTCGATGATCTCGCCTGGCCGGAGGTTTTCATTGGCCCAGGTGGAGAAGGCGCCGCCGTCAACCCGTTTGATGCCAACCCGCAGCACACCCTCATCGCGCCCGGCACAAATCGAATAGGAGCGCCGCAACTCGACGCCGTCGAAACTGCGCCGCAACGTCAGATACTGGCCCTGAATGAAATCAAACCGGTCGGCATCGCCAGCCTGCGGCTTCAGTGTGACAACGACCGCATCGCGGGTTTCGCGGCGCACATCGGTGACCTCCAGAGGATGGAAACGGGCCATGTCATCTCACTCCGCATTCTCAGATGCATTTGAAATAGTCGAAAGGTTCCAGACAGTCGGTGCAGCGGTAGCTGGCCTTGCACGGGGTCGAGCCAAACTGGCTGACTTTCTGGGTCTGGGTGGACTGGCAGCGCGGGCAGGCAATCACGAAGTTCGCGGTGCCGGCCAGACTGGCGATGCGCCCCAGCAGGCGGCCATCGGCCGCCGTGCCATCAACCGGCGGTGCGATGCCGTAGGCGAGCAGTTTTTCCCGCCCCTCGCGGCTGATCCAGTCCGTCGTCCAGGGCGGTGACAGGCGCCGTTCCAGCCTGATCTGCTCAACCCCGTGGCCCCGCAGGGCATTCTCTATGTCGAGATTGATCACCGCTGTGGCCGGGCAGCCGGAATAGGTTGGCGTCACGGTGACGACCAGCGTCTCATTGTCGAAGGCGACGTCGCGGATGATCCCGAGATCGGTCAGCGAGATCACCGGAATTTCCGGGTCCGGCACCTCTGACAGCCAATGCCAGACCTGATCAATGGTGCATGGGGTTTGGCTTGCCATCACAATGCCGCCTACCAGGTCGCGCCAGGATAGGCCCGCTGCAAGAACTGCATATCGGCCAGAATGAAGCCCAGATGCTCGGTATGAATGCCGCGCTTGCCGCCCTTGTGCACAAAGCTCGTGGCAGGGGCCTTCAATGTCGCCTGCGCCAGAACGCTGGCCACTGTCGCATCCCATTTCGGCTTCAGGCTGTCGGGCGTGGGCATGATACCGGCTGTGGCCAGCACCGCGTCGGAGTCGTCGCTGACGAAGAGTTCGCCGGTATAGGTCCACACCTCATCAAGGGCCCGCTGCATACGCTGGCGGCTTTCAGCCGTGCCATCACCCAGCCGGATGACCAGATCAGCCGATCGCTCGACGTGATAGGACACTTCCTTCAGCCCCTTGGCGGCAATGTCGGCAATGCGGGAATCGCTGGATGCCATAGCCGCCGTCAGCATTTCAAAATGCCAGACATCGAACAGGAACTGGCGCATCAGCGTCATGCCAAAATCGCCATTGGGCCGCTCCACCAGCAGCACATTGCGGAATTCGGCCGCATCGCGCAGGAAGGCGAGATTGTCGGCGCTGCGCCCCTTGCCTTCCACCTCACCGGCAAGGCCAAGCCAGAGCTGGGTCTGGCCGATCAGGTCAAGCGCCGTATTCGCCAGCGCAATATCCTCTTCCAGCACCGGGCTGTGGCCGCACCATTCCGAGACGCGGTGGCCGAGGATGAGTGTGTTGTCGCCGGTCCGCAGCAGAAACTCGAGCAGCGCGGCCTGCACAGTCTTGGGGTCGGTCACGCTGGCCATCACATATGCCCCACTTCCGGCGGAATATCGAAGAAGGTGGGGTGACGGTAGACCTTGGCGTTGGACGGCTCGAAAAGCGGCCCCTTGTCCGACGGGCTGGAGGCCGCAATATCATTCGACCGCACCACCCAGATGCTCACCCCCTCATTGCGGCGGGTGTAGACATCGCGCGCATGCTTGATCGCCAGCTCCGCATCGGGCGCGTGCAGGCTGCCGACATGGCGGTGGTTGAGGCCGTGCTGGCCGCGGATGAAAATCTCCCAGAGGGGCCATTCGCTCGACATTGGCATTCTCCCGAAAAAGGGTTGTACGGGCCGGATCCTATCCGGCGCCCGCGAGGTCATTCAGCAGCGATACGCGCCGTGCGCTGGCGGTCGGCGGCTTTGTCAGCATGGGCCACCAGGGCGTCACGGAACCACGCGCCATCCTCCCAGGCCTTGACGCGCGCGTTCAGCCGTTCCCGGTTGCAAGGGCCATTGCCGGCCAGCACGTCGTAGAATTCTGTCCAGTCCGGCTCGGAAAAATCATGCCCGCCCTTTTCCTCATTCCAGCGCAGATCGGCATCAGGAATGGTGAGGCCGAGATAGTTTGCCTGCGGCACGGTCTGGTCGACGAATTTCTGGCGCAACTCGTCATTGGTGTTGATCTTGATCTTCCATGCCATCGACTGGGCGGAATGGACCGAATCCTTGTCGGACGGGCCGAACATCATCAGGGATGGATACCAGAAGCGGTTGAGCGCATCCTGCGCCATGGCCTTCTGGGCAGCGGAACCCTTGGCCATCTTCATCATGATGTCGTAGCCCTGCCGCTGGTGAAAGCTCTCTTCCTTGCAGATGCGGACCATGGCGCGGCTGTAGGGGCCGTAGGAGGTTTTCTGCAACGGCACCTGATTCATGATCGCCGCGCCATCAACCAGCCAGCCCACAGCGCCAATGTCGGCCCAGGTCAGTGTCGGATAATTGAAGATCGACGAATATTTCATCTTGCCATTGTGCAGCATCTCGACCAGCGAATCCCGGCTGACGCCCAGTGTTTCGGCGGCGCAATACAGGTAGAGGCCATGGCCGGCCTCGTCCTGCACCTTGGCCAGCAGGATCGCCTTGCGCTCCAGTGTTGGCGCCCGGGTAATCCAGTTGCCTTCCGGCAATTGTCCGACAATTTCAGAATGGGCGTGCTGGCCCACCTGACGGATCAGCGTCTTGCGGTAGCCTTCCGGCATCCATTCCTTCGGCTCGATCTTTTCGCCGCGGTCGATCCGCTCCTGAAAAGCACGCTCCTGCGGGTCCATCTCATCCAGTGCGCGGACGCGTGTGGCATCGGTTTTGACCATCTGGGCATACATCTCAATATTCCTTCTCAGGTTCAGACGCGTTCGATGACAAGGGCGGTGCCGTGTCCGGCGCCGGCAGCCATGGTGCAGCAGGCATCATCACCAGCCAGCCGCTGTTCTTGATCCACGCCGGGAGCATGCTCGACCGGGGCTCGATAGGGAAAGGGGGGGGGCCAGTTCAGCGGCGCAAGGGGATGAGAATGCACGGTTACGGCCCGGATGCGGCCTGCGCATTACATCACAGACAAACGCTTTGTTCATCCTGATCCTCCCTTGTCGTCAACGCTCATGGGCGGCATTGATCGACCGATCGGTCATCTTATGCCATTTAAAACATCACACGACAACAGGTAATTTCAAAAATAGTGTGATATGTTTTAAATGCCGGATTTTTCAGGCCTCTTTTCCTTGAAAAGCCCGCGTTCCAACAGATCCAACCGCCGCTGTGTCGCGGGCGTCTGGCTTTCCAGCAGGCCCGCCTGCGATTGCAGGGATGCGCCGGCATAGTGGTCCGCCATGGGCGACAGCGCCAGATAAAGCCGGGCAAACCGCTGCCGCGCCACACCACCCGGCCACTCCAGCGGCAGTGCAGGGGCTGGCAGGCGGGGATCGCGCAGCACGATGTTGCGAAAACTGTGCACCAGTATCAAGCGCAGTTGCAAGGCCTGTGCGGGCGAAATATTTGCCCCAAGGGAATTTGCCCCAAGGGAATTTGCCCCAAGGGAAAGCGCCTGCTCAAGCGGTGCAAACCTGTCCAGAAAATCCTGGTAACTCCGCGCATGGGTGGCCAGGTCCCAATGGGCTGCTGCCATCGCCTGCAAGGGCAGCGCAGTCTTGGCCTCTGCATCAGCCAGCATGGACAGGCAGGCACCGGGCCACTCAGAGGCTGCCGCCGGCAGGGGGTGATCCGGTCCCAGCAGCCAGGATGGCCCCAGACGCGCAAACCCTGCGGCCTCGAACAGGCCGGCAACCGCCGCGTCTGCATCCGGCATCAGCCAGACCAGCCGCCAGCCGCAATCCGGCTGCGGCTCAAACAGGATATCAGCCGCCCTGGCAAACTGCACACGGGCTGTATCGGTCAGGCGGTAGAAGCTCCGGCGCCCCTCGCGTTCCCCGGCCAGTTGCCCGGCAGCGACCAGCCGCGAGACGGCCGTGCGCACCAGCGTTTCACTGATTCCAACGGCCGCGCAGGTCTCGATGATATTGCCGACCCATAACCGTCCGCCGCGCGGTTCAACCACATCGCCATACAGCGTCACGATGAAACTGCCGGCGCGCAGCGGCCGCCCGTCCAGCGCGGGACAGAACGCCGATACGGAATCGTCACGTGCAGAATGCGGCCCGTCCGTCAGGTGCGGGTGCGGACTCATGGATGCCTGCCCGATGCCGCACGGCATGATGAGAAATGGATCAACAAGCGCAAATTCACCCCGATATGGCTGCAGACATCGTTACCTCTGCCTCAGATAAAGTGATTGAGGTCAGAAATCACCTCAGTTTATCCAGTGCAACCTGACAGCTTCCCGGCGTCCTGACAGTGAGGCCAAGGCCAGGACGCAGATGATGACCTGCAAAGACCAAATTTTAGCGCGTGAGTTGGAATAGGGCCCGGCGATTGCGGCTGGCTTGCGCGCCGCGTGACCTGCCTGCGCTTGCGATGATGCCCACACCCGGCCCGCAGTGCCGGCAAAACGCTCTCGCACGGCCCGTGAATGAATTGCCCAGAGGATTTGCAGTTTCGCTGCCATGTGTCAGCAAACCATAAGGCTTGACAGATATAAATAGGAATCCTATTTATATTGTATGAGCACCATGGATGAACAGTCCACGCCCTTGCCGCGCCGGTTGCATGATGGCCTTGATCGCCTTGCCGCAGTGTTGCGGGCAGATCAGTGGTCAGCGGCGAATGCGGTGGGCCTGAACCCGACGCAAGGCAGTGTGCTGTCTTTTCTCGCCGGCAGGGCCCCGGCCGGCGTTCGCGTCAAGGCAATCGCAGCGCATCTCGGCGTTACCCAGCCCACGGCGACGGATTCCATTGCGGCCCTGGAGCGCAAACAACTTATTCGGAAGACAGTGGTGCCTGATGATGGGCGGGCTGTTGCCGTTTGTATTACAGATCAAGGGCGTGAGATGCTCAAGACCATCGGCATGGCAGCGTCATCGACCGGGACTGCCCTGGCCTTGCTTGAACCTGCCGAGCAGGCTGAACTGTTGCTGCTGATCACCAAGCTCATCCGCAGCCTGCAGGTGGCAGACGCGATTCCGGTTCAGCGTATGTGTGTGACCTGCCAGCACTTCCGCCCCAACATTCATGGTGATGCCGCTCAGCCGCATCATTGCGCCTTTGTGAACGCAGCTTTCGGTAACCGGCATCTCCGGCTTGATTGCAGCGATCATGAACCGGCCGCTCCCGCTGCCCAGGCTGCCACCTGGACGGCATTCAACACGGGACCGGTAACCCTCCAAGCCCCCAACCCCATCTGAGAAGGAATTCCATCATGAGCAAGACCAGCGTGCGGGGCGTCTGCCTCGCAGCGGCGGCCCTGCTGTGCCTGACAGGCGCAGCGTCCGCCCACGAGATCACGGCCAAGAGCGATGCTGCGATCAATGCCTCGTTCGACCTGATCGAAACGCGCGTCACGACGAGTGGCGCACATGCCATCTTCCGCACGCGTGTCCGGGCTGACGCGGGCAAGTCAACGCCCAAGGCGGTCGGCAAGTTCGAGGGTTCGGACGTCTATGCCTATGTCTGGCCCACGTCGCTCAACTCTGCCGATGTCGGGTTCGAGAAAGATCAGGGCATTGTTGCCTTGGCCGTAACCTTTCACCCGGATTTCGATGACGGGGCGAGGGGTGCCAGGAACCGCGACCGTTGGCATGCGCACTGGGTGGTGCTGAACGAGGACAAGGCCTGCCCCGGCGGGCTCAAGGTCAAGGACATCCCTGCTGGCACAAGGCCGAAGGTTCCCGAGACATGGCCCGGCGCCCCCATCCTGATCGACAGCCCGGACTACAGCACAACGCTAGCGTCGGATGTGGTGGAAGTGCAGGTTCCGCTGGACAAGATCGGCGCTTTGGCGACGGCCAGCTTTGATGGCGTGACGGCAGGCCTGAAGGTCAACGCCAACCTGCATGCGCCGCTGCTGTGTGTGCAGAATGTCTTCAAGGTCGCATCTGGCAATCTGAGCCTGCCAGGCAAGGTGACGGCGGCCAAGTAGCGGTCGCCCTCAAGAAAGGCGGCCCGGCAACTGCCATCGCCGGACCGCCCCATGTTCCCCCTCCAAGCAAAGAGAAGGACGAATTTTATGACACGGCAGAACCGTTTTGATCCAGCCACAATGCGGCGGATCAGGAGTCTGCATGCACGTGCATGAGTCGCACATCAGGCGACCGCATCATGGACTGCCGGACGGTATCACCGATCAGGTAACGGACGGGAGACTTATGCCATTTGGGCACAAGACTGGACACGACAGCGGGCAATGGGAGTGAGCAAGATATCTGCCTGCGCCAGGCACAGCCCGCATTCGGCACGGACTGATGTCATCATTTCGTGTGGGCGACCGTTGTATGGAAGTTCATCGCAGGAGCGGCCGGCATGAGAGTTGGGCCGGCGAAAAGGACAAATAACAGATCTGCCCGCATCGGACTTCTGGCCCCAAGGACCGCCGGTGCCCAGTTTTGACAGGAAATGGCGCGCCCGAAAGGATTCGAACCTCTGACCCCTAGATTCGTAGTCTTAGGTCAATAGTTTCATCCGCTTGCTAGCAGTTTCCGCAGGGCTTCAGAAACAGGCGTAAACATTGATTTTCTGGCAAGGCCGTGGCAAAGTTTCTGCATCGTGTTGCCGGAAGTTTCGC
>JBOFCU010000268.1:0-19205 GCA_051646285.1 Beijerinckiaceae bacterium
GCGTGTTGTTCCCGCAAAACCGGTGCCCACTTTTGCGCAACACGCGCTAATCAATAATCCGTTCGGCGCTGTTGATCACCGGGCGGGCGCGCAGTTGCGAAATGATGGCATTGAGCTGTTTGAGATCCCACACAGCCAGATCAATGGTCGTTTCCGTAAAATCGGCCGCACGCCGGGTCATTTTCACATTGTCAATATTGCCATCATGCTCTGCAATGATCGACGCGATTTGCGCCAGCGTCCCCGGCTCGTTCAAACTTTTAATGGCAATGCGGGCCGGGAAGCGTTGGGCTTTCGCCCCATCAATATCCCAGCGCACATCGAGCCAGCGATCGGGCTCATTCTCGAATGCTGCGAGTGCTGAGGATTGAATCGGGTAAATGGTCACGCCCTGCCCGGCTGTGAGAATACCGATGATGCGATCCCCCGGGACAGCACCTGATTGCGGCGCGAAATGGACCGGCATACCCGTCTCAAGTCCGCGCACAGGAATAGCCGCTCGCGCCGCCTCGGCCTTCTTGCCAGCTTTCGGAATTTTGAATTTCAGGTTTTTGCCCTGATCGAGATCAAACCATCCCGGCTCATCCAGCGCTGACGCAGGTTTGACCGGCGCTTCATTGGCGGAATCAGGATAAACGGCTTTCAGCACGTCACCGGAAAACATTTCGCCGCGCCCGACGTCAGCCATCACATCATCAAGAGATGTCCGTGCCAGCCTTGGCAAAATGGCTTTCACCTTGTCATCGGCATAAACGCGCCCGGCACGATCGAAGGCGCGCTCAACAATCTGACGGCCAAGCCCCGCATATTGCCGGCGCGCTGCATCGCGCGTGGCGCGGCGGATTGCAGCGCGTGCCTTGCCGGTGACAACAATTGATTCCCATGCCGCCGGAGGCACCTGCCCCTTGCCGGCAATAATTTCCACCTCGTCGCCATTGCTCAATTCGGATGTCAGCGGCGCGCTGCGCCCATTGATTTTGCAGCCTATGGCGAGATGCCCCACATCGGTGTGGACTGCATAGGCAAAATCAATCGGTGTTGCGCCGCGCGGCAAGGCGATCAGGCGGCCTTTGGGCGTGAAACAGAAAACCTGATCGTGAAACAGCTCGAGCTTGGTATGCTCCAGAAATTCATCAGGATTGTCATCTTCGGTCAATAGCGCCACGGTGCGCTTCAACCATTGATAGGACAGGCTTTCCTGCTCCAGTGAGCTGCCAACAGAGGAATCCAAACCGTCCTTGTAGAGCGCGTGCGCCGCGATGCCATATTCGGCAAATGAATCCATCGTTTGAGTCCGCAATTGCAGCTCGACACGTTGCGAGCGCGGCCCAACCACTGTGGTATGTATCGAGCGATAATCATTCTGCTTTGGTGTCGAGATATAGTCCTTGAACCGCCCCGGCACCATCGCCCAAGTGGTATGTACAACGCCGAGCGCGCGGTAACAATTTTCAATATCATCGACGATGACGCGGAAGCCGAAAATATCAGAAAGCTGTTCAAATGAAATGCGCTTGCGCTCCATTTTCCGCCACACGGAATATGGTGTCTTTTGCCGGCCCTTCACTTCGCAGTGAATATCACGGGCCGAAAGCCTTTCGGTCAGATCACGTTCGATTTTCGCGATGATCGGCCCACTTTTCTTGCCGAGGTCTGCCAGCCTTTTTGTAATCGTCTCATACGCATCGGGCATGAGGTTTCGGAACGATAAATCCTCCAGCTCGTCGCGCATTTCCTGCATACCCATGCGCCCAGCCAGTGCCGCATAAATATCCAGTGTCTCTTCAGCGATGCGCTTGCGTTTTTCGGGCGGCACAAAATGCAGGGTTCGCATGTTGTGCAACCGGTCTGCAAGCTTGACCAGAAGCACGCGCACATCCTGCGCAATGGCCAGCAGCAATTTGCGGAAATTCTCACCCTGCTTGGCTTTGGTCGATACAAAATCAAGCTTTTTAATTTTTGTCAGGCCATCAACAAGCGCACCAATTTTGGGCCCAAACAGCGAATCAATTTCCTCGCGCGTCGCCTGCGTATCTTCGATGGTGTCATGCAGCACGGCGGCCACGATGGTGGCGTCATCGAGTTTCAAATCCGTGAGGATCGCCGCCACTTCGAGCGGGTGAGCAAAATAGGGATCACCTGATGCCCGCTTCTGCGTGCCATGCGCCTGCATGGCATAAACATACGCTCGATTCAGCAACGCCTCATCAGCGTGCGGATTATAGCTCTTGACGCGCTCGACCAGTTCGAACTGGCGCATCATGGGGCGCCGGTCCATGGAATTTATCCTGCCTTTGCGAACATGCTGTTCGCACACTATTGCCGTGCTTGGGATGCGCTGCAAGCGCCTGTCTCAAAAAAAGTAAAGCCAGGCACAAGGCCTGGCTTTTTCGAATTCAAAAACGCGTGAGAAAACTCATTCCTCGTCGTCTGTTTCAGCCGGCGGCACCAGCCCTTCGAGGCCGCGCAACAGATCATCTTCTGTCATCCGGTCAAACTGTACATCCGCATCGTCCGTTGAGGTCGTGATACCCTGCGCCGCGCCCAGCAACGGCACGGTTTCCGTCTCAGGCTCATCCACTTCGACGTACTTCTGGAGCGAATGGATCAGCTCTTCCTTCAGATCATCCGGTGTTACAGTCGATTCCGCGATCTCCCGCAGCGACACCACCGGGTTCTTGTCATTGTCACGGGCAACGGTGATGGCCGCCCCAGAGGAGATCATGCGGGCACGGTGGGCCGCAAGCAGAACCAGCTCAAAGCGATTGTTGACTTTGTCGATGCAGTCTTCGACGGTAACGCGGGCCATGGAGGCTCCTTAACGTAAACGTTCATGAATTGGGAGCCGTGTCGTTACACTGCCCGGGCGGTGGTGACAAGCGCACGGTCCTATTGTGGGGACATACCTGTTTTTCGTCGATTTGGCACATATTTTGAACACTATCATCGCCCATTATTAGACAATTAATGGTTCAAACTTGAAGCATGTATGCTAGCACATTGCCGCGCGGGACTGCTGTTTTTACAGCAATCGTTCCGCCACGTTCCCGCAGACTGAACAAAAAAACTGAGGATAAACATGTCGGGTCACGAACGCATTGCCCTGTTCATTGATGGCGCCAATCTCTATGCCACAGCCAAAACTTTGGGCTTTGATATTGATTACAAACGCCTTTTGGGCGAATTTCGCGGCAAGGGCACGCTCGTGCGCGCCTTCTACTACACCGCTTTGATCGAAGATCAGGAGTATTCCTCGATCCGTCCGCTGATTGATTGGCTGGATTACAATGGCTATCGCGTGGTCACAAAACCGACGAAAGAGTTCGTCGATTCGCTTGGCCGGCGTAAGATCAAGGGCAATATGGACATCGAGATCGCGGTTGATGCCCTCGAACTCGCCCCACATATCACGCATATGGTGCTGTTCTCTGGCGATGGCGATTTCCGCTCCTTGGTCGAGGCTGTGCAGCGTCAAGGCGTAAAGGTTTCCGTTGTGTCAACGGTGACCACCCAGCCGCCCATGGTCGCCGATGATCTGCGCCGTCAGTGCGATGAGTTCATCGATCTGGCCCGGATGGCGGACCGGCTTGGCCGCGACCCGATCGAGCGGAGCGACCGGTCTGAGCGTTTGGACCGCCCGGATCGTCCTGAGCGGACGGATCGCCTGCCGCGCTTTGTGCAGGGTGACGCGCCTGCTGCTGATGTCGTGGTCGAGCGGACGTTGCGGTCGCCACGCCCGGAGCGCCCCTCCTATGGACGCACGACGCGCGAAACAGTGCCCGGCGAAGAATAATCACAGCTGGCTGCTGACAATCATTATATCCCACTATCTTGCGCCTCTGGACGGAAACGCCCAGAGGCTTATTCTTGCCACCAAGCGTTGAATCGCCGCGCGTACCACAGCGGTGACCCGTGATCTGGAAGGAAACACCATGGATCGTCGCACAATTCTTTCACAGGGTGGTTTGGCCATCGCTGCTGCCGGACTTTCTGGCAAGGCGTTTGCACAAGCGCCGGCACCCGCCGCAGCGCCGCCTGCCCCACCGCCTTTCGCGCTGCCTCCGCTGGGCTATTCCTATGAAGCGCTGGAGCCACATATCGATACGGCGACGATGCGCGTGCATCACACCGGCCATCATCAGGCCTTCATCACCAACCTGAACAATCTGGCGAAGGATTACGCCGACCTTTCCAAATTGCCCGCGCCGCAGATTTTATCAGACTTGACGGTTGTGCCCGAAGCGCAACGCGCTGGCGTGCGCAACAATCTCGGCGGGCACTGGAATCATACGTTTTTCTGGGCCGTGATGAAGCCCGGCGGCGCCAAGGAGCCTGGCCCTGAATTGAAGGCTGCGCTTGAAGCGAAGTTCGGCAATGTCGCGAATTTTGTGACCGCGTTCAATGCAGCAGCCGCAGGCCGCTTTGGTTCCGGTTGGGCCTGGCTTGTGGTGGACAAGGATAAGAATCTTGCTGTCATCAACACGCCCTATCAGGATACGCCGCACATGGAAGGCCATCGCGGTGCAGTGATCGGCATCGATGTGTGGGAGCATGCCTATTATCTCAAGCACCAGAACCGCCGTGCCGATTATTTGCGCGCCTGGTGGAATGTGGTGAACTGGGATATGGCAAACCAGAATTTCAAAGAATTGATGGCGTAATTTATTATCGCCTGAAGCAAGAAGCCCGGCAGAAATACCGGGTTTTTTGTTATTTATGGAGATTGCATAAACGTAGACATTCAACCGCGGTCCCTGAGCAGGCGCGCCTTGTCGCGGTTCCAGTCCCGCTTCTTTTCCGTCTCGCGCTTGTCGTGCAATTTCTTGCCGCGTGCGAGGGCCAGATCCAGCTTGGCACGGCCCTGATCGTTGAAATAGATTTTCAACGGCACCAGCGTCAGCCCGTCCTTTTGCACCGCGCTGATCAATTTGTTGATCTGACGGGCATGGAGCAGCAGGCGGCGCGGGCGGCGCGGTGAATGGTTCCAGCGGTTCGCTTCCAGATATTCCGGGATATTGGCGTTGAACAAATACAGCTCATGGCCTTGCGGGCCGGCATAGCTTTCCGCAATCGTTGCCTTGCCGCCGCGCAGTGATTTGACTTCCGTGCCGGTTAAAGACAGGCCCGCCTCAAATGTTTCAAGAATTTCGTAGTGATAGCGCGCCTTGCGGTTATCGGCGGCGATCCTGTTGCGCTCTGCGGGCTTTTTCATGATGTGCGCCGCGCTTCAAGGTCTCGCATTTCCAAGCCAACGCTGGCGGCATCAGGGCCACCCTGCGACAGGCCGGCTATGACGCCGCGGCGGTCTGCATCATTGCGATTTTGACTCAATTTGAATTTCCCGGCCAGTTCCGTCACGCGCACCTCTATGCCGACAATGCCGCGCATCTGCGCTGCTATATAGGGTTCAGGTGCATCAGAAACAGCCCATGCATCGGCGCGCTTGCTTTCATGCTGCTTTGTCAGCTCATCAATCTGGGCACGCAACCATTCCGGTGACTGATCCACCACCGCAACGCCACGGGCTTGCACGATGATGTAATTCCAGGTTGGCACAACCTTGCCACTGTCCTGTTTCGTTGCGTACCAGGATGGCGTGATATAGGCCCCTTCCCCTTGAAAAACGATCAGCACTTCAGCGCCATCCGCAACCATTTTCCATTGCGGATTGGCACGGGCGACATGGCAGCGCAGATAAACATCGGCCGCCTTTTTCACCAGAATAAACGGGATGGGGTTGGCCACCAGCCCTGCTGCGCCCGTTGAAATCAGCAAGCCAAGGGGGTGCTCGCGGATGATACGGTGCAGCGTATCCTGATCGTCAATGCTGAAATGCGCAGGCTGATACATGGCCAGATCAAGCGTTGATCAGGCCAGCATGGACCATGGCCTTGCGAATAACATCCCCCGTTGCCGCTGTAACCTTCATCAAAGGCAGCCGCACTTCTTCATTGCTGCGCCCGAGAATTTTCAGGCCATGCTTGGCCCCGGCCAGTCCCGGCTCCTTGAAGACCGCATCATGCAGCGGAATTAACCGATCCTGAATTTTCAGCGCCTTGGCATAGTCGCCTGCCAGCGTCGCTTCCTGCAAATCGGCGCACAGGCGCGGCGCGACATTGGCGACCACGGAAATGCAGCCAACCCCGCCAGCCGCATTGTAGGCCAGCGCCGTCATATCTTCGCCGGACAGCTGAATAAAATCCTCGCCGAGCAAATGGCGCTGTTGCGAGACGCGCGCAATGTTGCCCGTCGCATCCTTTACGCCAGCAATATTTTTCAGCTCGAACAGGCGCGCCATGGTTTCGTTGGAAATATCGACGACCGAACGCGGCGGAATATTATAAAGAAAAATCGGAATGCCGACCGCATCGTTTACCGCCTTGAAATGCTGATAAAGCCCTTCCTGCGTCGGCTTGTTGTAATAGGGTGCAACCGACAAAATGGCATCGGCACCCGCCTTCTCGCCATGGATGGCAAGCTCGACGGCCTCGGCCGTGTTGTTTGAACCGGCCCCGGCCATTACGATGACGCGGCCTGCGGCTTCTGCCACGCACCACTCCACGACCTGCTTGTGCTCACTGTGCGACAGCGTCGGGCTTTCGCCCGTGGTGCCCACCGGCACCAGCCCTTGCGTGCCATTCTCGATCTGCCAGGCGACGTGGGCACGGAAAGCTGACTCGTCCAGTTTCCCGTCCTTGAACGGTGTAATCAGGGCAGTCATCGATCCCCGAAATGCCTTGCGCGTCGCCATCTTGCTCTCCTCGCTGCGGGCCGCCGTGCCCGTCTTTCAGACTCCTTTGACCCTTAAACCGGGAGGCTGCCCGAAAAAAGGTCCAATTGGCCTGCAAAGAAAATTCCTCAGGGCTGATACGGTTAACAGTTCGCCAAGGCGGACAGGCCACACTGTGCCCCGGCTGCTGGCCGGGCCAGAGCGGAGTTTTGCTGATGCCTCGTACAATGACTGCAATTGCCCTGGTTTTGGCCGCCTTTGGCATGGGATATGGTGCCCGTACCGCCATCGAGTTGCGCCAGGGCGCGCCTGCTGTGGTGCCAGATAGCCAGCCCGGCCCCGATTCTGCCGCTAACACCGCCATGGCTCCGCCGCTGCCGCAGACCGCAGACGGGATTGATCTGCGGCCTGACCCGCTTTTGCCAATGGTTGCGCCAATGGCAATGCCTCATCAGCATGAGCGGCCCATTCTGCTGCCGCCCGCCTCCATCCCGGTCAAACCTGCACGCATGACTGTGGCGGCTGTCAGTGCGAATACGCCCATGCAAGCCGCCCCCGTCACCGCCTCTGTCGCGCTGGCCTACGCACCAGCGGTTCCTCCCGTGCCAGATCCGTTCGCCGTGATGAAATCGCTGGATGGGGCCAGCGTCCATGAAATCGTCCCTGCACCTGACCTTGCGCCATTTTCCCCAGCTGATCAGCTGGCAACGCGTGAAGCGATCAGCGCCTACCAAAAAGGCGATGTTGCCGCAGGCGATGCATCGGCAAAACGCATTTCTGACCCCGCCGCGCGGGCTCTGGCTGAATGGGTGATTGCGCGCTCCGGCTACCGCGCGATCGGGCACCAACGCATCCGGGCCTTCATTCAAGCCAATCCGCAATGGCCGACACAGACATTGCTGGCCCGGCGCGCGGAAGAAGCATGTATTGCAGACGTCACAACACCGCGCCTTATCCTCGCATTCTTTGCCGAGCGTCTGCCCGTAACAGCCATGGGGAAAATTGCGCTGGCGCGGTCACTTGTCAGTGATGGCAAAAAGTCAGAAGCCAATGCGCTTGTCCGCACGGTCTGGCGCGATGACCATTTCAGCGATGAAGCCGAAGAGGCCGTGCTGAAGGAGTTTTCCGGTGCGCTGACACGCGACGATCATCGCGCGCGCATGGAACGGTATAATTTCAAGTCTATGTGGGCGAAAGCCCTGCGTGCGGCGGCGCGCATCAGCCCTGATCATGTGGCGCTCGTGAAAGCGCGGCAGGCGGTGGATAATGAAGCAGCCAATGCAAAAGCTCTTGTCGCGGCGCTGCCGGCCAGTCTGACCAATGACAGCTCCGCCATTTTTGCCCGCGCGCAATTGGCACGGCGCGGCAATGATGCCGCTGGCGCAGCAAAAATGCTTGAGCCAGTGACGCGTGATGCTGCCATTCTTGTTGATGGTGATGAGTGGTGGGTCGAGCGGCGCATGATCACGCGCAAGCTGCTTGATTCCGGCAATTACGAAAACGCCTACAAGGTTGCCGCAGGCCATGGCGCGAAAGGGCCGGCCATGCAGGTGGAAGCCGAGTTTCACGCTGGCTGGATAGCGCTGCGTTTTCTCAAAGACGCAAAAAAAGCCGAACCGCATTTTTTATCGGCCCAATCCGTTGCACGCACACCGATGTCACAGTCGCGTGCCGCCTACTGGCTTGGCCGTACGGCCCGTCATGATGGCGACATGCTGAAGGCGCGTGATTATTTTGAAGCCGCGTCAAAGCACAGCGCATTTTTCTACGGCCAGCTGGCGCGAGCCGAACTGGGCCTGGCGGATATGCCGGCGCAGGCGCCTTTGCTGACGCCGGAAGACCGCAAGCGCATCGCCACTGATGCAGCCTTGCGTTCCATTGATTTGCTGCTGTCGATCAGCGAGCGTGACCTTGCCATGACAATGATTTCTGACATGGCCCAAACATCCGGCACGCAGGCACAGCTCAACGCCATCGGCCTGATGCTGGCCGCACGGCAGGATACACGCGCGCAGCTTGTGCTCGGTAAGCTGTCATTGCAGCGCGGCGTGGCAGTCAAATATCACGCTTTTCCAACTGCTGGTATTCCAGCCTTCCAGCATTTGAATGTTCCTGTTGAAATTCCGATTGTTCACGCCATCGCCCGGCAGGAAAGTGCCTTTAATCCGCGCGCTGTTTCCCATGCCGGGGCCATGGGGCTGATGCAGCTCATGCCCGCAACTGCGCGCGTTACAGCCTCACGATTCAAGGCGCCATATGATGCGGGCCGGCTGTTGAATGACCCGGCCTATAACGCCCAAATTGGTGCTGCGCATTTGTCCGAACTCGTCGAGACCTGGCGCGGCTCGTATATCCTGACCTTTGCCTCCTACAATGCCGGTGGCGGCAATGTGAAAAAATGGATTGATGCCTATGGCGATCCGCGTCAGCCTTCGGTTGATCCGATTGACTGGATCGAGCGTATTCCGTTCACAGAAACGCGCAATTACGTGCAGCGGATCATGGAAAATGTGCAGGTGTACCGTGCGCGATTTTCACCCGGAACGCCGTTGCGCATCGAGACAGATTTACGGCGCGGCGCGCGCAATGATCTTGCACAAGGCTTGTGAATTTCGGCTATAGTGGGACCTGTCACAGGATGGGACCTCATGGACGACACAGGATTTGCAGGAGTGACTGCGACAGCGCCCGACGGGCTTGCTTTATACGGTCGCGACTATGGTTCGCGTGTCTGGTCGCGGGCGCCGGTTGTGTGCCTGCCCGGCCTGACGCGCAACAGCGCTGATTTTCACGAACTGGCGCTGGCGTTGTCACAGCATAATGAAAGGCCGCGCCGCGTGCTCGCGCTTGATTATCGCGGACGCGGCAAAAGCGCCTATGATCCGAAATGGGAAAATTATGATCCCCGCGTCGAGGCCGCTGATACACTCGCATTTCTGACAGCCGCCGGTGTGCATGAGGCATTTTTTGTCGGCACATCGCGCGGCGGCCTGATCAGCATGGGGCTAAGCGCCATGCGGCCGGCACTCCTCAAAGCGGTCATCCTGAATGATATCGGCCCGGACATTAATGCCAAGGGTCTTATCCGTATTCGCAGCTACGTCGGAAAAATGCCACAGCCGCGCACGTTTGAAGAAGCTGCGGACATGATGAAGCGCTTTTCTGATGCGCATTTCCCTATCCTCTCGGAGCAGGACTGGCTGCGCGTCGCCCGCAAGACATGGCGCGAAAGCGATGGCAAATTGACGCTGCAATATGATCCTGCGCTGATGAAAACGCTTGAAACGCTTGATCTGGAAAAGCCGCTGCCAACACTCTGGCCGCTGTTTGAAGGGTTACGGGACATTCCCGTGCTTGCCATTCGCGGGGCCAACTCGGACATTCTGTCGCAAGCCACACTCGATGCGATGGTGGCCCGACTTCCAAAATGCGAAAGCTTTGTTGTGCCGGGCCAAGGCCATGCGCCGTGGCTGGATGACATGCCGACCATGCTGAAAATTGCCGACTTCATCGCTCGCGCTGAAGATGGCAATTTCAACGCTCACAAGCCGCTTGCAGAGCGACGTCCATCATAATTCGAAAAGCGGACATCTGACAAAAAAGCGGCCCATCAAGGCCGCTTTTTGGTTTGGGCAATTAGAGTTTGTTACCGCCATCATTCGAGCTGGATGGAATCTTTCCAGCCTTGACGGCGCGGGAATGGTCCGTCTCGCCACCAGCCGCCAATGTCCTGCAATCTTCGCGCCAGTTTTCGCGCAAGGCCCGGCCCGGAAATCCGAGCCAATGTGAAATGAAACGCAATTCCTCATCGGTCATTTTTTCGATCTGGTCGAAATGCCAGATACCGAACGCATTGAGTTTTTGTTCAATCGCGCGGCCAATGCCATTGACGAGTTTCAGATCATCCGATGCGCCCTTGCGGGCGGCCGATAGGGTATTTTGGGGGCGTGTGCCCTCATACCCATCCGGCCCCAATGCCGCGACATTGGCCTGCCCGAGCGAGCCATCATCCCTGGATGTCGAGACTTCACCGCGCTTTACGCGTGCAGCAAAATCCGTGGTAACGCCCGCCGCCAGTTGCTTTGCCTGCGTGAGCCAATCCTCGCGGTCAATGCGCCCCGGGAAGGCGAGATAGCTGCCGACCCATTCGACATTCTCGCGCGTCCACGCCGCGATCTGATCGAAATGCCAGATACCCAGCGCGTGCAACCGGCCCTCATTCTGCTTGCCGATGCCGCGAATGAGCTTGAGATCATCGGCCTGCCCGCCGCGCGGGCTGACCAGACCAAGCGGCCGCGTGCCGGAGTGCAGGTCTTCCCCCTCGACTTTCGGAGCCGCAGGCGGCTCTGGCGGAAGACTTGGGACAGCTTGCGGCACAGCATCACGCGGCATGATAGCGGCGGTTGCGGGTGCAGCCGCCGCAGCCAGCACGGGAGCCGAAGACCGCGAAAGCCACTGTTTCAAAATGCACCCAAGGCAGCAGCCGGCTATATAAGCGCCGAACAACAGCAGCCCCGTATCAAGCGCCAGGCCATTGCGGCCCTTGATCCATTTGAGAACGGCAACCAGCAAGGCCACGGCAAAAGCGAGTGTCCCCAACGGTACCCAGCCGGTCCAAAACCGGCCCGGTTCGCGGGTGCATGTCAGCCAACCCACAATCAGGCCAAGCGCGATGGCGAGGATGACAGGAAGCAGAAGTGTCGAAATCAAATACCACATGGCTGCGTCCCTCAATTCGCGAAGTTAAATTCGACGCGGCGGTTCTGCTGCTTGCCTTCCGCCGTATCATTGGTCGCGATTGGTTTGGCTTCACCATACCCTTTGGCTGACAAACGCCCTGGGGCGACGCCGAGCCTGGTCGTGAGATACTCGACCACAGCCGCAGCGCGGCGGTCGGACAGGCTCATATTGTCCGCTTCATCGCCATCACTATCGGTGTGTGCAGCCACCTCGAACCGTGTGCCCGGGCAACTTGCCAGCACGCTGGCAATATCGTTCAGAATCTTATGGGATTCCGGCCGGATCGTCGCCCGCGCGGTCGCAAAAAGGATCCGGTCCTTGGCGAGCGCATCCCGGATCAGGCCAGGGCACGGATCGGGCGGAACAACCACTGTCACGGCAGGCGGCACCGGCAAATCAATCGCTGGCGGCGCAACCACAGGCGGCGGCGGCGGTGCCGGAGCCGGCAGCTGAATCGCGACAGGTGCTGGTGGTGGCGGAGGCGGAGGTGGCGGCGGAGCGACAACCTTGATGGTGAGGTCTGCGGCACCACGCGCGCAATTGGGCCATCCGGCTGCGGCCGCAGCCGTGATCTGGTCGGCGGTGGCCCGCTCGGCCACACCGGTCCAGCGCAACACACTGCCGTCGAAAGCCGCCGCACCGCTGTCCAGCTTGCTCAGCCACTGCAAGGCCCCTTCGGTCATTGCAGCAAAACAGGCTGGCGCGCCGGATGCAATCGCAGTCGTGTCACTGATGCGGGCCTGCGGAAATGCCTTTGCAGCCACCGCCGCCATGGCCTGCTTCGCACGCTCGTCCGGCACAAGGCCGCTGAGCGTCACGGCGCCCTTGTCAAAGGCCGCCGCCCAGCCATAGGGCGCAACAGTAATCGCGACCTGATCCTTTTCCAGCCCCACTGGCAAAGCACCATTCAAAGCCGATATGGCTGCATTATACGTGCGCAAATCAGGCGCTTCACCTGTCACGCTGAGCTTGTTGTCGGTGATGCGTGCGGCACCGCTGCGGAGCGGCTTCAACTGATCAACCGCGAACTGCGTTGCCGCACTGAAATCAACGCTCGCGGGCAAGCCTTGCGCGACCCGCAATTCATTGGTGAATTTTGCGGATGGTGACAGAGCGCGTGCGACATCTGCCGAGGCTTTCGCCAGTGTGTCATTGGGTGCAAAGCCAGTGACCGTAATGGAATCGGTCGCTTTCGCTACACTCCAGACAAATGGCCGTGCCGTCGGCAGTGGCGGCGGCGGCGGTGGCGGTGGTGCCGGCGCACTGACGGACACATTTGCCGCAAAGCCTGCTGGCATTTTGCCAGTGGCATCGGCCGTCAGAGCGGCTGTATTCACCGAAAATTGCGATGAGCGGCCTGTCAGTGCATAGGCAAGGTCACTCAGGGATGCCTTGCCCTCAACCAGCGTGCCAAGCTGATTTAATCCCGCCATAGCCGCATCCAAAAAATTCTGCGGTGCGCCAGCCGCGATCTGCATTTTATCGGCAATGGCTGCTCCAGAAAAAATCTTTTTTGCCGCATCAACAATGGCAGTGCGTGCCGTTTCCGCTGGAATAAATCCGTTGAGGGTCACAGCATTGCCAGCCCGTTCCGCACTCCACACATAGGGCTTGGCGGCCGGTGGCGTAATATCGGCCTTTGCCAGAGACATGCTGTGCGGCAGCGCTTTTGTTGCTGCCAGTGTCGCTGCATAAATATCCGATGTCGGTGCAACACCAACAATCGAATACGCCACATCCGACAAGGAGGCTGTGCCCTTTTCCAGTTTGGCGAGCTGACTCAAACCAAATCCGGCCATGGCAGGCGCGGCTGCGGGTGCGCCGCGCGCCATTTTCATCTGGTCATCAATGGCCGCACCGGGAAACGCCGCCCTTGCCGCCGCGACGATGGTTGCGCGTGATCCATCCGGCGCGACAAATCCGGTGAGTGTCACCTTGTTGCCTTCACGCGCGGCTGACCAGAGGAAGGGTTTTTGCAGATCGAGCAAGGTCGCGGCAGAATTTACAAGGCGCACGCCAAAAGTGCGGTCAGCGGCATCAGCCGCGCGCACCGGCAGACCTTCCGCCGGTGAATTGCCGGATAGGGTGACATCGCGGCCAGCCACAGAAATCTGCGCCCAGTTCGGGCTGGCTTCGCTGGCTTTTTCAGAAATGATTTGTGCCGTCGAGCGGGCCGCGAGATCGGCTTCAATCGGTGCGGTTTTCCACCACAGTGTGGCCAGCCACAGCCCCAGCAGCGGCAACAGCCCTATCCACCATTTTTTTGGCTGACACATAACGCCCCCTCGCGACGTGCACACAATCAAGGGGCGACACACACTCTCTCATTGTCCACGCCCCATCTGTAATCAGAAGGTTAACGGCAACAGAGTCAAGCGCCAGACATCAGCGCATATCCTTGTTCACAAAAGAAAAACCCCGGCTTTCGCCGGGGTTTTCCATTCAAACCGGAATGATCCGATTAGAAGCCGCGCTGAACGCGGAACACAGCGTGCCACTGGCCAACCGACTTGATGAGCGGAGCACCATTCGCCACGTCGAGCGAGGTACCAACGCCACCACGATAGGTGCCCTTGGTGTAGCCAACGTCAGCACCGATATCGAAGTTCGGAACCGGCGACCAGGTCAGGTTCGTGCCAACGCGCCAGGCGTTGTAATCACGAGCGCGGCCATCGGTCAGGCTCATCAGGTTGGCAGAGGCAGGAAGATCAACCTGGCCATACGAACCGTAGAAGCCCGAACGCAGAGCCGGGGTCCAGTAATGGATGAACGCACCAGCGATCGACCACGACTTGACGAGGCTCAGACGACCGGTGGCATCGGCAAAGCCGTCAGCCAGCGTTGTCGGCAGAACACCACCGATGTTCGACGTTGGTGTCGCACCGGCGATCAGGTTGGTCATGCCGCCGTAGGATGTTGCGCCATTGGCGTAAGCAGCCTGCAACCACAACTGGTCACCAGGCGCGATCATCGGCAGGTTCAGCTTCAGACCACCCTGAACAGCCCAGCCCCACTTGGAAGCGGTCAGGCCAGGACCCGGATAAGCTGTGGCAATGCTGCGGACCTGATGCAGAGCACCGGACAGCTGAGCAGAACCCCAGGACTGGTCGACGCGGAGAGCGGCAACGATGTCCGGAGCTGAAACGGCCGAGTAACGGAAGTCATTGATGTTGGCAATGGCCGGAGCAAGCACCGGGCCCGAACCGAGGACGCCCGAGCGACGCTCGATCGGATCTTCGAGCGACAGTGTGGCCGAGAAGCCACCACCGAACACGGCGGTGTAGGCCAACAGGTTGGTCGAACCAACGTTCGAGCCGACCATGCCGTCCGAGAACGTGCCAGCATCAGCATAGAAGTCGAAGAACGACGCGGCGCGACCAGCGGTGAGACCACCGAACTGGATGAAAGCCTTGTCGAGCGCGACAACGGTCTGGGAATCATTCACGCCGGACTGAACAGTCGCGGTGGAGTTGATTGCCTGGCCGAGACGGCCCTGCGTACCAGAGAACGCGGTGCCGGTGCGGCGAGCAACCGAGAGACGCGCGAAGGTGCGGAGCGTGCCGTAAGCCGTTGCGTTGCGAACGTCGAATTCGAAGTTCATCTGCGCACGGGTGCCGGTTGCAGCCGAAGTAGCAATCTTCTGCTGACGGAACTCATACTGATAACGGACCAGACCGCCGACCTTGATGCAGGTCTCGGTGCCGGGGATGTAGAAGAAGCCAGCGCCATAAGCGGAGCAGACGCGAACGTATTCGGCCGGTGCAGCCTTCCGAGCCGGAAGATCAGCAGCCATAGCGCCCGAAGCGACAACGAGACCCGCTGCCGAACCGAGGAGAAGACTCTTAACGAGCTTCATGTGAAACCTCCAAAAGTTGTCGAGACCCTGGGAGCAAAACTCTTTTCTTATGATTGCCTGACCGAGGCCCGCAAACCGCAAGAGAAGGGTTCCTTCCCTGCCCCTGCTTTACCCCGCTTTTTCCTGCGAGTGCGCCGCAAAGGCCCGCAACGAGAATTGCCCCCGTCGCCAAGGTCACCATACGGATCGCGCGGCCCTGTTCAACAATTCTCGACACCTGCAAGCCCCCAAATTGCCATTTTAGAGGGGGGTGTTGCAGGAGTGTCACGCCACCAAAAGGCGGTCATTAACCAATCACATACAGTCTTAAGGTATTGATTTTACTCATTCCAGATGGATTTGGCATGCCTGGAAAGGGTTTTCTGCGTTAACCTGTGCGGCAAAGGCCGTTAACATCTGGCGAGAGCCGCGCAGGCGCTGCGCCGAATCGTGGCAGCCCCCTGGCAAGGCGATTCCCGGCGGCGGTTACGCCCGGAAAAGCAGACTGGAATCGCCGTAGGAATAGAAGCGGTAGCCGTGCGTGATGGCGTGGGCGTAGGCCTGACGCATCAGGTCTGTGCCGCAAAAGGCCGACACCAGCATGAAGAGCGTTGATTTCGGCAGGTGAAAATTGGTCACCAGCACATCGGCGCACCGGAAACGATAGCCGGGTGTGATGAAAATGGCTGTTTCGCCTGCGAAGGGATGCAACACACCGGCCTCATCTGCCGCGCTTTCCAGCAGGCGCAGCGCGGTGGTGCCAACCGCTATAATGCGCCCGCCCCTTTTTCGCACGTCATTCAGGGCGCTGGCGGTTTGGGCATCCACTGCGCCCCATTCGGCATGCATGACATGGTCGCGCGTGTCTTCGGCCTTGACCGGCAAAAAGGTGCCCGCCCCGACATGCAGCGTGACCGTGTGCTGGCTGATTCCGCGCGCGGTGAGCCGCTCCATTATATCCTTGGTAAAATGCAGGCTGGCCGTGGGCGCAGCGACCGCGCCATCGTTCCGGGCAAACAGGGTCTGATAATCGGCATGATCTTGCTGATCAGGCGGGCGCTTGGCCGCAATGTAGGGCGGCAGCGGCATGAAACCGTGCGCGGCAATCGCCGCATCCAGCGCAGCACCGGCAAATTCGAAGCCCAGCAGAACCTCACCCGCCTCGCCTTTTTCCAGCACCCGGGCATTCAGCGCGCCCATCAGGCACGCATTGCTGTCACTGCCAAACTGCACCAGATCGCCTGCCGCCAGACGCTTGGCTGGCTTGGCGAGCGCGCGCCACTGGTCATCGGCCACACGCTTCAGCAACTGGGCCTCGATGGTTGCGCCTTCGCCCACGGACCGGTGGCGCATACCGCGCAGGCGTGCCGGAATCACGCGGGTATCATTGAGCACAAGCGCATCACCGGGGCGCAGAATATCAGGCAGGTCACGCACGACCATGTCAGCAAAAGCCGGCGTGCCGTGCGGATTGACAACCAGCATTTTCGCCGCATCGCGCGGAGACACCGGCCGCAGGGCAATGCGGTCGTCCGGCAGATCGAAATCAAAATCAGCAACGCGCATGGCCGCCTGTTTCAACGAAAAGCTTCCGGCCATCACAGCCGGAAGCTTATGGATATATTCAAAACCACGCGCCCATGGTGCGGGCGATTATTGCGTGTCGGCCATCACACGCACGGTCAGCATTTGATCAGGATCTTTCACAGGCTCGCCGCGCTTGATCTTGTCAACATTGTCCATGCCTTCAACAACCTTGCCCCAGACTGTATATTGCTTGTCGAGAAAGCTCGCATCATCGAACACAATAAAGAACTGAGAATTGGCAGAATTCGGATTTTGTGCGCGCGCCATGGAGCAGACACCGCGCTGGTGGCTTTCCTTGTTAAACTCGGCTTTCAAGTCAGGATATTTCGAGCCGCCCATGCCAGTGCCGGTGGGATCACCCGTCTGCGCCATGAAACCCTCGATAACGCGGTGGAAAACGACGCCATCGTAAAACTTTTCGCGGGCCAGAATCTTGATGCGCTCGACATGGCCGGGCGCAAGATCTGGGCGCAGTTCAATAACAACCTTGCCTTTGGTTGTTTCAATAACCAGTGTGTTTTCTGGATCGAGAGCCATTGTGATTTCCTTTCAAATCGACGGTTCAGATGGCGGTGGATTTCGGTTCAAAAATAAACCGGATCGAAAAAATGCGGCCTGCTACGGCGTTGCCCAATCCTTGCGACAACGGAAACGGGGCGCACGCCTTCAACGCATCGGCAATGGATTGCATCATGGCCGTGCGCTGTTCGGGATTGGCCTTGCGATTGACATACATGATGCGTGGCTGGCCAATCACGCGGCCATCACGCGCCAGACTCATGCGGATGGTCGCATCCAGCGGCGTTGTGTTGAGATCAATCACCGCCGGCGTACGCCAGCACCGGCGCAGATAAGGCACAATTTCGTCGAGCCTCGTCAATTCTTTGGCAGCCGGCGCCTGCGCCATTTTCATATGGCTGCTGACGGTCGCGCGCACCACATCACCTGATGGCCCGCCATTCCTGCGGGTGCGCGGCGCAGCACGATCAGGATTGGCAAACGGCCCGCCGGCGCCCGGCAAATACCGCTGCCCGGTTGGCGGCGGCAAATTCGGATTGACGGCTGGCGGCAGAAGTGGCGTGTCATAGGGCGGCGGCAAACCCAGATCACGCGTCTGGCGGTTCGCGTCCAATTGGGCGCAAGCCGGTGCAAGACCGGCCCCCAGCATGGCGCAAATCAAACCAGTCGCCAGAAAAGGCTGTGCCGCAGCGGTTTTCACGTGCTTATTTCGCGTCAGTCAGCATGCGCATTTTCACAATCTTGTCGGGATTGCTAACCTGGCCATTGGCAGCACTGCTGCCCTTCTTGATTTTATCGACAACATCCATTCCCTGCACAACCTCACCCCAGATGGTGTATTGGCCGGTCAACGGGCCGCAGCCATCATAGCAGATGAAAAATTGCGAGTTGGCGGAATCAGGCGATTGCGAACGGGCCATGCCAACACTGCCGCGCTTGTAAGATTCACGGGAAAATTCAGCCGGGATATTCGGCAAATCAGATTTTCCGGTGCCCGTGCCTGTCGGATCACCGGTCTGCGCCATGAAGCCATCAATCACGCGGTGAAAGACAATGCCGTCATAAAACCCGCGCTTGGTCAGCGCCGTAATCTGCGCGACGTGCTTGGGAGCAAGATCAGGCCGCAGCTTGATGACAATGCGGCCATCCTTGGTATCGAGCGCAATTGCGCTGTTGGGATCGACCGCCTGGGCATGCGCCGGGGCATGGAATGCCACAGTCATGGCGAGAGATACAGCCGCAGCGGCTACCAGTTTCAATGTCATTGTCTTCTCCTCGAAAATTCGGAACGCAGCCGGCGGACGAAGGATATTGCCCTCACCTCACCCTTTGCGCAGTTTCTTTTTCAATGCGCTGGCCACAGCAGCCGGCACGAACGACGTCACATCGCCACCCATCTTGGCGATTTGGCGCACAAGCGTGGCGGTGATGGGGCGGACCATGGGCGACGCCGGCAAAAAAACAGTGCTGACGCCGGGCGCCATTGCGCCATTCATGCCCGCCATCTGCATTTCATAATCGAGATCCGTGCCATCCCTGAGGCCCCGGATAAGAATGGTTGCGCCTGCGCGCGCGGCCGCCTCCACAACCAGATCGTCAAACGTCACGACCTCAATCACCGTCCCAGTCTTTTTCGCGATGGGCGCGCTGACGGACTGCAACATCGCAGCGCGCTCCTCGGCAGAAAACAGCGGGGCCTTGCCGGGATGCACGCCAATGGCAATCACGAGCCGGTCACACAGCCCGCAGGCGTGGCGCAAAACATCGAGATGGCCATTGGTGACCGGATCAAAC
>JBOFCU010000318.1:0-10585 GCA_051646285.1 Beijerinckiaceae bacterium
GTTGATTATACCGCCAAAGTGGTCTCAAAACTGATTGCAGGCCGCTCATGACCGGCGGCGCTGATCGCGTTTTGAAGACAACCCTGCCAACGGCAAACGCCCCATAACAACCGCCGCAAAGGCGGATATGAAACCGGAGAGGAAAACTCATGACCAACAGAATGTCACGCCGCACCGCTGGCGGCCTTTTGCTTGCGGGCGTTGCCATGCCCGCAATCGTACCTTCGCGCGCAGCGGCCCAGGGCGCGCCGATCAAGATCGTCGTGCCATTTCCGGCCGGCGGCTCGGTGGATGCGTTCGGACGCCTGACGCAGACCGGCTTGCAGCAGCGCCTTGGCCAGACCGTTATTGTCGAAAACCGCCCCGGTGCCTCCGGAGCCATCGGCGCAGGGCAGGTCGCCAAGTCTGATCCGGATGGCAACACCTGGCTGTATGTGTTCGACACCCATGCGGTGAACCCGGCCCTGCAGCCGAACATGCCGTTTGATACCCAGAAAGATCTGGAGCCGGTGATGCTGATCGGCACGGCACCGATGACCATTGGCGTGCATCCCGACAAACCATGGAAAAGTTTTCAGGAGCTGCTGGCAGCGGCCAAGGCCAAGCCGGACTCCATCAGCTATGGCTCGATCAGCACCGGCTCGCTCGGCCATCTCGCCATGACACTCATTGGCAAGCAGCTCGGCATCCAGTGGCGCCATGTGCCCTATCGCGGCGGCGGGCCGCTGACCAATGATGTGGTCGCGGGTCACATCGATGTTGGCATCGCCAGCGCCGCGCAATTTGCCTCCAACGTCGCCGGCGGAAAAATCCGTCCTCTGGCGCAGACCTCGCTGACGCGGCTGCCGGCCATGAAAGATGTGCCGACCGTGGCAGAAAGCGGTGTGCCGGGATTTTCGGCTGATGCGTGGTGGGGCGTCTTTGCGCCGGCGAAAACACCTGCGGCCGTGATTGAAAAATTCCGTGCCGCGCTCGAGGCCACATTGCGCGAACCGGAAACCGCAAAAAAGATTCAGGAAAATATGCTGATCAATTTGCGCGCCGAAGGGCCTGAGCCCTTGCGGGCATTTCTGGACAAGGAAATGAAAATCTGGGGCGCAGTCGTGCGTGAAAACAATATCAAGGTGGAAGGCTGAGCGATGCGTATGAAGGTTGCGGTTCTCGATGACAGTCAGGATGTGGCGCCTGCATCCGCCAATTGGAATGCGCTGCGCGCCCTCGCAGATGTTGTCTTTTTCCGTGATCCGCTTGGCAGCGAAGAGGACATCGCGCGCAGCTTGCGCGATGTCCATATTATTCTGGCGATGCGCGAGCGCACGGCATTTTCGGCTTCATTGCTGGCAAAGCTGCCAGCCTTGAAAATGATTGCGCTGACCGGACAGCGCGCGCCAACACTGGATCTGGCGGCCTGCACACAAAGGGGTATTCTCGTCTGCAACACTGGCGGTGACTTTGTGCCGGCCGCCACGCCGGAATTGGCGTGGGGCCTTGTGCTGGCGTGCGCGCGCGCCATTCCGCAGGCTGACGCGGTGATGAAAAAGGGTGGCTGGCATGGCGGCGTGCCGTTGGGCGTTTCGCTCGCTGGCAAGCGCCTGGGCATTCTCGGTCTTGGCAAGCTCGGCTCAAAGGTTGCCAGCTACGGCAAGGCGTTTGGCATGGATGTTGTGGCGTGGAGCCATAATCTCACGGCGGAGGATGCGCAGGCCAAGGGTGTCACGCGCGTCGACAAGCAGGAATTGTTTGCCGCCAGCGATGTGATTTCTCTCCATCTCGTGCTGGGGGACCGCAGCCGCGGCATTGTTGGCGCGGGTGAACTGACAGCCATGAAAGACGGTGCCATTCTCGTCAACACCTCGCGTGGACCCTTGATCGACAATGCCGCGCTGATTGCGGAATTGCAGAAAGGCCGCATCACTGTTGGCCTTGATGTCTTTGATACCGAACCGTTGCAGCCCGATCATCCGCTGCGCACGTTCAGCAATGCGGTGCTGACACCGCATCTGGGATATTCCACCATTCCCGTGTTCCGGCAATTTTACGGTGAGAGTGTCGAAAATATTGTGGCCTGGCTGCAAGGTGCGCCCATCCGCATGATGAATCCTGAGGTCTGGAAAGCGGCATGAGCGCCAACACGTGAGTGCCGCAGCCATACAGCCGCGCCCGAACAATATCCGGCTGGTCATTTTTTGGGTAACCGGCGCCTTGCTGGCTTTTTCAGCCATGGCTGTATCGTTGCGTGCGCTGTCACCCTATCTCGGCGTGTTTGAGATGCTCACGCTGCGCAATCTCACCGGCGTCATTGTGCTGGCCGCGCTGGCCCTGCTCAACCCTGGCCTGCGCCCGCTGATCTGGCCGCAAACACCCATGCTGCATGTCTGGCGCAATATCGTACATTTTATCGGCACCTACACATGGTCCTATTCGGTAACGATTTTGCCGTTCGCCCTCGTCTTTGCGATCGAGTTTACCAACCCGATCTGGGTCACACTGATGGCCGTGCCATTTCTCGGCGAACGGCTGACCCCAAGCCGCATCGGTGCGGTTGTGCTGGGATTTGCCGGTATTCTCGTGATCACGCGGCCCTGGAATACGCAGATTGATCCGCGCGCGGTCTGGCCGCTGGCGTGCGCGCTGTTTTTTGCCGCGACAACAATTTTCACCAAGAAGCTCACCATCAGAAATCAGACTTTTACCATCCTGCTCTGGATGAATATTCTGCAACTGCCAATGAATCTTGTTGGGGCTGATCTGGGCTTTTTTGCAAAAATCCCCGGCTTGCCATTGTGGCCGTTGCTCGGTGTTTGCACCTGCGGGCTGATTTCGCACTATTGTCTGACCAATGCCTTTCAGAACGGTGACGCTATGACCGTTGTGCCGCTGGATTTTCTGCGCATTCCCCTCATCGCGATTGTCGGCTGGCAATTTTACAGCGAACCGCTTGACCCGTTTGTGTTTGCCGGTGCGGCGCTGATTATTGTGGGTATTCTCTGGAATATGCGCAGTGAATCGCGCAAATCACAGCTGCAAAAATAATGCGCCGCTTATGAACAGCGCCGCGCAATGACAGTGGCGACATCATCCATGGATACATCCATCTGGCTGACATTTTCACGCCGGGCATGGCCGCTCATACAGCGGTTCATCACTTCGCGCGCTTCACGCATCTGCCGCAAATTCAGGCGCAGCACACGGCACAGCCGCGCCGGATTGCGCCCCGCTCCCGTTTGATCGCGGCCAGCGATGTCTGCCACCAGCGCTTCGGCGCGGGCCAGATCCGCATGGCATTGCGGTGTGGCCGTCTCCTGTGCGCGGGCCTGTGCGGGTGCGATCACAGCGATGAGGACAAAGAGCATAGAGGACTTGCGGGTCATGGCGCGCTCCTTCCGGTGAGGATGATCCCATCCGCCCAAAAGAAAACCCGGCAGTGCGCCGGGCTTTGGAAGTCGGGAGGTTGGGATGACCTGATAATCATCTATGCAACGCCTTGCCGCTGTGCGCTGGCGCACATGAAGCATCAACCCAGATTTAATTCCTTGAAAAAGTCATTGCCCTTGTCGTCGATCACGATGAAGGCGGGAAAATCTTCAACCTCGATGCGCCAGATCGCTTCCATGCCAAGCTCTGGATATTCCAGCACTTCCACTTTCTTGATGCAGTCCTGCGCCAGCCGGGCCGCTGGCCCGCCAATGGAGCCAAGATAAAATCCGCCATGGCGGCCGCAGGCCTCGCGCACCTGTGCCGAGCGGTTGCCCTTGGCCAGCATCACCATCGACCCGCCAAAGGACTGGAACTGATCGACATAGGAATCCATCCGGCCCGCCGTGGTCGGACCAAAAGAGCCCGAGGCATAGCCCACTGGCGTCTTGGCCGGACCGGCATAATAGACCGGATGATTCTTGAAATAATCCGGCATGCCCTGTCCGCTTTCCAGCCGCTCGCGGATTTTCGCATGCGCCAGATCGCGCGCCACAATCATCGGGCCGGACAACGACAGGCGCGTCTTGATTGGATGCTGCGAGAGGGTCGCGAGAATATCCTTCATGGGCTGGTTGAGATCGATCTTGACGACCGCCCCGCCGAGCTTGGACTCATCAATATCCGGCAGATATTGCGCCGGATTATGCTCCAGCTCCTCAAGAAAAACGCCGTCTTTGGTGATCTTGCCCAATGCCTGCCGGTCTGCCGAGCATGACACGCCAAGGCCGATGGGTAGGGAAGCGCCATGGCGCGGCAGGCGGATGACGCGCACATCATGGCAGAAATATTTGCCGCCGAATTGAGCCCCGACGCCAAGCTGCTGCGTCATCTTGTGAATTTCTTCTTCCAGCGCCAGATCGCGGAAGGCGTGGGCGTCAGGCCCGCCCGCCGTCGGCAAATTGTCGAGATAGCGGGTGGAGGCGAGCTTGGTGGTCTTCAGCGTCAATTCCGCCGATGTGCCACCGATGACGACGGCGAGATGGTAGGGCGGGCAGGCGGCCGTGCCGAGTGTCAGGATTTTTTCTTTCAGAAACGCCATCATCCGGTCATGGGTCAGGATGGATGGCGGTGCCTGATACAGGAATGTCTTGTTGGCGGAGCCGCCACCTTTCACGACATACAGAAATTTGTAGGCATCCTCGCCATCCGCATAAATCTCGATCTGGGCGGGCAGGTTGTCGCGCGTGTTTTTCTCTTCAAACATCGACAGCGGCGCAAGCTGCGAATAGCGCAGGTTTTTCTTGAAATAGGCATCGCGGATGCCCTCACCGATGGCGCTCTCATCGTCGCCGTCGGTCCAGACGAAACGCCCCTTCTTGCCCATGACGATGGCTGTGCCGGTGTCCTGGCACATGGGCAGCACGCCGCCCGCCGAGATGTTGGCGTTCTTGAGCAGATCATAGGCGACAAACTTGTCGTTGGAGGTCGCTTCCGGATCATCCAGAATCTTGGCCAGCTGCTTGAGATGGCCGGGGCGCAGCAGATGGTTGGTATCGATCATCGCCTGTTCGGCCAGCAGGCGAATCGCTTCGCGGTCCACCACCAGCATGTCCCGGCCATTCCATTTTTCCACCCGCACACCCTGATCGCTGATCTTGCGGTAGGGTGTCGTATCCTTGCCGAGGGGAAACAGCGGCGCATGGGTGTAGGGGGGAAGTGTGTTTGCGTCAGACATCATGAACCTCGCAAGGGCCGGTCGGGCAGGGACCGCAAGGCGGTGCCGGATGGGGCGTCGCCGGTTGCGGTATAAGAAGCGAAGACCCCTTCTAGCCGCCTGCGTGCAGAGAAGCCATTGGCTCAAAGAACGGTATGAGGCTCAACCCGCCTATGCAGCGTGGGACGCCGGTTCCTGCGTCAGCAGCGCATAGAGCGCGTCCGCATCCGGCGTTGCCCGCAAGCGGCTCGCCTTGGCCGGATCGCGCAGAACACGGGCGGTGCGCGCCAGCGCCTTAAGATGATCCGCGCCTGCATCTTCCGGGGCCAGCAGCACAAACACCAGATCCACGGGCTCGCCATCGACCGCTTCAAAATCAACCGGCTTGTCCAGCCGGGCAAACAGCCCGGTCAGGTGCTGGATTTGCGGCAGCTTGCCGTGGGGAATGGCGATGCCGTTACCAATCCCGGTCGAGCCCAGCCGCTCCCGCTGCAGCAGCGTGTCAAAGATCAGCCGCTCACCGAGGCCCGTGATCATGGCGGCATGAGCCGCCAGTTCCTGCAAGGCCTGTTTTTTGCCGCTCACCTTCAGGGCTGGAAGAACAGCCTTCGGTGAAAGGAGGTCATGGAGATGCATTGTGCTCGCTTCCGCCACCTGTGGCACCCATCACGCAGGAACCAGCCACGGGGCCGTGGGTCTGTGATCTGAACTGTTGGGCAACCCATGTAGGTCAGCCCGGCGGATTGATCCAGCCAATATGGCTGTCCTTGCGCCGGTAGACCAGATTGATCCGCCCATTCGTGGCATGGCGGAACACGATGAAAGGGGCTCCTGTCAAGTCAAGTTCCTGAACCGCGTCACTCACGGAGCGTTCCTGGATGGGATAAGTGGTTTCCGCGACCACGATAGGCGCGAAATCCACAGGCATCTCTGCCTCTTCATCCGGCGTCTCGATGACGGTGTAGGCCGCATCCACCGCCGGGGCCGCCGCCCCGTTCATGGCCGGGTGATCCTCTCGCAGGCGGCGCTTGTAGCGGCGCAGGCGCTTTTCGATTCGCTCGGCGGCATCCGCAAAGCTCTCATAGGCTTCATGCCCCTCGCCCGACGCAGCCAAACTTGTGCCAGAATCCAGATGCAGCGTGCAGTCTGATCGAAACCGGGAGCCTTCTTTCGCGAAGGTGACGTGGCCCTTGTAGCCGCGCCCAAAATATTTTCCCAACGCAACGGCCAGACGCTCTTCGACACGGCCCCGCAGGGATTCGCCAATATCGAAATTCTTGCCCGAGATTCGCAGCATACCGAACGCTCCCTTCATAAAATGCGCCACAACAACGCACCAAGACCAACGGTGAACAATAGCTATCAAGAAATTCAAACTGGTGTGAAGCGTAAGAATCAGCGTGCGCGCTGTCAACGCATCACATGTGCGAAATAAAGATGGATTGGCGTGCCCTGATGCTCTATCATTTTGCACAGCAGCGCCGGCATGCGTTAACGCTTTTGATTCAGCGTTACGCCGTCATGGCGCTTTTTTCGCGTTTGCGTTCAACGGACGAGGGGATGCGCAGGCTCTCCCGGTATTTGGCAACCGTGCGCCGGGCTATATCAATACCGCTGTCTTTCAGACGTGTGACAATGGCATCATCGGATAAAACCGTTGCCACCGTTTCCGCATCGATCATCTGTTTGATTTTATGACGCACGGCCTCGGCTGAATGGGCATCGCCGCCATCGGCAGATGCAATCGAGGTGGTGAAAAAATATTTCATCTCGAACAGGCCGCGATGCGTCGCCATGAATTTATTCGACGTCACGCGTGAAACTGTTGATTCATGCATGCCGATAGCATCGGCAACAGCGCGCAAATTCAACGGCCGCAATTCAGAAACGCCGTTGACGAAAAAGGCATCCTGCTGGCGCACAATTTCGGTTGCAACCTTGAGAATTGTCTTGGCCCGCTGGTCCAGGCTGCGTGTCAGCCAGTTGGCGGTTTGAAAACACTCCTGCACGAATGTTTTTTCCGTGTCGCTTTTGGTCGCCTTTGTCACCTTGGTATAATAGGCCTGATTGACCAGCACGCGCGGCAGGGCATCGCTGTTCAATTCAATAATCCAGCTGCCATCCGAGGCTGGCCGCACAAACACATCCGGCATGACAGGGCTGGCCGGTTCGCCGCCGAATATCCGGCCAGGCTTTGGGTCCAGCGCGCGAATATCCTTGATGATGCCGCGCAGATCTTCCTCGTCAATCTGCGCCAGCTTCATCAGCGCGGCATAATCGCGTTTGGCGAGCAGATCGAGCCGCCCGATGACTGCCGCCATGGCAGGGTCAAACCGGTCAATATCCCTGAGCTGGATGGCAAGGCATTCGCTCAGCGTGCGGCAGCCGACGCCCGATGGCTCGAACCCCTGAATCACACGCAGCACGGCTTCCACGCGCTGCGGTTGGGCATCAAGCCGCTCGGCCACAGCCTCAACGCTGTCGGTGAGGTAGCCATTGTCATCAATCGCATCAATCAGCAGCCGCCCGATCAGCCGTTCGAGCGGGTCAGCAGTGGCAAGGGTGAGCTGGCCATGGAGATGGTCGCGCAGGCTGGGCCTGGCTTCCGCCGCCCGGTCAATCGCATTCTCATCCTCCCCGTCAAAGCCGCCGCCGGAAACACCGGACCAGACAGATGAGGATACGGTCAGCCCGTCGCCATTGGCGCTTTCAGATGGGGCTGCCTCATCGGGAAATGCATTGCCCAGATCGGTGTCAAGGCGGGATTCCAGTACTTCGCGGCTGGTGGCCAGATCATTGCCGGCCCAGTCGCCTGATTGGGCTTCACTGGGCTCGCTGCCGCCGGCGTCGTCGGAGGCAAGGCCCGGCCTGTCGATGTCCGGCATATCCTCACCGCGCTCCAGCAGCGGGTTGCGTTCCAGTTCCTGCTCCACATAGGCATTGAGTTCGATGGTCGACAGTTGCAGCAGCTTGATCGCCTGCAACAGCTGCGGCGTCATCACCAGAGACTGGCTCTGGCGCATGTTCAGGCCGATACCGATCGCCATGCGAGCTCTGTGGACCCCCGGTTGCAACAGCGGAATCGCTGTCGGCATGATTTTTGCTTTTATGAGGTTCTGATAGCGGGGTCAAAGCCCTTGCCGCATTGCGGTATGCGGGGTGTTAACACCAGCGCCGGATGCCAATGCGGGCATGCAGGACTGCTGAAGTCAGAGCCGGAAGCTCTCACCCAGATAGACGCGGCGGACATCCTCGTTGGCGATGATCTCCTCGGGCGAACCTTCCATCAGCACACGGCCGGAGTGGATGATGTAGGCGCGGTCCACCAGGCCGAGGGTTTCACGCACATTATGGTCGGTGATCAGCACGCCGATGCCACGGTCGGTCAGTTGCCGGACCAGTGCCTGAATGTCGCCGACCGCAATCGGGTCGATGCCCGCAAAAGGCTCGTCAAGCAGCATGAAGGACGGCCGGCCCGCCAACGCGCGGGCGATTTCGCAGCGCCGCCGCTCGCCGCCCGACAGGGCGATGGAGGGGGATTTGCGCAGGCGCTTGATATCAAATTCTTCCAGCAGGGCGTCCAGCTCCGCCTCACGCCGGTCGCGGTTCGGTTCAATCACCTCCAGCACGGCGCGAATGTTGTCTTCCACGTTCAGGCCGCGGAAAATCGAGGCTTCCTGCGGCAGATAGCCGATGCCGAGGCGGGCACGGCGATACATCGGCAGCAGGGTAACGTCATGGCCATCAAGCGTAATGCGGCCTTTGTCAGCCGCGACCAGCCCGGTGACCATGTAGAAGATGGTGGTCTTGCCAGCCCCGTTCGGGCCGAGCAGGCCAACCGCCTCACCGTTCCGGACATGCAGCGAGGCGTCATGGACGACACGGCGCTTGCCGTAGGTCTTTTCCAGCCCGACAGCGGTCAGCAGTCCTTCTTCGGCATCTGCAATGGCCACTTCAGAGATGCGGTCAATCTGCGGCAGGCGTGTGGACGGGGTGTAACCGTCCGCGCCGGAACTGGCAGCCTTGCGCTTGCTGAAGGGATTGAATGAGACCACGGAACGGTGACGCCTTACTGACCGGCGCGTGGCTTGGGCTTGTCATCACTGCCCGGCTCAAACACACCGCGCACGCGGCCACCGGCCACCGCCACACAATTCGCGATCTTGGAATCGGTATTGTAGGTGAAGGATTCGCATTTCGTGACATTGCCGCCATCGGCCAATGTCACATTGCCGCTGACAGAGACGATATTGGTGACGCGGTTGAAAACGGCGTTCTGTCCGGTCACCACCTGTGTCTTGCCGTCGGATTTGGAAACGACCGATACCGGCCCCTTGCATTCCAGCTTCTTGAGGGCGTTGTCGGCACTGCCGCTGGCGGCAACCGGCTGCGGGCCGGAGGCATTGGCCTTGGTCTGGTCAAAGAACACGATGAGCTGCGAGCATTTCATCGTCGTCTCGCCCCGCACCGCAATCACATTGCCGGCATAGACAGCCCGCCCGTCCTTCTGGAACACATCGAGCTTGTCAGCCTCGATATTGATCGGCTGCTTGTCATTGCCGCCAAAGCTGCCAAGCCCGGCTGTATTGGTCTTGGTGCGCGATGCGGTCTGCGCCATGCCATTGCTGGCCATCAGGCAGGCACCGGCCACCACTGACAAAAATACCCGCATTCCCGCACGCATCATGGTTTGGTCTCTGGTGCCGGTGATGCCGGCGATTCTGTTTCCGCCGGGTCGCGCTCCACCAGTGTGGTGCGCACGCGCCCGGTAAACACGATCTGCTTGCCATTGTCGATAATTTCCAGCCCATCGGCACGGATGCGGCCATCATTCATATCGACTTCGACCGGTTGATCCGTCTGTACATGTCCGCTCTTGAATTCGGCCTGCGCTGATTTCATGCGGATATCATATCCCGTATTGGTGACGACACGCACATCACTTTTCAGATTGAGCGTTTCTTTCTGGCTGTCGAAAACCCCGGTCGGAGCGGTGAGGTGGGCTGAGCCATCAGGCCCCATCGCCACATTGGCATCGAGATTGTTCAGCTCGATGATGTGCGGCGTCTTGATATGCTGTGCCGCCGACGAGGCTTTGACTTCATAGGGCCGGGAGTCTTTTTTGTAACCTTGCAGTTTGGGCGCATCCATCGTGATTTTGGAGCCGCTCACACCCAGAGATTCCAGGCTGACAGTGGCCGGCACAACCCGGTACGGGTTGAAAAACGCCACGACAATGACACCCACCGTCGCAATAGTTGCTGTCAGGGGAATGGCGCGCTTGAGAAAGCGCACCCGGCGCGAATGGCGCAGCGCCTCACCATAAGCCACAGCGCGGCGCTGTGACCGCTCCGCTGCCTGCTCATGCCGTCCGCTCATCATGGGTGCCGTTGCTGCGGCCATGGTTATCGCCACTCTGTTACCGTTCAACCATGCCATGCCTTGCGGCGATGG
>JBOFCU010000331.1:0-6411 GCA_051646285.1 Beijerinckiaceae bacterium
CATCCGCATTATCCGGGAAGAGGATGAGCCCAAGCCGGTCCTGATGAAGGAATTTGGCATCAATGAGGTGCAGACCAACGCCATTCTCGATACGCGCCTGCGCTCGTTGCGCAAGCTCGAAGAAATGGAATTGCGCCGCGAACTCGACGGGCTGACGCAGGAAAAGGATACGATCGAGGCGTTGCTCGGTTCGGAAGACAAGCAGTGGAAAACGGTGTCGTGGGAAATCCGTGAGGTCCGCAAGACCTTTGGGCCGGAAACGAAAATCGGCAAACGCCGCACGGCCTTTGCTGACGCACCCGAACTGGGTGACCTTACGATTGACGAGGCACTGGTGGAGCGTGAGCCAATCACTGTCGTGGTTTCGCAGATGGGCTGGATCCGCGCCCTGAAAGGCCATGTGGATGATTTGTCGGGCCTGTCGTTCAAGGGCGATGATAAACTTAAAATTGCGTTCAAGACGGAAACGACAGCCAAAATTCTGGTATTCGCGTCAAACGGCAAATGCTTCACGCTGGATGGATCGAAGCTGCCAGGCGGGCGCGGCTATGGTGATCCCATCCGTCTGATGGTCGATTTGGAAGAAGGCGCTGATATTGTCACCGCGTTCCCGTACGAGGCTGACACAAAATACCTGCTGGCCGGATATGAATCGCGCGGATTTGTTATTCCGTCAGCCGAAACCATCGGCAACACGCGCAAGGGCAAGCAGCTGCTCAATGTCGATGCGGGTGACAGGCTTGTCATTGTCGCGCGGGTTGAAGGTGACCATGTTGCCGTGATCGGCGAAAACCGGAAGATGCTGGTTTTTCCGCTGGCCGAAGTGCCGGAAATGACACGCGGCAAGGGTGTCCGCCTGCAAAAATACAAGGACGGCGGCATTGCTGATGTCAGCGTCTTCACGCTGAAAGAAGGCTTGGGCTGGACTGACAGCGCCGGCCGCTCCTTCAATGTGCCCAAGGCGGAATTGAAGGACTGGATCGGCCATCGCTCTGAGTCCGGCCGCCTGCCGCCAAAAGGCTTTCCGAAGAGCAACAAATTCGGCGGCTAACGCGTGGTGACCTGCCTCCCGTCTCACTGAGGCAACGCGGCGCCATCCTCCCCCGGCCATCCTTTCTTGCGTTTTTGCAAGGTCGAAACGGCAATCATTGCCGTTGCGCAAAAGGCTGAGGCGCCTAAATCAGGGTCACATCAACCCTGATCGAGGCTCCCATGACCACTGTCGCCATCGTTTATTTCTCCGGCTACGGCCACACCCATGTTCTGGCGGAAGAAGCTGCCGCTGGCGTCGCCAAGGCTGGTGCAACCCCCAAACTCCTGCGCATCGAAAATGCATCGCAGAATTTCGACAATTTCCTCGCAGAAGTGGCGAAGGCCGATGCGGTGATCTTCGGTTCACCCACATATATGGGCGATGTTGCAGCAGGCCTGAAAGCCTTTTTCGAGGCCTCGGCCAAGCCATGGATGGGTGGCGAGTGGAGCGGCAAGATTGCGGGCGGTTTCACCAACGGCCTGACGTTTGGCGGCAACAAGGACAATACCCTTGGCTCCATGTTCGTGCTCGCCATGCAGCACGGCATGATCTGGGTCGGAACTGGCCAGCCAGCTGGCAACATGTCGGGCAACTCTGATGCTGCGCCGACAAAGGCTAATCGCCTCGGTTATGCGATTGGTGCCGTCGCCCAGTCAGACAATGCCGGACCGGATGTAACACCGCCTTCAGGCGACAAGGAAACCGTGCGTCTCTACGGCGAACGGATCGCGCAATTCGCCGCAAAGCTGGCGAAATAATCTCACGAACATAAACAGCAGCAGGCGCGCAATGACGCGTCTGTCTGCACAACCAATTTGGAGGCCGCCATGAGCCAACACAAGCTCCAGCCCAATTCTACCGATGTGCAGCCCAAGCGTGCGGTTGATCCCGGCACACGCATTGGCCATGTGCATCTGAAGGTTGCCGATATTGACCGCGCCCTGTCTTTCTATCGTGACGTTCTCGGATTTGAGGTGATGCAGCGGTATGGATCGCAGGCCGTGTTTCTCTCTGCCGGCGGTTATCACCATCATATCGCAATCAACACGTGGGAAAGCCAAGGCGGAAAGCCACCGGCACCTGGCACAACAGGTTTGTTCCACATCGCGATTCTGTATCCAACACGCGCTGCGCTGGCCGATGCCTTGCGCCGTCTTGCCGAGGCCCGCATTCCGCTGGATGGTGCGAGCGACCATGGCGTCAGCGAAGCCCTCTATCTGCGCGATCCCGATCAGAATGGCGTCGAATTGTATTGGGACAAGCCGCAGGCCCAATGGCCGCTCACGCCGCAGGGCGATCTTGCCATGGACACCCGCCCGCTCGATCTGCAATCCCTGCTGAAAGAAGCAGCATAAAATTATAAAGGGCGGAGCCTCACGCTCCGCCTTTTTCCCTTTGGATAAAGGCTGCAAGCTGTGCCACGGCGCCAGCACTGACTTTGCGGCGGAACACCGGCAACCAGCCAAACAGAAAGCCCGGCCAGCCAAGCGCCTGCCTCAGCCAGTCCTGGATGTCAAAATCATCACTATGACGGATAATTTTTCCATCCCTGATTTCCATCGTTGCCACAATGATATTTTTAACGGGCCGCCCTGTTTTGCTGAATGAATAATGCGCAACCCAGCGCGTCACGGCCTGCGTATCATTCGCCGACTCTATCGTATGACTGACGGAAATATCCTTGCTGCGCGATAGCAACATGCGCCACATGGCACGGGTATTTGCCGCATCAAGCGTGCCAAAGGCAGGATCGGTGAATGTGGAACAGTCGTCATATAGTTTACCCATGGCCGAAAAATCACGGGCCGCCATGGCCTGATAAAATGCGTCGGCCACAGCGCGCGGTTGCAAATCAGCGTTCAATCCACGCGCTCCCAGCCATGCGGCCGCAGCCGCTCCTGCGGCAGAAAACGCGCCTTGTAAGCCATAGTTTTTGAACCCTCGACCCAATATCCCAGGTAAACATAAGGCAGACCGCGCTTTTTTGCCCGTGCGATATGGTCAAGAATAATGAAGGTGCCGAGCGAACGCTCCTGCATCTGCGGATCATAAAACGCATACACCAGCGACAGGCCGTCACTCATATGGTCAACCAGCACTGTTGCCAGCAAGTCGCCGGTGCCGCGCCCTGTCAAAAACGTATCAGGCCCGCGCTTGCGATATTCGACAATCTGGGTTTCGACATGGCTGTCCTCCACCATCATCGCATAATCCAGCACGCTCATTTCTGCCATGCCGCCATCGCTGTGGCGGGCGTCAATATAATCGCGAAAGAGTGAATATTGCTCGGAGGAAGGGTGATTTTCCATCTCTGCACCAACCAGATCAGCGTTGCGTGCAACGATGCGGCGGAACGTGCGGCCTGGCTCAAAATCATTCACGCACACGCGCACCGACACACAGGCGCGGCAGTTTTCACAGGCCGGCCGGTAGGCAATGGTCTGCGACCGGCGGAACCCGCCATGGGTCAGAACATCATTCAGATGCGATGCGCGCGGCCCGACCAGATGGGTAAACACCTTGCGCTCCTGCTGGCCCGGCAAATACGGGCACACCGTTGGCGCGGTCAGAAAAAATTGCGGCGTATCACGCGAATGGCTCGTCAATCACGGTCTCCTGCATCGATCGGCATGGGCTGTCATGCGCATCACTGAATCGGCTGGGACTGCATGATGCGCGAGCGCAAGCCAATCTGCAATGTGCAGCATCGTTTACCGCATATGAGCATCATGGTGGAAATGCGCCATCACACGCCCTACACTCTCCATCACCATGTATACTTCACCGCTATTCACAGGCTTGCTGATGGGCGCGGCTATGGCCAGCGGACCGGCAGCCGCTCAGCCGCAGCTACGTGAAACCGGCGCGCCGCAGGTAAAAATTACATTCACAGGCCAGCCCGAAACCGTTTTCGCCCGCAAGACCGATGCGTGCGACGGCCATGATGTGCCGGACGCTTCATTGCGCGCATTCCGCACGGCCGATGGCGCAATTACCGCCTTCGGCATGCACAACATCAATCGTGCCCTGCGCGGTCAATCGCTCGACGTGCTCAAACTGGATTGTGCGATTGTGCTGCGCTCCAATCACAACAGTGATCCCGCCGCGTTTGATGATTATTCATGGATCACAGCAACCTGGACAGACGATGGCACGCGCGTGAGCGCGCTGATCCATCACGAATATCACGCCAATGATCATGCAGGACGATGCATGTTTGCTGCCATGCTCCCGTGCTGGACAAACAGCATATTGGCCTTGACATCCGACAATAGTGGAAAATCTTTCCGGCGCGCAAAAGGCTCACCTGTTGTGGCTGCCTATCCATACAAACAGGAAACCGGACAGGGCCGGCATCGCGGATTTTTCAACCCTTCCAATATATTTGCCGATGGAGAATGGAAATATACGTTTATCGGCACAACGGGCTGGACAGGACAAAAACACGGGGCCTGCCTGTTTCGCACCAGGACCCCGGATATCGCATCGTCCTGGCGGGCATGGGATGGCAAAGGCTTCACGGCGCATGCTGGTGATTTCTATGGCGGCACCGCTGATCCGCTCAAGACATGCGAACCGATTGCGCCATTCGTCACACCTGTTGGAGCTGTGGTGAAACACACGCCAAGCGGGGCCTGGGTCGCTGTTTTGAAGGCCGCAAAGCATGATGCCTTTTTTGCAGAGCCCGGTATTTGGGCAACAGCTTCCTATGACCTGATTCATTGGTCAAAACCTTCACTCGTGCTGGCAGGCAAAACACTGTATGATAATCCTTGTGACGCCGGGGCGCAGATGATCGCCTATCCGTCACTGATCGACCGGCATTCGCCGGCGCGTAATTTCGACACCAGCGGCGTACGGGCCGATCTTTATTATGCAACGCTACGGGTTGATGGGTGCCGCATCACATCCGACCGTGATTTGGTACGCCGTCCCGTCACTATCACCTTGCAATAAATCAATCGATTGACAAATTTATGAAACGGTATTTTCTGTTTGTGACAGTCATATTGTAAAGGAATTGTATCATGCGGATCGTTTCATACAATGTCGAAAATCTATTTCGCCGCGCCAAAGCCTTGAATCTTTCGACTTGGAGTGAAGGCAAGCCTATTCTTGATGCTGTTTCCCAACTCAACACAATTCTGAATGAGGCGAACTATACCCCCGCGCGAAAAGATAAAATCATAGATATATTGAAACAGCTCGGCCTGACAAAATCAGATATAGGTCAGTACGCTATTCTTCGTCAAAATCGCGGCAAATTATTAAAACGCCCAAAATCTAGCCCTCTTCAGATTGTGGCAAATGGCCGGGAAGACTGGATTGGCTGGGTGGAGCTGACGGAAGAATCTATCAATGAAACAGCCATGCTTGTCACGGCCAAAGTGTTGCATGACACCGCAGGCGATATTGTCGGTGTGGTCGAGGCGGAAAACCGGATAGCGCTGAAAAAATTCAGCGAACAACTGTTAAAGGATGTCGGCGGCAAACCTTATGCGCATGTCATGGTGATTGATGGCAATGATGATCGCGGCATTGATGTCGGTATCATGACGCGCAAGGGTTATGATATTCTCAGCATCAACAGCCACGTGGATGACACCGATACCAAGGGCGTTATTTTTGGGCGCGATTGCCCGGAATATGCAATCAGAACACCATCTGGAGAAACCGTTTGGGTCCTTGTCAACCATTTCAAGAGTAAAGGGTATGGCAAGCCCGGGGAATCAGATGACAAGCGACAGCGCCAAGCCAAGCGCGTTGCATCCCACTATAATTCGTTACGTGTGGACGGCTATAAATATGTAGTCGTTCTTGGTGATTTGAACGACACGCCAGACAGCACACCACTCAAGCCGCTCTTGACAAAAACTGACTTGCAAGATGTTTTTGCACATCCGAAATTTGATGACGGCGGCAGGCCTGGCACGTATGGCAATTGCGCAGCCTCCAATAAAATCGACTATATTTTATTGTCGCCTGCCCTGTTCAAGGCGATAAAAAATGCGGGCGTTTTCCGAAAAGGCGTGTGGGGCGGAAAGAATGGTGATTTCTGGGACATTTATCCAGAAATGACCAAACCGCAACATGCCGGCTCTGATCATGCTGCTGTATGGGTCGATATTGATTTGTAAAGCTGAGATTAACCCGGCTCCTTGCTCAAAACAGAGAGATCGACAGCATCAAGCTCGATCTCCCACTCCTTGCCTTCTGCATCAATCGCTTCCTCGATCACCCAGACATCATCATCAAGTTCGATCTTGCCCCATTCAGTGAAACCAAGGCTGCGCAAGGCATGTTCGACACGGGTGCGTTCGGTCGCGTTGGGCTGGCGCTTGGTTTGGGCATGAACCGGCGATAGAAAATTGGCTGCG
>JBOFCU010000333.1:0-2136 GCA_051646285.1 Beijerinckiaceae bacterium
TCACCGTCATCGGATAATAGGTGCCGCCCTTGATCGTCGCATCATTGCAGACGATCATCACCTCGCGGCCTTCGACGCGGCCGATGCCGCAAATCATGCCGGCGGCATGCACATCGCCCTCATACATGCCGTTGGCGGCGAGCAGCCCGATTTCGAGAAAAGGCGAACCGGGGTCAAGCAGCCGCCGCACCCGCTCACGCGGCAGCAATTTGCCGCGCGCCACATGCCGTTCGCGCGATTTTGGCGAGCCGCCTTCGGCCGCCTGCGCACGCTTCTCCAACAGGTCAGCCCGCAGCTTCGCCCACTCCGCCGCGTTGGCAACGTGCGAAGGATCATTGGCATCGAGTTTGGGAGACAGAATGGCCACGCGGCGTTACTCCGGATTGAATAAACGCTGTTATGGCGTGAGGAGTCAGCTTTTGCCAAGAGCTGCCGGCCCCGTGACCGGAAGACAGCGGCGATAAAACGCTCAGGCCGCTTCTTCCTGCTCCACGCAAATCAGAGCACTGTCTGCATCGGTCAGCGGTTCTTGCAACAGTGCGCAGTGGTTAGGCGCAGCCGATGGTGAAAGTGGTGTGCATCGGAAATGCGCACATGCATGGCAAAATCCGAAGGCTCGGCCGCCATTGCGGCGAACGGCCGCACGCACCGCACCGCGCAAATGATTGAGCGTTGACTCGATACCTGATTTTTCTAATGCCAGATCGCGCGCGAGTTCATGCAGCGGATCTTCGCGCAACATCTGTTCACCGCGCGCTGTCAGCGCCAGATCAATGCCGCGCCGGTCCGCCTTGCTCGGCAAGCGACGGATCATGCCTTTTTCTTCCAGCGCGATCAGCGTTTGCGACACCGTGCCGCGCGTCGCACCGAAATAAACAGCAACCGCCGCCGGATTGCGCGAAAAACGGTTGGCGCGCGCCACATAGCGCAACGCTTCCCATTGCGCCGGGTTGAGGCCATCCCCTCCCTGCCCGGCGCGCGACAGGCGCTCAAGCCGCAGCAGCAGATGAGCCGCTTCGGCGGCAGGCGTTATGACTTTCGACGGCATAGTAGCGAGTCGATAACACACTTGACGCGCAATGGAAAGCTGACTAGCCATATCATATCGACTCGCTACTAATGAGGTTCCCATGCTCATCCGATCAGGTTTCGCCGTCTGCTCATTTGCGGCGCTTCTCACCTCTGCCACCGCCCACGATATCCAGTCCAAGTCCGATCCTAAGGTGGCGCCCGCCTTTGATGTCACGAAGGGCAGCGCCACAACCGATGGCCGCCTCGCCACATTCACCATGGAGGTCACGGGTCTGGCCGGCAGCCAGAAACCGCAGCCTACGGGTAAACTCACGGGTGCATCGGTGGATGCCTATGTGTGGCCGACCAAGCTCGACCCATCTGCGGCAGGCTTCGCCAAAGGGTCTGGAATTCTCGCGCTCGCCATTACATCCCATCCGGATTTCGACGATACGCCGCTCTACGACGAGAATGGCGATGGCGATCCGAATAATGACGGCGGCAATTGGCATTCGCATTGGGTGGTGCTTGGCGAGGACAAAGGCTGCACTGGCGGCCTGAAGGTGCGCGATATTTCGCCGGGGCAGGACATTCTGCCCGCCACAGCGCCCGGTCTGCCGCTGGCGCTCGACAGTCCCGGCATGAGCCCGCTGCTGAAAGGCTCCACCGTGAAAATCACGGTGCCGGTGCAAGGGGCAGAAAATATCAATTTCGACGCCGTGACAGCGAAATTGCAGGTGAACAGCGAAGGCAAGGCGCCGCTGCTTTGCGTCACTGGCGTTTACAAGGTCGCATCAGGCAATCTCTCGCTGCCCGGCGTCATCATGCGCAGCAAATAATCCAATGGGGATGCCGCGCCGCGGCATCCCATTTTCACGCGACCCCGCCAAACACCTCGGCGAACGCCCGCTTCAGCGCCACATCCACATCGGCGAGGCTGACCAGCAGGCCAAGGTCGTGCAGGCTTGTCACGCCATAGCGCGGATCGGCGACGCCGCACGGCACGATGCCGGAAAAATGCGCCAGCTCCGGCTCCACATTCAGCGCGATGCCGTGAAACGTCACCCAGCGCCGGATGCGGATGCCGATGGCGGCGATCTTGTCCTCATAACCGTCGCCCTTGTC
>JBOFCU010000041.1:0-15734 GCA_051646285.1 Beijerinckiaceae bacterium
GCATTTTCTTTGAAACGGACTCTGTGCAGCTCACTGCGACGGCTGTCGCTACGCTCGACAAGCAGGCGGTCTGGTTGCAGCGCTACACGCAACACGCGATTTTGATGGAAGGCCACGCTGATGAGCGCGGCACGCGTGAATATAATTTCGCGCTTGGTGCCCAGCGTGCGCAGGCCGCCCGTGATTATCTGGCGACAAAGGGCATTTCCGCTTCGCGTTTCCGCACCACGTCTTATGGCAAGGAACGGCCTGTCGCTGTGTGCAATGATATTTCCTGCTGGTCGCAGAACCGGCGCGTCGTCACCGTGCTCGGAGGCGCATCGAGCTGATGGCCTGATTGCGGCTTGAAAGAATCCTCCCTCTATGCGGTTCGCGCTGGCGTCGCCAAACGCCACAACTGTTCATGGGAGGTAAAACAGGCAGCTGATCCAAGATCGGCTCTCCGCCTGTCACAAACCGGCGTCCGCTCCGAGGTTGGCTCGTGCAGTGGCGCCGGTTTTTCTTTTCTGCACGAATGTGATTGTTTGTGCCGGATTGTTCTTGAGGACACTGCTCATGCTGACATTGTATGGCCATCCGGGCTGGGGTTCGACCATTATCGAGGCGCAACTGCGCTGGTATGATATGCCTTACGCCTATGAAGATGCCGGGGATGTTTTCAAGGATTCTCATGCGCGGCGGAAATTGATGACGCTGAACGGTGTCGCGCAGGTGCCGACGGTCATTCTTCCTGATGGTGCGGTGATGACAGAAAGTGCCGCGATCACATTTCATCTGGCTGATGTCACGGGGCGCGATGATCTGGTGCCGGGCGCGCAGGATGTGACTCGCGCGCGTTTTCTGCGCTGGCTGATTTTCATTGTCGCCAATATCTATCCGACCTTTACCTATGTGGATGATCCGGGCCGGTTCGTGTCCCGTACCGATGCGCAGGAGGATTATATCAATCAGGTGTCCGCCTATCGCAAACGGCTTTGGCGCATCATGGAAACCGAGGTGAAGGGTCCGTGGTTTCTTGGGGATCGTTTTTCTGCGATCGATATTTATATTGCGGTGATGAACCACTGGCAGCCACGGGCGGACTGGTTTGCTGAGCAGACGCCTGCAATGCATGCCATTGCGGGGCGGTGCGCGCGCGATCCGGTTTTACGGACTGCGTTTCAGAAAAACTTTCCCGGTTCGCCCCATTGGCAGGTATGACGTATGGCAGGTGTGACGGAAATTTGTCGCACCTTTTCCACAATTTGGGCATGGGACGTGGCTATGCTATCAGGCAGTGTATTCCTCAAGCGTGCCCGATCATGATCCGTCCTGTTATCCGTCTCCGTCTTTTCACCCTTCCTGCCTTTTTGCTGCTGACCACGCTTGTGTCGGGCGCGCTGTTTCCAGCGCCGGCGCGCGCGCAGGATGCAGCTGAATTGCTGCTGCGCCTGTCGCGTATGGAAAACCAGGTACGTCAGATGACTGGGCAGATTGAGCAGTTGCAGCAGCAGAACCGCCGGCTGGAAGATGATCTCCAGCGATTCCGCAAGGATACGGATTTGCGGTTTGAGGATACGGCTGGCGGCAAGGGTGGCGCGGGCGCTGCGGCGGGTTCACCTGCACCTGCTGCGGCACGGCCAGCGGGCAGCCCCGCCCGGCGCAACGATGCGTTCGATCCCAATGCCAATCCGTCAGCTCCGGGCGCGCCGCGGGCCTTGGGCACGACCCCGCCCAGTGCGCCATTGCAAACGGCGCCCTCTGGCCGGCGTGGTGATGCCGGTGGCACAATGCCGATGCAGCTTGATGGCCAGCCGGGCGCTGCGGCGGCGGCTGCCCCGCCGCCGCGGATTGGCCCGTCGGTGGCGGCATCAAGCGGTGGTGATACACGGGCAGAATTTGCGCAGGCGCAGGACATGATGAAGCGTGGGGAATATGCCAATGCCGAAATGGCGTTCCGGCAATTCCTGCAAGCGCATCCGAAATCGACGCTGGTGGCCGAAGCCACTTTTCAGCTTGGTGAGACATACAACCAGCGCAGCCAGTATCGTGAAGCGGCGGAACAATATCTGAAGGTGTCTACCGCTTGGCCGCAATCCACACGCGCCGCGACGGCGATGTTGCGGCTTGGGGTGGCATTGAATGCGCTGGGCGCGAAGGATCAGGCCTGTGCGACGTTGCAGGAAATCGACAAGCGTTACCCGAATGCGTCGGCCATCGTGAAGCGGGGTGTCGAACGCGAATTCCGCCGGGCCAAATGTGAAGCCTGAGGGCGTGACGGGGCATAGCGGGTCTGAACCAGCGCTGCCGGTATCCGATGGTGACGCCGGGCGTTTGCTGGCACCGCTGGCGGATTACTCCCATCTGCTGCTGGCCGTATCTGGCGGGCCGGACTCCATGGCACTGCTTGGGCTGGTGGCAAGTTGGCGTGCGTCATTCAAACTCACTGTCACAGTGGCGACAGTGGATCATGGTTTGCGGCAGGAATCGGCAGATGAAGCTGCGCTGGTGCAGCAGCAATGCCGGTATCATGGGGTGCCGCATGCGATTTTGCCGTGGGTGGGCCACAAGCCGCAGACAGGCCTGCAAGCAGCGGCACGTGCTGCGCGCTATAGCCTGCTGCGCCAATACGCAGCCGGTTGCGGCGCTGACTGTCTGGTCAGCGCCCATCATGGGGATGATCAGGCCGAGACTGTGCTGATGCGCCTGATTTCCGGTAGCGGCCTGGGCGGGCTGGCTGGCATGCATGCGCAGACGCATGCGCATGGCCTTGCCCTGGTGCGGCCTTTGCTGAGCCTGTCCAAGACCCGTCTCATCGCGACCTGTGACAGCCGGGGCTGGCCCTATGTGCTGGATCGCTCCAACACGGACCTTGCTTTTGCGCGCGCGCGCTACCGGCGGCTGTTGCCTTTGCTCGCGGAAGAGGGGCTGAGTGCGGAGCGGCTGCAAACCCTCGCCCGCCGGGCTGGCCGGGCTGATGCTGCGCTGGATGCAATGACTGATGCTATCTGGCAGCAGCTCGTGACGGGTGCTGGAGCCAACGCCGGAGATGCGGTCATCACCGTCAGTGCCGCTGCCATTTTCGCCCATCCTGACGAGATTGTGCTGCGGCTGGTGGCGCGCGGGCTGGACACGGTGATCATGATGGCTGGTTTGCCGGATGTGCCGGAGCGGCTGGAACGGATGGAGCGACTCGCATCGGCCTTGCAGGCGGCGCATGCCCGCCGGGAAGCTACAGCGATGACATTGCGCGGGGTGGCGGTGCGGCTGGATGGCGCCGGCAGGCTGACGTTTGCGCCTGCGCCGCCGCGCCGCGTTAAGGGTGATGCGTCAAATTCGCCATAAAAGCGGTCCAGAAGCCTTTTTGGCAGCGCTTTTCCCTTTCCTTTGCCACGGTCCCTTGGCACACACGCTCTGCACACCTATTTTAACAGTCTTAGCGCGGCATCCTGTGCGCGCCACAGTTGGACGACCATGAACTCGATGAACCCCAACTTCCGGAATTTTGCCCTCTGGGTGGTGATCTTCCTTCTGGTCCTGGCGCTTGTGACTTTGTTCCAGAGTCCGAGTCAGCGCGGCGATTCGCGCGCCATCGCTTACAGCCAGATGATTGACGATGCCGAGCAGGGCCGCCTGTCTTCCGTCACTGTCTCCGGGCAGGAAGTGACTGGCACCTACAAGGATGGCCAGACCTTCACCACCTACATGCCGTTTGATCCGGGCATGGTTGAGCGCCTGCGCCAGAAAGGCGTGCAGATTTCGGCCAAGCCGCAGACATCGGATACGCCATGGTTTATTGCGCTGCTCGTCAATGCGCTGCCTTTCCTGATTTTTATCGGCATGTGGATTTTTCTGTCGCGGCAGATGCAGAACGGTGCGGGCAAGGCGATGGGCTTTGGCAAATCCAAAGCCAAATTGCTGACTGAAGCGCATGGGCGCGTGACGTTCGAGGACGTTGCGGGCATTGATGAAGCCAAGGAAGATTTGCAGGAAATTGTCGAGTTTTTGCGTGACCCGCAGAAATTCCAGCGCCTGGGCGGGCGTATTCCGCGCGGCGTGCTGCTCGTTGGCCCGCCCGGCACCGGTAAGACTCTGACCGCTCGCGCCGTTGCAGGCGAAGCGAATGTGCCGTTCTTCACCATTTCCGGTTCAGATTTTGTGGAAATGTTTGTTGGTGTGGGTGCCAGCCGTGTGCGCGACATGTTCGAGCAGGCGAAGAAGAATGCGCCCTGCATTATTTTCATCGACGAAATTGATGCCGTGGGGCGCCATCGCGGTGCGGGGCTCGGCGGCGGTAACGATGAGCGTGAACAGACACTCAATCAGCTGCTCGTTGAAATGGATGGCTTTGAAGCCAACGAGGGCGTGATTATTATCGCGGCCACCAACCGGCCTGATGTGCTCGACCCGGCATTGCTGCGACCGGGCCGTTTCGACCGGCAGATTGTTGTGCCGAATCCTGATCTCAATGGCCGTGAAAAGATTCTCCGCGTGCATGTGCGCAAGGTACCGCTCGGCCCGGATGTGGACCTGAAAATTCTCGCCCGCGGCACGCCCGGATTTTCCGGCGCGGATCTGATGAACCTCGTCAATGAAGCAGCCTTGCTGGCCGCGCGGCGCAACAAGCGCATTGTCACCATGTCCGAATTTGAAGATGCCAAGGACAAGGTGATGATGGGTGCCGAGCGCAAATCCATGGCAATGAGTGAGGAAGAGAAAAAACTCACCGCCTATCATGAGGCCGGTCATGCCATTGTGGGCCTTAATGTCACCGCTGGTATCCCTGTGCACAAGGCCACGATTATTCCGCGCGGCCGGGCGCTGGGCATGGTGAAATTCTTGCCCGAAGGCGACCGCTATTCCATGAAATACAAGGAATTCACCTCGCAGCTTGCGGTGGCGATGGGTGGACGCGTTGCGGAAGAGCTGACTTTCGGCAAGGAAAATATCACATCGGGTGCATCGAGCGATATTCAACAGGCGACCAAGCTGGCAAAAGCGATGGTGACGCAGTTCGGTTATTCCGATCAGCTTGGCACCGTAGCCTATGGCGACAATCAGGAGGAAGTGTTCCTGGGCATGTCGATGGGTCGCCAGCAGAATATCTCGGAAGCCACGGCGCAGAAAATCGATTCCGAAGTGCGCCGCCTTGTCGACGAAGGTTACGAAACGGCCCGCACCATTCTGACCGAGAAACATGACCAGTTTGTCGCGCTGGCGAAGGCGCTGCTCGAATATGAAACGCTGACCGGTGACCAGATTCGCGACCTGATGGCCGGCAAGCCGATCACGCTGGATTCCGGCGATGAGCCGCCGCCCTCACGCGGGTCTTCCGTGCCGGTGACCAAGCCCCGTCCGCCTTCGCCGGATTCCGGGCTGGAACCCAGCCCGCAGGTTTGAAATTTAACGGTATTGCGATTAAAGCCGGGCCATGCCCGGCTTTTTTCATGAGGGATTGTCGATGCTCCGGTTTTTATTTTCTTTGGCGCTGGCAACCGCGATGATGTCAGTCAGTTGTGCGGGGGATCGCGCGGCGGCACAGGTTTGGTCGCCTGTCACCGTCGGCAAGCTGCCGCATGTTGCGTTTAATATGGTGCTGCCGCCGGGCTTCTGCCTCGCGGAAAAAGACAAGAGCGATTACGAAGCCGAGTATCTGGACCGGATGGCTGCGCTGGTTGCCCCTCACAACACGCTGATTGCCTTTTTGCTGCCGTGCCAGACCATTCGTGCCGGGCGCGATGATTCCGTGAGCGAGGTGGCGCGTCCAACGCACTGGATTACCATTCTCGCCACCAACGAAGCGCCGGGCAAACCGCGTTACCTTCCTGATGGAAAACTGGACGCTGCACTGGATGGCTATGCAGCAGGCGTTGCTGAGGCGTTGCGCAATGGCCCGTTCGCCAAGCAATTGCTCAAGGACAAAGCAAAAGAATTGCCTCACATGCATGATTTCGAAATCCATGATGAGGAGCATGCGTTTGGTGCACGCGATGCGCATGGCGTTTATTTCGCCGGTGCCGTCACCAAGCTCAACGATGGCAAGCGCGTCGCCACCATGTCGATGACGGCGATGACCTTTCTCTATGGATACAGCGTCACCGTGAATGCCTATGCGCCGACAGGCGATGTGGAGGCGCGGAGCAAATTATTAGGGCAGGCGATGATCCCGATGCGCAACCTGAGAAACTACACGCAGGCGGCGCGATAGCGGGCGTTTTGCCTCACTGCTCTGGCACCTTCACCACATAATTCAGCGCCATGCGGCCGCCATCGGCGAAAATGGTTTCGCCGGTGATATAGCTCGCATCCTCGCTGGCGAGAAACGCGGCAATGGCGGCCATTTCCGACGGCTCGCCAAACCGCAGCAAGGGCGTGCGCGACAGCAGCGTGTTGGAAATGGCCTTGTCGCTGGCAATGGTTTTCAGCATATCCGTTGCAATTGAGCCGGGGCCGATGGCATTGACGCGGATGCCGTAGGGTGCCAGCGCAATCGCCATGTTGCGGGTGAGCTGGCCGATGCCGCCTTTCGAGACATTGTAGGCGGTCTGGTTGGGAATCGTCATCACCGCATTGACGCTGGACATATTGATAATGGTACCAGCCTTGCCGCCGGCATTGGCGCGCGCCACCTTTTTTTTGGCGACGGCCTGACCGACCAGAAATGAACCCTTGAGGTTGACGCGCATCACACGGTCAAAATCCTCCTCCTTCAAATCCAGAAAATCAGCGGCATGGACGATGCCAGCATTGTTAACGAGAATATCAATGCTGCCAAACGCCTTTTCGGCCTCTGCCACCAGGTTGGCGACATCGGCGCTGCTGCTGACATCGCAGCGCACGAACAGCACCTGATGATCATCATCGGTGAATTTTTGCGCCGCAGCCTGACCCTTGGTTTCATCCACATCCGCGATGATGACGCGTGCGCCTTCGGCCACAAAGCGCTCAACAATGGCAAGGCCAATGCCTTGCGATGCGCCGGTGACGATGGCCGATTTGCCCGAGAGTTTCATGAATATGCGCCTTCCTGCAAAAGTGTCGGCGCAACCTGTCACGCCTGCCGGAAAAGGCCAAGAGTTTTTGCAGCGCTTCAGCCGCATAACAAAAATGCGCCCGGCGGGCGCATTTTTATCCGTTGAGAACTGATTTGCCAGCGCGGCGTTTACACCCCGTGCGATTTCAGCGCGTCGCCAATTTCGCCGAGGATGGCAGGATCATCGATGGTGGCGGGCATCGCCCATTCATCGTGATCGGCAATCTTTTTCATGGTGCCGCGCAGAATTTTGCCGGATCTGGTTTTCGGCAGGCGCTTGACGGCGACGGCCAGTTTGAAAGCGGCGACCGGGCCAATTTTATCGCGCACCAGCTTGACGCATTCCTTCTCGATCTCCGCCGGTGTTTTCATGGTGCCAGCCTTCAACACCACGAATCCGCATGGCACTTCGCCTTTCAGAGAATCCTTGACGCCGATCACCGCACATTCCGCCACATCCGGGTGGGAGGCGAGCACTTCTTCCATGCCGCCGGTGGAGAGGCGGTGGCCCGCGACATTGATGATGTCGTCGGTGCGGCCCATGACATAAATATAGCCATCCTCATCGCGGAAGCCCGCATCCGAGGTGGAATAATACCCTTTGAAATGGTCGAGATAGCTCTCCTGAAAGCGCGCATCGGCTTGATATAGGGTCGGCAGAGCGCCGGGCGGCAGCGGCAGTTTCACGGCAATGGTGCCCATTGTACCGTCGGCTACGGGCTTGCCGCCTTCATCGAGAATGTCGATGGCATAGCCTGGCATGGCCACGGTTGGCGAACCGTATTTCACCGGCAGCATGCCAAGGCCGAGCGGGTTGCCGGCAATGCACCAGCCGGTTTCGGTCTGCCACCAATGGTCGATCACCGGCACGCCGAGGATTTGCTCTGCCCACTGGATGGTGTCCGGGTCCGCCCGCTCGCCGGCCAGAAACAGGGCGCGAAATCCCTTCAGGTTGTAGCGCTTGAGGTGCTCGGCCTGCGGGTCTTCCTTGCGGATCGCGCGGAAGGCGGTCGGCGCGGTGAAGAGGGAGACAATCTTGTGCTCCTCGATCATCCGCCAGAACGCGCCGGGATCGGGTGTGCCAACCGGCTTGCCTTCATAGACGATGGTGGTCGCGCCGATCAGCAGCGGCGCATAGACGATGTAGGAATGGCCGACGACCCAGCCCACGTCAGACGCGGCCCAGAACACCTCGCCGGGCTTGATGCCGTAGAGATTTTCCATCGACCAGGCGAGGGCGACCATATGCCCGCCGGCATCGCGCACCACGCCCTTGGGTTTGCCGGTCGTGCCGGAGGTGTAGAGAATATAGAGCAGGTCGGTGGAGGCGATGTTGACCGGAGCCGCCGCCTTGCCTGACGCCTTGGCGGCATCCACAGCCGCTTGCCAGTCATGATCGCGGCCCGCCTTCAGGCCGGCCTGCGCCTGCGGGCGCTGCAAGACCAGCGTTGCCTGCGGCTTGTGAGCGGCAATCTCGATCGCACCATCGAGCAGCGGCTTGTAGGCGACGACGCGGCCCGGCTCGATGCCGCAGGAGGCGGCCAAAATCATCTTCGGTTTGCAATCATCAATACGCGTCGCCAGTTCCTTGGCCGCAAAACCGCCGAACACAACGGAATGCACCGCGCCAATGCGGGCGCAGGCGAGCATCGCTGTCACCGCCTCGGGAATCATCGGCATATAGAGGATGACGACATCGCCCTTGCCGACGCCCATATCCTGCAACACAGCACCCAGCGCCTGAACTTCGGCAAGAAGTTCGGCGTAGGTGACGGTCTTTTTGGCGTCAGCCACGGGTGAATCGTAGATCATCGCGGCCTGCGCGCCGCGCCCGGCAGCAACATGGCGGTCAACGCAGTTGTAGCAGGTGTTGACCGTGCCGCCGGGAAACCAGCGGCCATAGACGCCGGCGCTGGCATCAAAGGTCTTTTGCGGGGGAGAGGCCCAGTCAATCGCCTTCGCAGCGTCGGCCCAGAACCCTTCCGGGTCAGCCTGCCAGCGGGCGTAGGTGGCGTGGTAGCGGCTCTGTGTGCTTGTCATGGCAACCTCCCGGATTTTTGGATTTGACACAGCAAATCCGGGAGATGAGCGCAAGACGACGGAAGTTGAATAGCAGAAGGGTGAAGGTGAGAAGCATCAAGTCTCATGACTGGCATTCACCGCCCATCTCCCCTACATAAGTGATGCGGAGCTGCGCGGTGCGACAGGAGACATATATCCCTGGGCCCATACGATCCAAACGGGAGCTGTCCCTGGCTTTGCCCCTTGGGCTTTGTCATATGGCGCCCACCTACGCTGTAGGTGCCCCAGGATCTCAAACTTCATCGGCCGAGGCGGCCCCGCACTGGTTTTTTGATGGCTGGTGGCGTGCTGGCGGCTGGCCCTGCGGGCAGGCTTTCCAAATGTCATGCGGCGTTTGAGGGTCGATACGGTCTGCATCAATGCGCATCATTCGCTGGCTGCTCACGATTTCCTTTATCGGCATCGCGCTGTTTCTGGCACTGCTGCTCGGCATCCTGCTGCTTGGCGTCTATCTCGCCATGCGGGTCACGGGTGCGTTGAAGGTGAAGAGCGTGCGGGTGGATGAACAAGGCCGGGTCGTCACATCACCGCCACAGGGGCGTGGTTTTGAGCGCGAGGCGATGCCGCAGCGGCGTGCGTCGGCTGAGGATCTGCCGCTTGCGCCGGCCGGGGCCGAGATTTTTCACATGCGGGCGTGGGATGAGGCGCAAAACCGTGCCGTTGATCGCTGGTATTATAGGGATGACAATGGCCAATGGATTTTCGTGCGGCAGCCGGTGACGACATGACGGACGGTATTGCAGCGCTCAAGCAGGAATTGCGGCTGGCCGCGCTGGCGCGGCGTGATGAACTGCCGGCCAATGACCGCCGCCTGTGGAGCCAGGAGGTTGCCGCGCAGGTGATCGCCATGCCGCTTTTCCGTGACAGCCCCGGCCCGATTGCCGGGTTCTGGCCCATGGGCAGCGAGATCGATGTCAGCGAAATTCTGAGCGCCGCCGAACATTCCGGGCGCACGCTGTGCCTGCCGGCGATCGTGCGCAATGAACTGGTATTCCGGGTCTGGCACAATGGCAGCCCGCTGGTGCCGCGGGCCTTTGGCACCTGGGTGCCGGAACCGTCTGCCCCGGTGGTTGATCCCGCCCTGCTGATTGTGCCGCTGGCGGCGTTCGACCTGAATTGCGGGCGGCTTGGGTATGGCAAGGGCTTCTACGACCGCGCGATCATCCGCCTGCGGGCCCTGCACGGGTCTGTAACCACCATCGGCGTCGCTTTTGCGGCGCAGGAGGTGGAGACGTTGCCGATGGAATCATGGGACCAGCCACTGGATTGCATCGTTACCGAGCGCGGGATACTCACCAAGAGCTGATCCTTTGGGTCTGATCTGGTTCGAGCCTTGCCATGCGTCTTCTGTTTCTGGGTGATATTGTCGGGCGTCCGGGCCGGGTAGCGGTGGCGGAGCAACTGCCGGCCCTGCGGGCGCGCTGGAAGCTCGATTGCGTCATCATCAATGGCGAGAATGCGGCTGGTGGGTTTGGCATCACCGAGGCCATCTGCGATGAGATTCTCGCCGCCGGGGCGGATGTGGTCACGCTCGGCAACCATTCCTGGGATCAGCGCGAGGCGATGGTGTTCATCGAGCGCCAGCCAAAGCTGATCCGGCCGATCAATTACCCGCCGGGCACGCCAGGGCGCGGAGCGGCGCTGATCGAGGCGGCCAACGGGGCGCGGGTGCTGGTCATCAATGTCATGGGCCGGGTGTTCATGGAACTGAATGATGACCCCTTCCGCGCGGTCGAAAAGGCGATCAGCGATTGCCCGCTGGGCAGTGCCTGTGATGCGATTGTCATCGATGTTCACGCCGAAGCAACAAGCGAAAAGCAGGGCATGGGCGTGATGGTGGATGGCCGCGCGTCGCTGGTCGTGGGCACCCATACGCATGTGCCGACCGCCGACCACCGCATCATGCCGGGCGGCACCGCCTACATGTCAGACGCCGGCATGTGCGGCGATTACGACTCTGTCCTTGGCATGGACAAGCATGAGCCTTTGCGGCGTTTTCTTGAAAAGACGCCCGGCACGCGGTTTGAAGCAGCAGCAGGGCCGGGCACACTGTCGGGCATCGCCGTCGAGATTGATGACCGCACTGGGCTGGCGTTGCGTCTGGCACCGGTGCGGATTGGGCCGCATCTGGAGCCATCAGGCCCAGTCTGGTGGGATTAGCGGTGTGATGCGCGCTCATTGCCACTGCCACCGCCGGGGCTTTGCGGCGGGGCTTGCCGCAAGCGCTGTGACAAGCTGGGCAGGCGCGCGTCCGGCACAGGCGCAGACATCAAAGGCAGGCTTGATTGCCGCCGCCTTCCGTTTGCGCGATCAGGCCGTGGGGGCGGGGGATCAGCCCTATGGCGCGGTGGTGGTTCGCGATGGCATCATCATTGGTGAAGGTGCCAGCCGCGTTATCGCCGAGCACAATGGGGATGCGCATGCCGAACGGGTCGCGCTCCGGGCTGCGATCACGCGGATTGGAACACACCGGCTGCCGCCGGATACCGTGATCTATTCCAGCTCAGTGCCGTGCGCCGTGTGCCAGCGGGCTTTGGCTGCAGCAGGGGTATCGCGGATGTATTGGGGTATTGATGGTGCCGATGGCGGGCCGCCACGCAGCTGATGCAGGCGAATTTTGATTTTGTCAGCGAGGCGACTATAAGCCGGGGCAGATTCAGAACAAGCATCGGACACGACCCATGGCTGGCCATTCCCAGTTTAAAAACATCATGCACAAGAAGGGCAAGCAGGATGCGATCCGCTCCAAGCTCTTCGGCAAGCTCGCCCGCGAAATTACGGTAGCGGCCAAAATGGGCATGCCTGATCCGGCCATGAATCCGCGCCTGCGCGCGGCTGTTCTGGCTGCACGGGCCGAAAATATGCCCAAGGACAATATCGAGCGCGCGATCAAAAAAGCGGCGGGCGGTGAAGGCGAACAATATGATGAAATTCGCTACGAGGGCTATGGGCCCGGCGGCACGGCCTTTATTGTCGAGGTGATGACGGACAACCGTAACCGCACCGCTGCCGATGTGCGGTCCTATTTCACCAAGCATGGCGGCAACATGGCTGAAACCGGCGCGGTCAGCTTCATGTTCGACCATGTCGGCCTCATCGAATTCGATGCGAAAATTGCCAGCGAGGATGCGATGCTGGAAGCCGCGATTGATGCTGGTGCTGATGATGTTAAATCGTCTGAGCACGGACATGAGATCTATACCCAGCAAGCCATGCTGGCCGATGTTTCCAAGGCGCTCGAGGCCAAATTTGGCGAGCCGAAAACATCAAAGCTCGTCTGGCGTCCGCAAAATGCGGTGTCTGTGAACGATGAGGCCGGTGAAAAATTGATGAAGCTGGCGGAGTTGCTGGAAGAGCATGACGATGTTCAGCATGTCTATTCCAATTTTGAATTGTCGGATGCGCTGGTAGCGAAATTGTCAGCATAACCATGTGCGTGTGGCGTGAGATCATGCGTTGATGCAATCCATTCTCGCCACGCTCGATGCTTTGGGCATTCCAGCTCTTGATGCTGCTGCCCATGACTTGATTGTTTCGCGAGCGCGGTTTTTTTCGCTCAAGAACGGGCAGACGGTTTTTTCTGCCGGTGATTCTTGTGAGACCTATTTTATTGTAACCGCCGGGTCTGTGCGCGTTGCTGTCACGACAGCAGGCGGGCGCGAAATCGTTCTTTACAGGGTTGGCCCAGGCGAATCCTGTGTGCTCACAACGGCCTGCCTGATGAGTGATTCAGCCTATGACGCGGATGCGCGGGCGGAATCGGATGTGGAAGCCATTGCCCTGCCGCGCGCCGTGCTGGATGAGTTGCTGGCCAAATCCCCGTCCTTCCGGAAATTTGTCTTTTCCGCCTATGGCGAACGGTTGCATGGGCTGATCGCGCTGGTGCAGGAGATTGCCGTACGGCAGGTGGACAGGCGGCTGGCGCGCCATCTGGCCAGCCATGCTGCAACGGGCGTGATTGACATGACCCATCAGGCGCTGGCCTCCGAACTCGGCACGGCGCGCGAAGTGGTCACGCGGCTGCTCAACCATTTCGCTGAAAAGGGATGGCTGGTGCTGGAGCGGGGCCGCATTGTCATTCTGCAAGCGGCGGCACTCGACCGCTATGCCGACATGAATTGATCAACGGGCTGACGCGTCCGCCAACATGGGCGTCATGGTCCGTGTGACCACGTCACAGACATATTGCTGTGAGGCTGATAGGTTCAATGCATGGGCGATGGCTGCACCGCCCGCAGGATCGCAAGTTTCATCACACAGGAGATATCACAATGACCATCAATATGGGCACTATCGACCGCGCCCTGCGCGCCATCATCGGCCTCGCGCTGCTGTATTTTGCCTTCTTTGCAGCACCGACAGGTTATAACTGGATTGGTTATATCGGGTTTGTGCCGCTGCTGACCGCAGCAATCGGCTCTTGCCCGCTTTATTCCATCCTTGGCATAAGCACATGCCCGATGAAGCGCAGCTAAGCTTCAGTCACGGCTGATTTGAATCGCGGCGGAATGTCCTCATAACAGGATATGTCTGCCGCGATTCGCATTTTGGGAATTGATCCGGGCCTGCGCCGCACCGGCTGGGGCATCATTGCTGTCGAGGGGTCGCGCCTGCATTATCTGGCCTGCGGCTCCATCAATCCGCCACCGGCCATGCCGATGGCCGAGCGATTGAAGCATGTGCATGACGGATTGCGTGATGTGTTCGCGGCGCACGCGCCGCATGAAGCGGCTATCGAAGAAACATTCGTCAACAAGGATGCGCAGGCAACGCTGAAGCTGGGGCAGGCGCGCGGTGTGGCCATGCTGTGTTGCGCGCTGCATGATATTGCGGTTGCCGAATATGCCCCCAATCTCATCAAGAAAACCATCGTCGGGTCGGGCCATGCGGACAAGGCGCAAATTCAGATGATGGTGCGCGTTTTGCTGCCCAAGTCTGATCCCAAAAGCGACGATGCGGCGGATGCGCTGGCGATTGCCCTGGCGCATGCGCAACATCGCGGCATTAAAAAATTGGGTTAGAATTTCCGGTTGAATGATACCAGATCCAGATCAGGATCGCCTTGGCCGCAAATCATGCCGCGCAGCATCTGGGCTGCCATCATGGAAAATGTAATGCCGTTGCCGCCAAACCCCATTACAGCGTAACAGTTTTTCATTTTCGGAATGGGACCGATGGATGGTGTGCCGGTTTTCGATGTGCCAAAGGAACCGCACCATGCATAGGCAGCGCGGGCATCGACGTGCGGGAAAAGCTGTTTCAGCTTGGATTCAATCGTCTCGATTTTGATATCCATCAGGGCGTTGCGAATGTCCTCATTCTGAAAGTCCTCATCTTCGCCGCCACAAATGATCTCACCATTGGGGCCAGCGCGCAGATACAAATAGGGGTCTGCGGCTTCCCAGATAAATACGCTTTCCGGCCAGATGTTGCGCGGCTGCGGGCGTGTTGCCAGCGCCCATGTGGACGCAATTTTATGCCCCTTTTGCGGCACATATTTCGGAAATTCATATCCGGTTGCGAAAATGACGTGGCTGGCGCGGATCATCGGGCCATCTTTCGTTTGCGCCCGCACGCCACGCGCGCCGGCCTGAACATCCGTTACCTCAACGGGCGCAAATAATTTGGTGCCGCGCGCCATTGCGGTGCGCAAAAATCCGCCGGCCAATTTTACCGGGTCGGCGCTCATATTGTCGCGGCCCATGAGGGCGGCGCGCTTCTTGATGCCGAAGCGCTCGGCCACTTCACGGCGTGTCAGGAAAGAGACTTCAAAGCCGGCCTCCTGCCGGGCTTTCGCTTCCTCCAGCAGATCATCAGCATTGAGTTCATTGCCCTCGATATAGAGCGAGTCACGGTTGATGCAGTCGGCAGCAATGCCCAGCCGGCGCGTGCGTTCACGCAAAGCATCTACCGCGAGGCGCGAGCGGCGATAAATGCGTTGAGCCCGTGCTTTGCCCATTTTGTCATACAGGGCGGTCAATGGTTCATCGATCTCATATTGCAAGAGAGCGGTTGACGCGGGCGTCGAGCCTTTGAGCGGGCCGCGCCGGTCAACAATGGTCACGGCAAGGCCTTCCTCGCTGAGCGACTCGGCAATCAACGCGCCGCTGATGCCGGCACCGATCACAAGCACGTCGGTGATATGGTCGCGCTTCAGGGGCTGCTCGCCCAGCCGGGGGCGGTTGAGCCCCTGCCACAGGGATGTGCCTTCTCTCAAATCGCCCTTGCGCGTCGCCGCCATCACATCCATCCCCAAAATGCCACACTGGCCTGGGAGATAACGCTGGCCATTTCATCCAGTTCCCGCCTGTGAAAATGTATTGTCTTGCGGCGAATCAAAATCCGGGCACAGCAAGGCGCATGATCGGGAAACTCACAGGCCTTATCGACAGCTACAGCGACGACCATGTCATCATCGACGTGAATGGCGTTGGCTATGTGGTGTTCTGCTCCAGCCGGACCCTGCAGGCCCTGCCGCGGCCGGGTGAGGCGGCGAGCCTCGCCATCGAGACGCAGGTGCGCGAGGACGCGATCCGGCTGTTCGGCTTCAAATCCTATGCGGAGCGGGACTGGTTCCGCCTGCTGCAAAGCGTGCAGGGGGTGGGGGCGAAGGTCGCGCTCGCTATCCTTTCAACGCTGG
>JBOFCU010000086.1:0-10556 GCA_051646285.1 Beijerinckiaceae bacterium
ATTCATCTGGTCTGGCCCGGACGGCTGGAAGACATGATCAATGATGTGCCTCCAGGCGCCATTGATGCTGTCACACTGGTTCATGGTGTGCCATGGGAACGGAAAACCGATTTACCTGCGCTGAAATCCACAGCAATGCAGGTGGTGGATGCATGGGCTTTTTCCAATGCGGTGATGGCCCTTGTCACGCGCCATGCGCACAATGGGGCGCGCGCGCCCATCATTCATTCCCGCGATACGGTATCAGCAAAAACCGGCGGCGCATTGACCATTGCCGCTGACGCCCATGGACATTTGTTCGCCTGCGGCGCGTGCCTGTCCCAGCCCGGCCCCACGCATGATGGATGGCTGCCGCTTGATACGATCGTTTTTCATGATCACCGCAACATTGTCGTTGCTATGGAACCGTTGCGCACTATTTCCTCCGCCAATGCACGAGACACGCGATGAAAACGCTGACCATCGACATGATTTCGGATGTCGTTTGCCCCTGGTGTTATATTGGCAAGCGCAACCTCGACAACGCTCTGGCCTTGCGCCCGAACGTTGATGTCACTGTGCGGTTTCATCCCTACCAGCTTGATGACACCATTCCGCGTGAAGGGATGTCTCGCACGGATTATATGACCCGGAAATTTGGCAGCCTTGAGCGTGTCGGCGAAATTCACACGCGCATTTCACAAGCTGGTGCCGCACTGGGTATTCCTTTTGCATTCGATAAAATCAGAATCTCACCCAATACGCTGGATGCTCACCGTATCATTCGCTGGGCATCGGAAGCGGGCGTTCAGTCTGCCGTCAAGGAGCGGCTGATGAAAGGTTTTTTCGTTGACGGTGACAATCTGGCTGACCATGCCACGCTGGCGCGACTGGCTGGCGAAGCCGGGATGATCGCTGAACAGGTGCGTGACTGGCTCGCCACCGATGAAGATGTCGCTGCGGTGAAAGCGGATGTCGATCACGCCCGCGTCATGGGTGTGCAGGGTGTGCCCTTTTTTATTCTGGCCGGCAGCATCGGCCTATCCGGCGCACAGCCGCCTGATGTGATTGTTCAGGCCATCGATTATGCGATCAGCCCCGACAGTCAGGCACCTCGCAACGCCTGATCACGCCGCCTTCTTTTCAGCAACCGCAACAATTTCGCGCAAGATGCGTGTCACGCTTTTCATGCGTATCTCCTGCTTTTCAAAGTCTCCGCCGAATACAACTTTCATGTCGGGCCGCACTTTGGCAGCAGAGCCTTGCCGCGCGACATATTGCACCAGTGCCACAGGGTTCGCGAACAGGTTGTCGCGGAAAGCAATCACCACGCCCTTGGGGCCTGCCTCGACCTTTTCAATGTTGGCCCTGCGGCACAGCGCCTTGATCGCAACAATTTTCATCAACTGCTCGACCTCTTGCGGCAGCCGGCCAAATCTGTCCGTCAATTCAGCTGCAAATCCCTCGATTTCCTGATCAGAATCGAGCGATGCCAGCCGGCGATACAGGCTCATGCGCACATCGAGATCAGGCACATACCGATCGGGGATCACGACAGGTGCGCCGATCGCGATGGTTGGCGACCATTGATCGGATGTTTCATCGGGAGAAACGCCGGCCTTGAGCTGCGCAATCGTCTCTTCCAGCATTTGCTGGTATAATTCATATCCAACCTCTTTAATATGGCCGGACTGTTCCTCGCCGAGCAGATTACCGGCACCGCGAATATCAAGGTCGTGGCTGGCGAGCTGGAAACCGGCACCCAGCGTATCAAGCGACTGCAAGACCTTGAGACGCTTTTCTGCCTGCGGCGTGACTGGCTTGCTGGCCGGCAGCGTGAACAATGCATAGGCGCGCGTCTTTGAACGGCCGACGCGGCCGCGCAACTGATAAAGCTGCGCAAGACCAAACATATCGGCGCGGTGCACAATCAATGTGTTGGCAGTGGGAATATCCAGACCGGATTCCACGATCGCCGTGGACAGCAGGATATCATACTTCCCTTCATAAAATGCCGTCATCACATCCTCGAGCGCGGTGGCGGACATCTGCCCGTGCGCCACACCCACCTTTGCCTCGGGCACATGCTGCGCGAGAAACGCCTGTGCATCAGCTATATCATCAATACGCGGGCAGACATAAAAGGACTGGCCACCGCGATATCGTTCACGCAGCAGCGCTTCGCGCACCAGAAGCGGATCGAATGGCGTTATGAAAGTCCGCACCGTGAGCCGGTCAACCGGCGGCGTTGCAATAATCGACAGATCACGCACCCCCGTCATCGCGAGTTGCAATGTGCGCGGAATGGGTGTGGCCGACAATGTCAGCACATGCACTTCGGCACGCAGTTCCTTCAGCTTTTCCTTGTGGCCCACGCCGAAATGCTGCTCTTCATCAACGATGACAATGCCAAGATTTTTGAAGGAAATGGATTTCCCGAGCAATGCGTGCGTGCCGACAACAATATCAACCGTGCCATCAGCAAGGCCTTCCTTGACCTTCTTCAATTCAGCCGCCGGCACAAAGCGCGATGCCTGCGCAACCTTGACTGGCAAGCCACGGAACCGCTGCTCAAAATTATTATAATGCTGGCGCGCCAGCAATGTCGTTGGCACCACAACAGCAACCTGCTTGCCATTCATCGCCACAGCAAAGGCCGCGCGCAATGCCACTTCAGTTTTTCCAAAACCGACATCGCCGCAAATCAGGCGATCCATCGGGCGGCCCGTGCCGAGATCATCAAGCACAGTGTCAATGGCACTCTGCTGATCCTCGGTTTCCTCGAAGGGAAATTTCGCCCGAAATTCATCATATAACCCATCGGGCGGCACAAACCGGTCGGCCTGTTTCAAGGCCCGCGCAGCAGCAATCTGCATGAGCTTACCTGCCATTTCGCGGATGCGCTCTTTCATGCGCGCCTTGCGCGCTTGCCAGCCGCCACCGCCAAGCCTGTCAAGCACAGCCTCGGTATCTTCCGAACCGTAGCGTGACAGAAGCTCGATATTTTCTACGGGCAAAAACAGTTTGTCGCCGCCAGCATAATGAATTTCGACGCAATCATGTGGTGCGCCCTGCACGTCGATCGATTTCAAACCAATAAAACGGCCAATGCCGTGATCGACATGCACGACCAGATCGCCTTGTGAAAGGCTGGCCGCTTCCGTGATGAAATCGGCAGCGCGGCGTTTGCGGCCGCTGGCCCGCACAAGCCGGTCGCCCAGAATATCCTGCTCGGCGATGACCGCGAGCGTGTCGTTCTCAAATCCGCTTTCAAGCCCCCACACAGCCAGCGCGGTCTCATCGCCACGCAGGGCCAATGTTTGCGTCATTGTCGTGACAGGCGTAACGCGCTTCAGCTCATGGTCAGCCAGCACTGTGCCCAGCCGCTCGCGGGACCCATCAGACCAGGCCGCGACGATCACGCGCTTTTTGCGGCTGTGAAGATCGCGGATATGTGCGATGGCGGCATCGAAAACATTGGTGCTTTCATTGGCGCGCTCGGGCGCAAAATTGCGGCCTGCCCTTGCACCGGCATCCAGGATGACGGCATCTTTCGAAGGCGGCAGTGAAAATGGGGTGAGCCGGATCGTTGGCTGTTGCGCCAGACGCTGCGCCCATTCATCGGGTGCAAAATAAAGCTGATCAGGCGGCAGCGGCTTGTAAGGAGCGCCACCTGCGCCACTCTGCTCAAGCGCATTCTGCCGCGCTTCATGATAATCGGCAATCTGCGACAGTCTTTCGCCAACTGCATCATCGGCGCGCATGTCCAAAATGACAGGCGCATCGCCGATATAATCGAACAGTGTATCGAGCGATGGCACGAACATCGGCAGCCAGTGCTCCTGTCCCTGATAGCGCCGACCCTCACTGATGGCCTCATAAAGCGGATCGCTTTTTGTCACCGCACCAAATGCGGCGAGATAATTCTGGCGAAATCGCTTGATGGATTCCGTGGTCAGCACCACTTCCGACATGGGCACAATTTCAAGTACGCGCAATTGGCCAACCGTGCGCTGCGTCTCGACATCGAAGGTGCGGATCGATTCCAGCGTATCCCCAAAAAAATCAAACCGCAGTGGTGCCGGCTGTCCGGCGGGATATAAATCGAGGATACCGCCGCGTACGGCATATTCACCCACATCGCGCACGGTGGCCGTGCGGGAAAATCCATGGGATTCCAGCCATGCGATAATCCGTTCCATCGCCACGGCATTGCCGGGCGCAACCGCCAGACTTTCCGCATCCATGCGTGCACGCGCCGCAACACGCTGCAAAATCGCATTGACGGTTGTGAGAAGAATGCGCGGCTTTTCACCCGTGCGCATGGTGGCAAGGCGCGCCAGCGTGGTCATGCGCTGGGCGACGATGCTGGCCGCCGGACCCACACGATCATAGGGCTGGCAATCCCAGGCTGGAAAAACCAGCCTGTCGATATCCGGTGCGACAAATTGCAAGCCAGCCTCAAGTGCTGCCATGCGCTGACCATCGCGCGCGACATGCACGAGAACGACAGATCGCTCACCGGCCTGCGCTGTCAGGGCGCGGGCCGCATCAGCGACCAACAGCACATCCATACCCTCCGGCGCAGCGCCGATGATGGCTTTTTCACCGCGCTTCAGTTTGCGAAGCGCGTCAATCACAGTGTTGGGCTTCATATCAATTGAACAGCGGGTTCATGTGCGTGTGAAAATCCCGCAGCTTTTGCCACAGGCCGGTATCGTATTGGGCTGGTGTGGGTTCAGCACCGGTCAACCATGCAAACAGGTCACGATCTGGCACATCAATCAGCCGCTCAAATTCATCGAGTTCGGCCTCATTCAGTGTGGCTATGGAGGCATCGCAAAATTTGCCCATGATCAAATCCATCTCGCGGATGCCACGGTGCCAGGCGCGAAACAGGATGCGCTTGCGACGCGGATCAAGATCAGCGCTGGTGCGGGTCGAGCCGGTCATTGAGGTCTCCAGAAGTGCCGTAACGCAATAGCCATCAAAGCCGGACCCGGATTTGGGACCAGCCGCCTGATTTGGATATAAGAGCAGCAGACCTGTTTGTCAGCCTGGATTCGGCCTTTGCGACCTGCCCTGCTCGATCCTCTTTTTGCTTCCGTTTCCACGCTCAGCGGGATCGGCCCTAAAATTGCGGCGCTGTTTGACCGGCTGGTGGCCGCAACCGGGGCGCATGCGCGCATGCGCGACCTGGTGTTTCACCTGCCGGTGGCGCTGACAGACCGGCGGGTGCGCAAAAGTTTGGCAGAGGCCGTTTCGGATACCGTCGTGACCTTGCATGTGCGCGTCGCCGAACATCGGCCGCCGGCAACGGCCCGCGGCAAGGCGCCGTATCGCGTGCTTTGCGAAGATGGCAACGGCAATGATGTCATGCTGGTCTATTTTCACGCCCATGCCGCGCAGATGGACAAATTGTTGCCGGTGGGATCGCGGCGCTGGGTGTCAGGCCTGATTGAGCGCTGGGATGGCCGCTGGCAGATGGTGCATCCCGACCGCGTTTTTGATGAGCGGACCATTGCTGAATTGCGCGAGATTGACCCGGTTTATCCTGCCACAGAAGGGCTGACACAAAGGCTGATCGCCAAAACGATCATGGCCGCCGTGCAACGTGTGCCGGCCCTGCCGGAATGGATTGATCCGGTGTTTGCGACCCGCAATCAATTTCCGGCCTTTCAGAATGCGCTGCTGGACCTGCATGACGCCAAGCGCCTCGATGCGCTGGATCCCATGAACCCGGCCCGGCGGCGGCTTGCCTATGATGAATTGCTGGCGAGCCAGCTTGCGCTGGTGCTGGTGCGATCCCGCATGCGCGAAACGCATGGGCGCGCGCTGGTGAGCGATGGCCGTTTCAGTGAAAAAATCATTGCAGCACTGCCTTATACACTCACGGCGTCGCAGCAGCAGGCGGTCGATGATATCCGCAAGGATCTGGCGGAACCCAAACGCATGTTGCGCCTGTTGCAAGGCGATGTCGGCTCGGGAAAAACCATTGTCGGCCTGCTGGCCATGGCCAGTGCTATCGAGGCGGGCAAGCAGGCCGCGCTGATGGCACCGACCGAAATACTGGCACGCCAGCATTTCGAGCGCATCAAGCCTCTGGCGGATGCGGCGGGCCTCACCACGGCCCTGCTCACGGGCCGCGATAAAGCGGCGCAACGCGCAGCAACGCGCGCAGCCCTTGCAGCCGGTGATATTCACATCGCCATCGGTACGCACGCCCTGTTTCAGGACGATGTAGTCTTTCATGATCTGGGTCTGGCCGTTGTTGATGAACAGCACCGTTTTGGCGTGCATCAGAGACTGGCGCTGGGCAGCAAGGGCGCACTCGCCGACGTGCTGGTAATGACAGCCACGCCTATTCCGCGCACATTGGTGCTGACCTATTTTGGCGATATTGAATTGTCCGTATTGCGGGAAAAGCCCGCAGGCCGGCAGCCGATTGATACGCGCAGTGTTGATCTTGACCGGATCAATGAGGTTGTTGCGGGTATCCGGCGCGCAGTTGACAATGGCGCGCAGGTTTATTGGGTATGCCCACTCGTTGCTGAATCCGAAAAGCTCGATGTGGCAGCGGCTGAAGACCGTTTCGAAGATTTGCAAAAATATTTTGGTGACAAGGCCGGTTTGCTGCATGGGCAAATGAAAGCAGCCGACAAGGACGAGGCCATGGCCGGCTTTGTGCGCGGAGACACGCGTGTGCTCGTATCAACAACCGTTATTGAAGTTGGCGTCGATGTGCCAAACGCCAGCGTTATGGTGATTGAACATGCGGAGCGGTTTGGATTATCGCAGCTGCATCAGTTGCGCGGGCGCATTGGCCGTGGCTCTGCCCAATCCACATGCCTTCTGCTTTACAAGGGGCCGCTGGGTGAAACAGCCCGCGCGCGCTTGTCCATCATGCGTGAAACCGATGACGGATTTCGCATTGCCGAAGAAGATTTAAAATTGCGTGGCGAAGGCGATGTTCTTGGGACAGCGCAATCAGGGCTACCCGGATTCAAACTGGTGCGGCCTGATCTCGATGCGGACTTGCTGGCTGCCGCACGCGACGATGCCAAACTGATCGTGGCGCGCGATGCTGATCTCATGAGCGAACGCGCCAAGGCTTTGCGCGTTCTGCTCTATCTGTTCGAGCGCGATGACGCCGTGCGCCTGATCCGCGCGGGATAGTTGCGTTTATTCAACCGTGACGGATTTGGCCAGATTGCGCGGCTGATCGACATCTTTGCCCATGACCAAAGCTGTATGATACGCAAGCATCTGAATGGGAATGGCATACACCATTGGCGCGATCAGCGGATCCATCGGTGGCATGTCGATATTGGCGAAGGCATGCACGCCTGCCTCCTCGGCCATGCCAGCCTCTCCAATGAATATAATTTTCCCGCCACGCGCTGCCACTTCCTGCATATTCGAGGCGGTTTTTTCAAAAATTCCGTCGCGCGGTGCAATTACGATCACAGGCATTTTCTCATCAATGAGTGCGATTGGCCCATGTTTGAGTTCGCCCGCTGCATAGCCTTCGGCATGAATATAGGAAATTTCCTTCAACTTGAGCGCGCCTTCCAGTGCCAGCGGAAAATTCGTGCCTCGTCCAAGATAAAGCACATCGGTCGCCTTGGACAAATCACGCGCCAGCGCTTCTATAGCGTGCTCACGCATGATGACCTTGCTCATCAGGCCGGGAATTGACATCAGTGCATCCACGAGACGTTTTTCCGCCTCCTGAGAAATATATCCGCGTGCCCGCCCGGCAGCGACGGCGATGCAGGCCAGCGTTGCAAGCTGGCACGTAAAAGCCTTGGTCGAGGCCACACCAATTTCTGGCCCTGCAATGGTTTGCATCACCACATCACTCTCGCGTGCAATGGTCGATGTCGGCACATTGACGACGGCCATGATGTGCTGGCCCTGTTCCTTTGCGTAACGAAGCGATGCCAGCGTGTCGGCGGTTTCACCGGACTGCGACACAACAATCATGAGACCATCACTGGACATGGGAACTTCACGGTAGCGGAATTCCGACGCAACATCAATTTCCACCGGCAAACGGGCGAATTTTTCAAACCAGTATTTGGCAACCAGGCCGGCATAATAGGCAGTGCCGCAGGCCGTAATCGTTATTTTCTGCAGCTTGCGAAAATCAAACGGCATGCTGGCTGGCATACGAACCTTGCCATTCACCATATCGAGATAATTCGACAGGGTATGACTTATCACTTCCGGCTGCTCATGAATTTCCTTGGCCATGAAATGACGATGATTTCCCTTGTCCACAAGAAAAGCACCGGGTTGAACCAGCTGTGCTTCACGGCGGACTCTTTTGCCAGAGTCATCGCGATATTCGACGCTGGTGCGCGACAGGATGGCCCAGTCACCTTCTTCCAGATATGTCACACGATTGGTGAACGGCGCCAGCGCCAGAGCATCTGACCCCAGATACATTTCGCCATCGCCATGGCCGACAGCGAGCGGTGATCCCTTGCGGGCGCCAATCAGCAGATTTTCCTGGCCATTGAACAAAAATGCCAGCGCGAATGCGCCACGCAACTGCGGCAGCACAGCGCCGACAGCATCAACCGGGCCTTTGCCCGCGCGCATTTCTTCTGTCACGAGATGGGCAACAACCTCGGTATCCGTCTGCGATTCAAACACGCAGCCCTTGGCCTGAAGCATTTCGCGCAGTTCGCGAAAATTCTCGATAATCCCATTGTGTACGACCGCCAGCTTGTCAGTTGCGTGGGGGTGCGCATTATCTTCACTCGGCTTGCCATGGGTTGCCCACCGGGTGTGGCCGATGCCGATTGTGCCATTCAGTGGTGATTTGGAGAGTGTTACTTCCAAATTCCTCAACTTTCCCTCGGCCCGGCGGCGCGTGAGCTGGCCATGCTCCAGCGTCGCAACACCGGCTGAATCATAGCCGCGATATTCGAGACGGCGCAGTGCCTCTACCACATCACCTGCAACAGGATTTTTTCCCAGAATACCAACGATTCCACACATGCAGCTTTTCCTTCGGTGTTCGTCTGTGCCGGACTACGCGTTTGCACCGGCCAAGGACAAATCAAATTGAATGACGAATTGTGACGGCCGCTCAGGCCTTTTTGATCTTGCTGTTGCGGGCGCGATGCTTGTCGGCCCACCCTTCCATCACGTCCTGCCGTCCGCGCGCGACAGCAAGGGCATTGGCGGGGACATTTTTGGTGATCACGGAGCCAGAGCCGACATAGGCACCGTCCGCGATAGACACAGGCGCAACCAAAGCACTGTTGGAGCCGATAAATGCGCCAGCGCCGATTTCTGTTTTGGCCTTGTTGAAGCCATCATAATTGCAAGTGATCGTGCCAGCACCGATATTGGCCTTGGCGCCAACACTGGCATCGCCGATATATGACAAATGGTTGGCCTTGGCGCCTGCACCGAAAACCGCATTTTTGACTTCGACAAAATTGCCTATTCTGGCCGCTGTTCCGATAACGGAACCGGGGCGCAAACGTGCATAGGGGCCGATATGGGCATCCTCAGAAACAATGGCGCCTTCGAGATGTGAAAACCCATGAATGACGGCACGATCAGCGACCATGACATTTTCACCAAAATACACATGCGGCTCAATCAGAACGTCACGGCCGATTTTTGTGTCGTGCGATAAATACACGGTATCGGGGGCGATGAGTGTCGCACCATCACGCATGATTTTTTCGCGCAGACGGCGCTGCATGATCGCTTCTGCGCCGGCAAGCTGCACGCGGTCATTCACGCCAAGCACATCATCTTCAGATGTTGCGATCGCGGACACCGTCAGGCCTTTGGCGCGTGCCACTTCGGCGGCATCAGTGAGATAATATTCGCGCTGGGCATTGTTGTTTTGAATGGCTTTCAAAATTGTCAGCGCCTGCCCGCCTTGCAATGCCATCAGGCCACCATTGCAGAATGTGATTTCCCGTTCGGCTTCGCTGGCATCCTTGTGCTCACGAATGGCGGCGAGCTGGCCATCCTGCATGATGAATCGGCCATAGCCTGCCGGGTCTTTGGCCTCGAAGCCGACACCAACGACGCTGGCACCGCCCGCGAGGGCTGCCCGCATGGTTGTCACGGTCTGCGCCGACACAAGCGGCGTATCGCCAAAAAGGATCACGATATCATCGGCTGGTTGTGCGATAGCCGCTTGGGCCGCAAGCACGGCATGCGCCGTGCCCAACCGTTCGGTCTGCACAAAAATCTCGGCCTCTGGCACGAGCAGTCGCGCTTCGGCTGCCACATCATCGCGGTTGGGTCCCACGACAACGGCGATTCTTTCCACACCGGCAGCCCGTGCGGCGGCGATGACGTGGCCGACCATGGACCGGCCGGCAACCTTGTGGAGAATCTTCGGCACGCTGGATTTCATCCGTGTGCCTTCACCGGCGGCCAGAATTATCGCCAAACCGGCCCGCTTTGCCTTCTGCATCGTTGTCATATCCTGTGACCTGATGAGCCTCTATAAGGGTTTTGCCCTAAAAAGGCGTGAATTTGCCGGGATGCACCGAAAGCAAACGCGTTCGCGCGAAAAACACCTTTTCGTCTTATTC
>JBOFCU010000108.1:0-12872 GCA_051646285.1 Beijerinckiaceae bacterium
GTGCTGTGGGTCAAGCCTTTGCCACTCGGCACGGATGGCGGCCATCTTTTTCCGGATCCTCTTTGATGCTTGGTTCGCTGTTTTCTCTCGCCCGCCCGCTGGTGCATGCGCTGGATGCGGAAACGGCCCATCGCCTTGCCGTTGAAGCGCTGAAATATGCGCCTGCCCTGCGCCCCTGCACGGATGATGCCCGGCTGGGGGTGGATGCGTTCGGCTTGCATTTCCCCAATCCCGTCGGGCTGGCGGCCGGTTTTGACAAGCACGCGGAATGTTATGCGGGATCCCTGTCGCTCGGGTTTGGTTTTGCCGAAGTGGGCGGCGTGACGCCGCAGCCGCAGCCGGGCAACGCCAGGCCACGCGTTTTCCGCCTGACGAAGGATGAGGCCGTCATCAACCGTTACGGGCTGAACAGCGAGGGCATGGCGCGTGTGGCGGCAAGGCTTGCGGGCCGGAAAAAAAGCGATGGCATCGTCGGTATCAATCTGGGTGCCAACAAAGAGTCCGATGACCGCGCAGGCGATTATGTGACACTCATCGAAACCTTTTCCGGCGTTGCCGATTTCATGACCGTGAATGTATCATCGCCGAACACGCCGGGCCTGCGCGATTTGCAGGGCGAACATTTTCTGGACGGCCTGCTGGCGCGCTGCCTTGAGGCGCGCGCTGCCAGAAATTCCGTGACACCGCTGCTGTTGAAAATTGCCCCTGATGTTTCACTGGAAACCCTCGACGGCATTGTTGGTGTCGCCAAAAAACGCGGTATTGATGGCATGATCGTGTCCAACACCACCATCGAGCGGCCAGCGGCCTTGCAGGATTCGCAGGCAAAAGAAACCGGCGGCTTGTCGGGCAAGCCGCTGTTTGCGCTCTCCACGCGCATTCTGGCGCAGACATTCCTGCGCGTGGACAAGCAATTTCCGCTTGTTGGCGTGGGTGGTGTGGATTCAGCCGAGACGGCATGGACAAAAATGGAAGCGGGCGCGAGCCTCGTGCAATTTTATTCGGCCATGGTTTATAAGGGGCCCGGTCTTGTGCAGGAGATCAAGCGCGGCCTGTGCGATCGCATGACCAGTGAAAATCTGTCCAGCCTCGCTGCGATTACCGGGCGGCGTGCGCAGGCCCTGGCAAACTGAATGTCTGCTGCTCAAGCCGCGGCATGACCAGCGCCTGCAACAGTCCGCGCAGGCCCAGCATGGCCAGAAAGCTCAGCCACAACCCGGTATTGCCAAAATCGCGCAGCACGAAAAATATCAGTGCCGCGCCGCCCAGCGCCATGAGCATCGTATTGCGCATGGCGCGCGACCATGTCGCACCGATAAAGACACCATCATAGAGAAAGGCTGCTGCTCCAATACATGGCGTCAGTGCCGCCAGCCATAAATAATCACGCGCCACGCGCCGTACTGCGTCACTTGTGGTGATCGCATCAATCACCAGACCGCCAAACAGCCAGAACAGCAGCGAGGCCACCACGCCAAATCCCATGCACCAGATTAGCCCGGTTTTCACCGCCTTGCGAAAGGCATCGCGATTCCTGGCGCCCACGGCATGGCCCGCCATCTGTTCAACAGCGGTCGCAAAACCGTCGAGAAAAAAACTGCCGGTCAAAAAAAGATTATGAAGCACCGCATTGGCAGCCAGCACGGTTGTGCCGGTGACAACGCCTTGACGTGTGAAAAATACAATAGCGGCAATCAGCCCCAGCGTGCGGATGAAAATATCGCGATTGACCGCCAGCATGCGGCGCATGGCAGCAAGCTGAAACAAGCCGCCACGGGGTGATGGACCAGAGAACATGCCCTGCCCGGCCAAAATAAACAGGCCAGCAACAACGCCGCCGGCTTCAGCCAGCACGCTGGCCCAAGCCACACCACGCACGGCAAAGCCATATTGGGTGACAAACAGCAGGCTCAGAATAATATTCAGAACATTGATGATGATGCTGATCACAAGGGCATAGCCGGTCTTGCCGCGCCCGGTAAGCGATCCCAGAATGGCGTAGGTCACCAGTGTCAGCGGGGCAGCGATAATCCGCACATCAAAATAATCCCGCAGGGCTGGCTGAATATCCGGGCCAGCCTGCATCAGGGCAATCGCGCCCTGCGCAATCCAGCCGCGGGTGAGAATAAAGACCGCGCCAATGCCAAGCGCCAGTGTCAGGGCCCGCAGCAAGGCCGCGCGCTCCTCCACCCGATCGCCCGCACCATTGGCCTGCGCTGTCAGTCCCGCTGTGCCCATGCGCAAAAAGCCGAACGACCAGAACAGCACATCGAAAATCACCGCACCGACGGCCACCGCGCCCAGCAAAGCGGCATCCCCGAGGCGGCCAATCACCGCTGCATTGACAAGGCCAAGCAGCGGCGTCGAGAGATTGGACAGCGTGATCGGCAGCGCAAGGGCAATCAGCCGCCCATGCGGCAAACCGCCGTGCCCATCCGCGATTCCGGTTGCCGCCACCTCAGAAAATTACCATCCTGAAAATGGCTTGAAATTACCGGCGCCCACCGAGCAAGCGGGACAGCGCCCAGAGCGGCACGACAATAACGGCGCCATAGACCGCCCAGCGCAGCACGCGTTCGACCGCGCCCCAGCCCATGTCAAACAGATCCTGAAACAGCTCGACGACGCGCATGACCAGCCGCTGCGGATCGAGGCCGAGCAGCGCCATCAATGCGCCGACCAGAATGGACGCAAACAGCAGACGCAGGGCAACAGATGCAGCCGAACCACCCGTGACCCGTGTTACGCGCTGATCAGCCATGCGACTCTCCTTCATGATTCCATGCGCCGGTGCGATGTCCTTGCCGCCATGGCAAAGGCCCGGTTTGATGGCCGCTTGTATATGTGATCCACCCTGATGGGAATCCAGACCCGGAGAATTCGACCTTGGCCCTGACGATTGATCCTGCGCTGTTCAACCCTGCCTGCATTGATGGCGAAACGCTGGCGCTGAATGCCGGTATCGTGGCGAAACTCGAAGCCTTGCCGGACCCGTGGAGCGTGCCTGCGGCTGTGGTGCGGGACCGGCGGGCACGCGGGCTGGGGCCTTTCCCCCTGCCCGCGAAAGATCCGCGCGCGCGCGTCATCACGATTCCCGGCCCGAACGGTCAGCCTCTGTCCCTGCGGATCATTGCTCCTGCGCAGCCGAAGGGCGCATTTCTGCATATCCATGGCGGGGGCTGGCGGCTGGGCACGGCTGACATGCAGGATGACCGCCTCGCCCGCATGGCCGACCAATGCGGGCTGGCCTGCGTGTCTGTCGATTACCGGCTCGCGCCGGAAGACCCCTATCCGGCCGCGCAAGCGGATTGCGAAGCTGCCGCGCTCTGGCTGACAGGCCATGCACAGGAAGCGTTTGGCACGCAGCGCCTTTTCATCGGCGGGGAGTCAGCCGGGGCGCATCTTGCCGTGACAACGATGGTGCGGCTGCGCGACAGGCACACGCTCCAGCCTTTCGCAGGCGCAAGCCTGATTGCCGGCTGTTATGATCTCACCATGACCCCAAGCGCGCGCCATTTTCACGAGCGGCTCATTCTGACCACGCGTGATGTGCGACTGTTTGCCGCCTCCTTCGTGCAGGGCCATGCTGACCTGCATGATCCCGATGTGTCGCCGCTCTATGCCGACCTGCGCGGCCTGCCGCCGGCGCTGTTCACGATTGGCACGCGCGATGCTTTGCTGGATGACAGCCTGTTCATGGCAGCCAAATGGATTCAGGCTGGCAACGCTGCCGATCTTGCCGTGTGGCCTGGCGGTGCCCATGTCTTTGTAGCGTTTCCCTGCACCCTGACGGAGAAGGCGCTGACACGTATCGATGCGTTTCTGAATGCCCATTAGGAGTCCCATGTCGCTCAACCGCCGCACATTTCTGGCCGGAACCGGGGCTGCCCTGTCAATCAGCGGGCAGGCACGGGCTGATGAAACCGATGTGGTGATTGTCGGCGCTGGCGCGGCTGGCATCGGCGCGGCACGCGAACTGAAAAAGCGCGGCATTTCCTATCAGTTGCTGGAAGCCGCGCCACGGGCTGGCGGGCGCATGTTCACCGACCGCAGCCTGGGGCCGGCGTTTGATGCGGGGGCAGCCTATATCCATTTTGCCACCCGCAACCCGTGGACGGATTATGCACGGGAGAGCAATCTTTCCCCCAATGGCAGCCTGTCGCTGTGGCAGGGCACGCGCGCCTTCCGTCAGGGCGTTGCCCTGACACCGGATGAAAGCGAGGCGCGCCGCAAGGCCATGCGCCGGGTGGCGGAGGTGTATGACGAGATTGATGAGAGCAACGACATATCCTTCGCTGCGGCGCTGCGGCGCGAACCTCCCGACGTGCAGAATGCAGGCCGCATACAGGCCAAGAATGCCGCAGGGGAAGAACCGCAGTTCATTTCCGTGGCGGATTGGCAGCAACTTGCCAGCGGTGCCAATCTGATCGTGCCGGGCGGTTATGGCACGTTGGCGGAAAGTATCGCCGCACCGCTCGCGGTCCGAACGGGCGTGCGCGTGACCGAGATTGACTGGAGCGGCGGCGGTGTCACCGTCAAAACCGGTGGCGGCGATATTCGCGCCCGGGCCGTGATCGTGACCGTCTCGGTCGGCGTGCTGCAAGAGAACGGCATTCGCTTCACCCCCTCCCTCCCGGCCGAATCACAGCGCGCCTTGGCTGGCCTGCGGATGGGCGCACTCACCAAGATTGCCCTGCATTTCGAAGGCGCACGGTTCGGTTTCGAGCCGCATCAGTTCCTTGCCGAGATCGGTCAGGTGGCCGAAGCGATGACTTTTGAATGCTGGCCGCAGGACCAGAATCTGGTGGTAGGCGTTGCCGGGGGCGATCATGGCCGGGCTCTGACCCGTGCGGGCGAACAGGCCGCCATCGCTTTTGCACTGGATACGTTTGCGGCCATGGCAGGCAGTGATGTGCGCGGCGCATTCAAGGCTGGGCGGCTGGCAGGATGGGCTGCCGACCCGCTGACACGTGGCAGTTATGCGGTCGTCCTGCCCGGGCGGACAAAGGCGCGCGAGGCGCTGGCCCGGCCCATTGCCAACCGGATCTGGATTGCGGGCGAAGCCACGGCAGGCATGTATTCCATGACCGCTGGCGGCGCGACTTTGGCCGGGCAAGCGGCAGCAGATGATATTGTGATGCATGCCCTGCGTAACCGGTAGCGTTCAGCACCCGGCATTTTTGAAACGCAGAGGCGCGGCTCAGGCCTCGCCAGCAATCTGCCCGATGGCCCCGGCCTTGGCGATGCGCGAGGCTGCAATGACTGCCTGCGTGCGGCTGTCCACATCGAGCTTCTGCAAAATCGCGGACACATGCGCTTTCACGGTCGCCTCGGACACCGTGAGTTCATAGGCAATCTGCTTGTTGAGCAGGCCCTGCGACAGCATCATCAGCACACGCACCTGCTGGGGCGTGAGGCTGGCGAGCTTGCGCACCAGTTCGCCCGTTTCCTTGTCCGCAGCCTGATTCAAATCGACATCCGGCGGCGTCCATGATTCCCCGTCAAGCACGGACTGAATCGCGTTCCCCATTGTTTCGGCATTGACGGTTTTGGGAATATACCCCGATGCGCCAAAGCCCATGCAGCGCCGGATCACGCCGGGGTCTTCATTGCCCGACACCACAATCAGCGGCATGCCCGGGTGCTGGGCGCGCAGATACATCAGCCCCGAAAATCCTTCCGCACCCGGCATGTTGAGATCGAGCAGCAACAGGTCAAAATCCCCTGCCTTGTTGATCTCGGCAACCGTTTCTTCAAATGAGCCAACCTCGGTGACAGCGGAATCCGCAATGCGCGCCTCAACCGCCTGACGCAATGCGCTGCGCACAAGGGGATGGTCGTCTGCGATGATAATACGGATCTGGTCAGCCAATCGGTTTTCCCCCCGGACGATATAACGCGGCTTGTTATGTTTGTTGCCGCTGCCATTTTTGCTGCATGCCCGCCCATCTTTGCGGGCGCGCGCGCAAGATGCAAGCACCTTGCCCAATGTTGTTCGCGAATGCGCGCAACAAAGGCAACCCCGGCAGACTATTTTATCGCCGCTGCCGTCACTCTTTCAGCAGACGTTCAAGCTGCTCGAGATGATCCGCCTCAGCCGGCGGCTTGTCCCAGCGGATGCGGGCGATACGGGGAAAGCGCATGGCAACGCCGGATTTGTGCCGGGTCGAGCGCTGCAAACCCTCAAACGCAATTTGCAGCACCAGCCCCTTGTCCTTGCCATGCTCGACCTCGCGCACCGGGCCGAAGCGGTTGAGCGTGTTGTTGCGGACAAAGCGGTCGAGCTGAATCAGCTCGTCATCGGTAAAGCCGAAATAGGCCTTGCCGACAGGCACCAGCCCGTCACCGCGCCAGACCCCGAAGGTGAAATCAGAATAATAGGATGAGCGTTTGCCGTGGCCGCGCTGGGCATACATCAGCACACAATCCACCTCATGGGGATCACGTTTCCATTTGAACCACAGACCCTTGGGCCGGCCCGGCACGTAGGGGCTGGTGCGCAGCTTGATCATGCAGCCTTCAATGGCCTGCGCATCATCACCGGCAGGTTCAGCACGGGCTGCGGCCAGTTCGTCCCAGGTTTGAAAGATAATCTGCGGCGAGAGATCAAGCGCGGGATGATTGATGCGCGCCACACATTTTTCCAGACGCAGCCGGCGCGCCTCGAATGGCAGGGCGCGCACATCTTCACCCGCCTCCGCCAGCAGATCATAAGCGCGCACATGAGCCGGAAAATCCGCGATCAGTTTCGGCATGACAGCCTTGCGGTTGAGGCGCTGTTGCAGGGTGTTGAAAGTCTGAATCAGGCCATCCCGGCGGATCAGCAATTCGCCGTCAATCACGCCATCGATATCCTGAAAAGCCTCCAGCAGATCAGGAAATGTTGCGGAAATATCGTCGCCGGACCGCGAATAGAGCCGGCAGGTCATGCGGCCATCAACGCCACGGCCGGAGGCAATCTGCACGCGGATGCCATCCCATTTCCATTCGGCTGCGAAGGCCGCAGGATCGAGCGTGGCAAAATCCGCCTCTTCCAGCGGGTGGGCCAGCATAGGCGGGCGAAATGGTGCAGGATTGCCGGATTCAGGCCGCGCATTGCGGCCTTCCACCCAGCCGAACAATTCGCGGTAGGGCGGTGACAGGCCGTGCCAGATTTCCTCGACATCATCGGCAGGCCGCGCGGCCATTTTCGCGACAGCGGCTTTGGCCAGCCGCGCGGACACGCCAATGCGCAACGCGCCGGTGACAAGTTTCAGCAGCGCCCAGCGCCCGGTTTCATCCAGCCCGTCGAGCCAGCGCGTTAGCAACGCCGGAATTTGCGCGCGCGCGGCGTGCTCCAGTGTCTCGACAATTTCGGCGAGATCAAAATCCTGTTGCGCAGTCTGGCTGGCTGGCCACAGCAGCGCGGCCGTTTCCGACAAGTCCCCGACATAGTCATAGGATAACTGAAACAGAACGGGATCGACGCGCTCGGCAATCAGCGCACGCACCAGCGCCGGTTTGGCGTAGCGGAAAGAGAGCGCGCCTGTCATGGCCGCAAGGGCATAGCCACGGGCCGGATCAGCGGTGCGGCGAAAATAATCCTCCAGCAATGTCAGCTTGGCATTGCGGCGCGGCTCCAGCGCCAGGCGGTCCAGCAGGGCAGCAAACCGGTTCACAGCAGCCCATCCGCCACCACAGGCGCGGCCGCCTCATCCGGTTCGGCCTCGCCTTCATCGCCATAACCGATGAGATTGAGCGGACGGCCACGCAGGCCCTTGGTGCCGCACCAATGGCACAGGGCATCCTCCTGCCCGTGCGTAACCCAAATATCCTCTGCGCCCGTTTCGAGAATGGTCGCACACAATTCAGGCCAGTCGGAATGGTCAGACACCACCAACGGCAATTCTGCGCCCCGTTGCCGGGCACGGGCACGAATGCGCATCCAGCCTGAGGCAAAGCCCGTGACAGGATCCGGAAAATGCCGCGCCCAGCGATCCTGAATGGCCGATGGCGGACAGATAACAATCTCGCCACCCAATTTTTTCCGATTATCTGCCGTCACTTTCTCGATGCGGCCCAGTGCAATGCCGCGCTGCTGATAATACGCCATCAGCTTTTCCATGGCGCCGTGAATATAAATCGTCCGGTCATACCCGCCCTGCCGCAGCAGCGCGACCATGCGCTGCGCCTTGCCGAGAGAATAAGCGCCGATGAGATGGGTGCGCGCGGGAAACAGGGCGCGGGAATGCAGCAATTTATCAATCTCCGCCTGCAAGGGCGGGTGGGTGAACACCGGCAGGCCGAATGTGGCTTCCGTGATAAAAACATGGCTGCGCACCACCTCGAACGGCGCGCAGGTCGGATCTGCGGCGCGCTTGTAATCACCAGAAATGACGAGCCGCAATCCACCCTTCTCCAGCAGAATTTGTGCTGAACCGAGAACATGCCCTGCCGGAAAAAATGTGACGGCGACACCGTTCACATGCTGTGTCTGCCCCAGGGCAGCGGTCTGCCGCGCCTGCGTAAAGCCTTCGCCATAACGCACCGCCATGATGCCCAGCGTTTCTGCCGTTGCCAGCACAGCACCATGGCCGGCGCGCGCATGGTCGCTGTGGCCATGGGTGATCAGCGCGCGCGCGACCGGGCGAACGGGATCAATGTAAAATTGCCCGGCGGGCGAATAAAGCCCTTCGCGCACGGGCATGACGAGATCGGTGGCGAGCATTGTGCGGGATAAATAGACATGGAAATCGATTTTTCCATAGATCAGCTTATGGTTTGACGCCTGCACCGCAATGGTGGTGGCCTGGCCGTGTTCAGGATTGCGCGCTGGCCTGCGATCAAAATCCGTTGCCACTCCTTCGCGCCATGTTCTAGAGATGTGCGTCCCACAGATGCTTTGACCCATTGGCTGCCCATGAGCCGGATTGTCCATGAGCCGGATTGTTTCATCCTCCGGTGATCTGATCGCGGATCGCCGTTTCGAATATGCGCAGGCTGATGCGCGTGAAGGCAACCACGCCGCCGCTGCCGAGATGCTGGCCCAGGTGCTGGAGCTGGTGCCGCACTGGGCGCCGGCCTGGTTTGCGCTGGGTGATGCGCAATCGGAATTGGGCAACAGGGATGCGGCCATCGCCGCCTTTCAGCGCTGTGCAGGCCTTGACCCGGCAGACCACCATGGCGGGCGCGTCGCGCTTGCAGCCTTAGGGGCAGCACCCGCCGATATGCCGTCGATCAGCGCAGATTATGTGCGCGACATGTTCGATCAATATGCGGGCCGTTTCGACCGCCACCTGGTAAAAAATCTGGCCTATCGCGGACCTGAACTGGTGCGGGATGCGACATGGCGCGCCTGCGCCATCACAGGCCATGCGCGCACATTTGACCGGGTGCTTGATCTGGGCTGTGGCACCGGCCTGTTTGCCGCGGCCATTGCGGACCATGCCCGTTATCTGGCCGGTGTTGATCTGGCACCGCGCATGGTGGAAAAGGCAAAAAAGCGCGGCATTTATGATGCCCTCACAGCCGGCACGCTGGAGGATTACCTGACAGGCGCGCCGGACAACCATTATGATCTCGCCGCCGCCGTGGATGTGTTTGTTTATATCGGCGCGCTGGATTTTATTTTCACGCATGCGCAACGGGTGCTGTTGCGCGGCGGGCTGTTTGCTTTCACGGTGCAGGATGGCGAAAAAAACGCGCGGGATGGCAGCTATGCCATTGGTGCGGACCGGCGCTATTGGCATCAGGAACACTATCTGCGCCAATGCGCTGACAATGCCGGGCTTTCCGTAGTGATTTGCGAACGGGAATCCACCCGCATAGACCGGGACCAAGCCGTCCCTTCCATCATCATGGTGTGCGAAAATGCGCAAAGCCGTCTCGCGCGCCTGCAAAAGTGAGTTGCTGTCATGCGCCCGAATTTGAAAATTGATGCGGCCCGCCTGTGGGACACATTGCATGAAACAGCCAAAATCGGCGGCACGGCCAAAGGCGGTGTGCGCCGCCTGACCTTGTCGCAGGAAGACAAGCAGGTGCGTGACTGGCTCCGGCAACAGGCGGATGCGATGGGCTGCACCCTCACCATCGACAGTGTCGGCAACATGTTTGTGCATCGCGCGGGGCGTGATGCGACAAAGGCGCCGATTGCCTTCGGCAGCCATCTCGATACGCAACCCACAGGTGGAAAATATGATGGTATTCTCGGCGTGCTGGCCGGGCTTGAGGTGTTGCGCACGCTGCATGCCATGAATTATCAGACCGAGCATCCGCTGCTTCTGATCAACTGGACGGATGAAGAAGGCTCGCGGTTTTCGCCCGCCATGCTTGGCTCTGGTGTCTATGCCGGTATTTTCGACCAGCATTATGCCGATACCCGCACGGATCCGGATGGCGTCAGTTTTTCCAGCGCGATCGAGGCGATTGGTTATCGCGGAAAAGACAAGGCCCCGCAGGCTTTATCCGCCTATTTCGAACTGCACATTGAGCAGGGACCCATTCTTGAAGCCGAAGAGCGGGATATTGGCGTGGTAACCCTGGTGCAGGCCATCAACTGGCTTGATGTGACATTTTCCGGCGCGGATTCCCATGCCGGCACAACACCGATGAACCGCCGCAAGGATGCGCTCGCTGCCGCCGCCGAATTGATGGCGGCGATTGAAAAAATTCCAGCCAGCATTGGCTCTGGCGTCGCGACTGTTGGCACGCTGGCCATCGCTAACCCATCGCGCAATGTCGTGCCGGGCGATGTCACACTCACGGTGGATTTGCGCAATCCCAGCGATGAGGCCCTGACCGCCATGCGCGGCGCCGTTGAAAAAGCAGCAGCGGCGATTGCAGCCAAGCGCGGCGTCAGCAGCGCGGTCTCTGTCTACTGGCATTCACCCGCCGTGCCGTTCCATGCCGATGCCATCGCCTGCGTGCGGGCGGGTGCTGCCAAACTGGGCCTGACGACAGAGGATATTTTTTCCGGTGCGGGTCATGATGCGGCCTATGTTGCAAAAATATGCCCGGCTGCAATGATTTTCACGCCCTGCAAGGATGGCGTTTCGCACAATGAGGCGGAGGAAATTACCTTCAAGGCTGCCGCTGATGGCGGGCAGGTTCTGCTCGAAGCCATTCTCAACTGGGACCAGCGCGCGACGGCTTGAGCGCGCGCCTTCCCCCGTCAAAAAGTGGCCTGTGCTTTCATACACAGGTCACCGGCAAAATCCTCAACCCAGAAATCGGCACTGGCTGCACTGGTCATCTGGCCACACACATATAATGGCTCCAGGTCAAAAACCGGTTTGATGGCGCGGAAAGAAAACGAAGTGAGCGGCCTGCCATCGGTTTTTCTCACTGCCAGATCCATCAGCATGGTCGCCTGCAGCGGACCGTGGAAAATCAGCCCCGGATAGCCTTCGACCTGCGTGACATATTTGCGGTCATAGTGAATGCGGTGGCCATTGAAGGTCAGGGCCGAATAGCGAAACAGCATCAGATCCGTTGGCACAACCGTTTCGCGCCATGTGCCTTGCGGCGCCTTCTCATAAGCGGGTGCTGGCGCGCCTGCCGGGGCAATGCCGCGATAAACAATGTCATGCTCTTCCAGCAGCGCAAGGCCGCGGGCGGTTTCATACCGGTGCTCGACAAGCACGAAACACAAGGCGCCGGTGCGGCCATTTTTCACCTGCACATTCTTGATCGTGGAGGTTTTTGTCACCGTATCACCGACACGCAGCGCATCGGTGAATGTCAAGCGTCCGCCCGCCCACATGCGGCGCGGCAGCGGCACAGGCGGCAAGAACCCGCCACGGGCGGCATGTCCGTCCGGGCCCGCCTCCGACTGGCGGTAATGGGGTAAAAACAGCAGCCAGTGCCCGGAGGGTGGAATGGCCTCACCCGGTTTCAATTCCGGTTCGTCACGGTCCAGCGTCGCAGCAAGGCGGCGCATCGGGCCCGAAACAACGACATCCTCCGCCATCTGGCTGCGCCCGATAAAAGCGGCATAGGCCTGTTCATCAAGATGCATCATATCCACTCCACATTCCGCACGCCGCTGCGTCACAACAAAAGCGGCTGCACATATCATTTTGAGCCGGGGGCATAGCGCGCCATCGTCAAGCCATCCAGCGACAGGCTTGGCTGCTGTTGTGTGACGCATTCCGCAACCAATTTGGCTGAACCCAGCGACATGGCCCAGCCTGTCGAGCCATGGCCGACATTCAGGAACAGCCCGGCAATGGCAGTTGGCCCCAGCAAAGGCGGCCCATCAGGCGTCATCGGGCGGCGGCCCACCCAAAACTCCGGCTGCTCAGGCACAGCAACACCACGTGGAAACCATTCGCGCGCCATTTTCAACAATGTCTCGCATGGCACCGGCTTGGGCGTCAGATCATGATCCGACAATTCTGCCGTGCCTGCGATGCGGACCTTTTCGCCCATGCGCGTCATCGCCGTTTTGTAGGCTTCATCAATCACTGCGGCTTTGGGCGCGAAAACCGGATCACTGACATCGAGCGTGACCGAATATCCCTTGACCGGATACAGCGGCAAATCAATGCCCAGCGGCCTGGCCAGCGCGACACTGTCCACGCCAGCGGCCAGCACCACCGCATCAGCCTCCAAAAATTCATCCGCTCCGGAAACTGAGCGGATCATCACACCCTGCACGCGCGCCGCATCACTGACCGCAATGCCTTTTATCTGCGTGCCAAAATGGAATTGAACACCGGCACTGCGCAGCCATTCATGCAGGTTTTGCGCGAAAAGCGCACAATCCCCCGCCTCATCATCGGGCAGAAATAATCCGCTGTGCAATGGCGCTTCACGCGCCACCAGTGCCGGCTCGATCGCTGTGCACAAATCAGCATCAAGCTCCTGGTGGGGAATTCCCGCCTCACGGGCAA
>JBOFCU010000133.1:0-17894 GCA_051646285.1 Beijerinckiaceae bacterium
TCACCGATGCGGGCGAGTTGCAGACGCTGGCTGAAGCCGGCATTGCATCGATTTCACTGATGCGCAGTGATGTCACCGGCACAAATGCCGGGCATGATCGCGGCTTTCAGGGATTATTCACGCGCACCAATGGCACAACAGGCACGGCGGAAACAATTTATTTCCAGACCGACCGGCGCACGACGCAGGATAATACGCCGGGCTTTACGCCTGCGGCGGGGGTGGACAATCTCCCGCAGCTGCCGGGCAGCGGGCAGATCCATTCCATCGCATTTAAGGCGGCGGAAACGATTTATGCAACGGCCTGACTGAATGTCATCTCAGCTTCGCCGTGCATGCGGATCAGGGAATTGGCTGCCCTTATTTAACCGGGCGGCGGGGCAAGACACCTTTGGTCAGGAATCGTTGCCCACCTTGTTGGGGCGCGCCGCTGCGCGGGCCGGGCTTCTGGCCGGGGCGTTTGCCTGCACCGGGCAGCCCAGTGCCGGCGGGCTGCCAGTTCGGCACAAGCTGATGCTTGCCTTGCCCGATCAGGTCAGCACGGCCCATGGCTTTGAGCGCCTCACGCAGAAGCGGCCAATTTTCGGGATCATGGTACCGCAGGAAAGCCTTGTGCAGCCGCCGCTGCCGCAAGCCACGCACGGTATCCACCGGCTCTGAGACGCCGCGCCGCACCGGCTTCAGCGGGTCAAATCCCGTATGATACATGGCGGTGGACAGGGCCATCGGCGAGGGCAGGTAGGTTTGAACCTGATCGGCCCTGTAACCATTTTTCTTGAGCCACAGGGCCAAATTCATCATGTCCTCATCCGTGGTGCCGGGATGGGCCGCGATGAAATAGGGAATGAGGAAATATTTCTTGCCCGCCTTTTTCGCCGCCTCATCGAACAATTTTTTGAAGGCTTCGTAGCTGCCGATTCCGGGCTTCATCATTTTTGAAAGCGGCCCATCCTCTGTATGTTCGGGCGCAATCTTGAGATACCCGCCGACATGATGCTCGACGAGTTCCTTCACATATTCCGGGCTTTCCACCGCCAGATCATAGCGCACGCCTGAGGCGACATTGACCTTTTTCACGCCCGGCACAGCCCGCGCCTTGCGGTAAAGCTGGATCAGCGGATCGTGGCTGGTGTTGAGGTTTTTACAGATATCAGGATAAACGCACGACGGGCGGCGGCACACCGCCTCTGTTTCCCGGTCCTTGCAGCCGATGCGGTACATATTCGCTGTGGGCCCGCCAATATCGGAAATGACGCCGGTAAAACCTTCGGTCTTGTCGCGGATCGTCTCGATTTCCTTTAAGATCGACTCTTCGGACCGCGACTGGATAATGCGTCCCTCATGCTCGGTGATCGAGCAGAAGGAACAGCCTCCAAAGCAGCCGCGCATGATCGTGACGGAATGACGGATCATCTCCCATGCGGGAATTTTCTGCCCCTTGTAATCGGGGTGCGGCGCGCGCGCATAGGGCAGATCATAAACGCCGTCCATTTCCGCCGTTGTCAGCGGAATTGGCGGTGCGGTCAGCCACAGCTCCTTGTCACCATGGCGCTGGATCAGCGGCAGCGCATTGCCGGGGTTGGCTTCCTTGTGCAGCACGCGGGAGGCACGGGCATAGGTTTCCTTGTCGGCCGCCACCTGTTCGTAGGACGGCATGCGGATCACCGTCGGCATATCCTGCATGTGTTTGCGCCGGATGCCCTCATCAGGGCTATCGATGTCATCGGCGGATGCTTCGATCCACCCCTCGGGCGTGGCGTTGCGCACAAAGGCGATCCCGCGCACGTCGGAGAAATCCTGCTGGATACCGCCAGCCGCAATCCGGTGCGCCACTTCAACCAGCGCCCGCTCGGCATTGCCATAGAGCAGCAGGTTGGCCTTCGCATCCATCAGGATCGAACGGCGCACCTTGTCCGACCAATAATCATAATGCGCGATACGGCGCAGCGAGGCCTCGATGCCGCCGAGAATGATGGGCGCTTCAGGGAAGGCCTCCCGGCAGCGCTGGGCATAGACGATGACCGCCCGGTCGGGACGTTTGCCGCCCTCGCCACCTGGCGTGTAGCTGTCATTGTGGCGCAGGCGGCGATCCGAGGTGTAGCGGTTCACCATCGAATCCATGTTGCCGGAGGTGACGCCGAAAAACACATTCGGCTGACCCAGCGCACGGAAGGCGGACGCGTCCCGCCAGTCCGGCTGCGCAATGATGCCGACACGAAAGCCCTGCGCTTCCAGTAGCCGCGCCACCAGCGCCATGCCGAAGCTGGGGTGATCAATATAGGCGTCACCCGTGACAAGGATGACATCGCAGGAATCCCAGCCCAGCACGTCCATCTCTGCCCGCGACATGGGGAAGAACGGTGCCGTGCCATACCGGTGTGCCCAGTATTTCTTGTAGGAAAACAAGGGCCGCGCGGTGGGGATACTCCCGCCCGAAAGGGCCTTGCCAGAGGGGTGGGCGCTGGGTTGAGCGTGCATGGGCGATTGCATGAAGACCTGGGAAAAACGATGCCTGTGCCGCAGGGCGGATGGGCTGCGCGGGTGCAAATGGCTGACATAACGACGCCCGCGCGACGTTCTTGGCGGAATTGGCCCGCAAGGTCAACAAAACCATGGTTGCGGCCGCAGCCGGGGAGGGCCATGGCAACGGCCGGGCGCAGCGCAGGCGGTGAGGGGCGCGCACCTCCATCCCTGAGCGGGCTAAAAATCAGGATAAGGATCACGGACGGTGTGGCCTTGCCTTGCGCCATTTTCTGAATGGGTGCGATAGAATAAATTGATTGGTCGCCCGGCGCATCCTCATGCATCAGTTCTGCCGGGTTCGGGATGCAACAGCCGTCAGGCCGGAGGGAGCCAATCATGATTCTGATCGGACAATATGATTCGCCCTTTGTGCGCCGTGTCGGCATCGCGCTGACACTGTACGGCATGCCGTTTGAGCACCGCCCATGGTCGGCCTTTGGCGATACGGAAAAAATCAGGGCGTACAATCCGCTGTCGCGTGTGCCGACACTCGTGCTTGATCATGGCGAGGTGCTGATCGAAAGCCACAGCATTCTGGATTATCTTGATAACACCGTGACGCCGGAAAAAGCGATGTTCCCGCGTCAGGAACCGGCGCGGCATCAGGCACTAAGGATTGCGGCCTTGGCCACAGGCGTTGCAGAAAAAGCGGTCAGCCTGTTTTACGAAATGCGCTTGCACGATATCGCATCGGAGATTTGGGTCAGCCGGTGCCGGCTGCAAATCGAATCCGTTTTGTCGGTCTTGGAGCAGGAGCGGGCGGCGCGTTCCACGGCCTATTGGTTCAGCGATACAATCAGCCATGCCGATATTGCTGTGGCCGTGGCCTTGCGCTTTCTGGCCGATGCCCATCCCGGCTTGATTGCGATGGCGCAATTTCCTGCATTGGCGCGCGATGCTGAAGGGCTGGAATCATTGCCGGTTTTTCAGAAAATTGCGCAACCTTTCATTCCGCCCGCATAAGGCAATGGAATTGAGGATGATCGAAGCTGCGCAATAGGATTGCGCAGCTTTTGTTGTATGCGTTACCAGCCAAAGCGCCTGCGGCGGCCCCAGGCACGGCCACGTCCCCGCCGCCAGCCCACACGCCTGCCGCGGCCCCATCCGCCGCCTCTGCCGCGCCCGCCGCGCCGCACCTGCGTCAACAATGCATTCTCGGTCTCTGGCCCGGTGGCGGCTGCGATGGATTGCAACGGTGCAGCCTGGGCGGGCGCTGCGGCCGCCAGCGTGACCGCACCACACAAAATGGCCAGCAAATGTCTGCGGTGCATCATGAGTCACTCCCTTTGGCAGCATAAACCTGACGAAATGCAATCGTGCACGCAGTCGGCGCTTTTTGCCGCGCACTGTCAAGGCGTAAAAGGCGATCAGAATATCCAAACTAGATTGTGAAATCAGCGATTTCCGCGCATTTCGCGCTGATGCATTCAAGGGCTGCGCTGGCATTGCGCTGCCAGCGCGGCGGCTTCGCGCAATTGGTCCGGTGTCAGCGCATTGCGCAAGACATTGGGCCACAAGGGGCGGGCCTGCAATTCAGTCTGCATGCAATTGCAATAGCGCACGCAATAAAGCGTGTCGGAACTTTCCCTGGCGCAACTGCGCCGGCAGGAGTCCGCAAATCCGCCAGCCCCGTCATGAACAGGTGCGGCGAGCGACAAAAGCCCCATCAGCAGGGGCTGATGAATCAAATAAATCGCGAGGCTGTGCCGTCCGGAAAAAATCAGCCCGCGCGGCAGCAGGCTGCGCGGTTGCCATGCCGCCCAATGCGCTGATGCTGGCGATGTCAGAAAAAGCCGCATCAGCCCAAAGCCGAGCAGCGCCCATCCGGACCATGGCAGCAGCGGCACATGATCAACCGTGCTGAGCGGGGTGACGTTCAGGCCAAGCCAGGCCAAGCCCTTGCCGTCAAATGCGGCAGAGGCAAACAGAATGGGTGCAATAAAAATCAGCCCAGCCGCGCCAAGCGCCATCCATGCGGGACGCTGGCGGAAAGGCAGCAACAGCAGGCTGGATGCAGCAATGCAATGCAGAATTCCGAAAAAAACCGGCGCATGCGGCATAGCGTAAGCCGTGCCGATGGATACTGCCAGCGCCGCCACCGCAATCATGATCAGCCGCTTCCTGAACCCGATGCGGTCAAACCCGTGCCGTGTGGCCAGCGCAAAACTGACACCGGCCAGAAACAGAAAACTCGCTGCTATCGATTTGGCAAACAGCGACCAGCCCGGCGAGGTTGCCACATCCGCGCTGATGTAACGAAAAAAACTTAAATCCCAGGTGAAATGGTAAATGATCATCGCCACGACAGCGATGCCGCGCATCACGTCAAGCAAAAGCCAGCGCGCGGGCTTGCCTGTCACTGTTGTCGCATCAGGGCTGGCGTTCACCGTCTCATCATCCATTGCTCGCAATTTTATCGATACCTGTTTAGGCCAGACCCATGCTTCTGCGCCAGACCCTGATGTATCTTCCGGCTCAACTGCTCGCGCCGCTGTTCTTGTTCGTGGCGGCTGTGGTGTGGACGCATGTCATGCCGCCCGGCCCCTATGGCGTGCTGATGTTCATCATGGCCTTTCAGGAACTGGCGTTTTACTTCGCCTTGTCCTGGTGGTCTTTGACCGTGCTGCGCTATCGCGACGCGTTCGATGCTGGCAGCCAGCGTGATCATTTTCAGCGCACAGAAACGACCATTCTCTACATATCGATCGTGGTGCAGATCGCCTTCGTCGCGATTTTGCTGCCACTGCTGGGCGAAAAGCCGGATGCGGAGCTGATTATCATCGCCTGCGCATTTGTCGTGACGCGCTCCCTTTTACAGCATTTTTCCGAGCGGGCACGCGCCGGCGGCGATGTGCCTTGCTACACAGTGGCACAAGTGGCTGGCCCGGTCGTGGGGCTGGCGCTTGGATTGATATTCACAAAGATCTGGGGTGCCCGCCCCGCCATGGCGCTGCTGGGCTATGCCCTCGCGCAAGCGGCCATTCTGCCATGGGTGTGGGTGCGCTCTGGGGCAGGCTTCACGCCGGGCCGTCCCGGCACAGATGTGATTGGCGCCGTGCTGCGCTACGGCCTGCCATTATTTTTCGGCGGGTTGCTGACATGGGTCAGCGTCAACGGCATCCGAGTGGTGGTGGAGCATTTGCGCGGTGCTGTTGAGCTCGGGCTGATTTCCGTCGGCTGGGGGCTGGGCCAGCGCCTGTCCTCCACCGCAGCGATGCTGGTGACAGCGGCGGCGTTTCCGCTCGCCGTGCAGTCCTTCAATGCCGGTGACAAGGCGCAGGGCGTTGCGCAGATCGCGCTCAATGGCTCATTGCTGACCGGCATATTGGCGCCAGCCGCTGCAGGCATTTTCCTTATCAATGAGCCTTTGGTGAAATGGCTGGTGGCCGAACCCTATTGGGCAGTAACCATTGCCGTGCTGCCGCTGGCTCTTTTATCCGGTGTGCTGCGCAATCTCCGGGTCCATTTCGCCGATCAGGTTTTCCTGCTGCATGAGCGCACCGGGTGGGCTGTCACCATTACGGTGATGGAGGCAGTTGCCACCATCATTGGCTGCGTTGCCGGCGTTTATTTCGGCGGCACGGTCGGTGCGGTTGCCGGCGCGACCGCCGCCCATGGTGTCATGACCGCGTTTGGATTTTATCTTGCGGTTGCACTGCTGGGCTTGCGCATCCGCTGGGGGGACATGGCGCGCATTGCGCTGGCCACGGCGGTGATGAGTGCAGGCGTCTGGGCCGTGCGCGGGCTGGCGGCAGGCTGGCCCGGCATGGCCATCGCAGTGGCTGTTGGTGCCGCGCTCTACAGTCTGGCGCTGGTCTTGCTCTATCCGTCAGCCTTGCCGCTGCTCCGGGCAAAAATCAAGGCGCGCCGCAGCTAAGAGCCAAGTCCTTAGACCGGCACCAGCGTCATGCCGCGCGCATCAAATGTCACCGATACGCTCGACCCGATGGCAATCGGCTGATGCACTCGCTTGTCGATGACAAACAATTCTCCCGCCGCTGTGGCGACGGTATATTCCATATGTTTGCCGAGATAGGCTGCATGAGCGATGGACCCTTCCATCGCATCCGGCAATTTTTCCGTGGCCAGATGAATCGAGTCCGGGCGGATCGCGATTTTACCAGACCCGGTTTTGACATTGCGATGCGGCAATTTCAGCGGCACGCCTGCAAGGCGCACATCGGCCAGAGAGCCGTTGATCCCGGCAATCTCCGCATCCACCAGATTGGAATCGCCAATAAAGTCCGCCACAAAAAGACTGGCCGGTGATTCATACAATTCACGCGGTGTGCCCGTTTGCGCAATCACCGCATTGGCCATGACAATCACACGGTCGGAAACCGCCAGAGCCTCTTCCTGATCATGCGTCACATAGGCCACGGTGAGATTGAGATCACGTTGCAGCCGGCGAATATCTTCGCGCACGCGGCGGCGCAGCTTGGCATCGAGATTGGACAAGGGCTCATCAAACAACAGCACCTGCGGTTCCAGCACAAGCGCGCGCGCAACGGCCACACGTTGCTGCTGGCCGCCCGATAATTCTGAAGGCATGCGCTTGTCATAGCCCTTCAGCCCAACAAGCTCCAGTTTATCCAGCGCCATCGCATGCGCCTGCGCCTTCGGCACACCACTCACGGATGGTCCATAGGCCACATTTTCCAGCACACTCATGTGCGGAAACAGCGCGTAGCTCTGAAACACCATGCTGACATCACGGTCAGAGGCGGAGAGGTTGGTAACATCGCGCCCACCAATGGTGATGGTGCCGGAGGTGGCCATTTCAAGCCCGGCAATCAGGCGCAATGTCGTGGTCTTGCCGCAGCCTGACGGACCGAGCAGCGTGACCAGCGTGCCAGGGTCGATGGTGAATGACACATCGTTCACGGCCGCAACGCTGCCATATTTTTTGAAGACGTTGCGAAACTCGACGGAAGCAGGACCGTTGCGGCTCATTGTTATTTCACCTGAAAATTATGCGCCGCCAACAATGACAGCATTGTTGTTGCGCCGGCCGAGCTTGCGTTCGCCGACAGCGAGCTGAATGAGGCCGACCGCAATGATCATCACCACGATCAGCACAGCAGAATAGGCGATGGCGAGGCCAAACTCGCCCGCTTCGACGCGGCCCACAATATAGGTCGTGGCAAGATTATATTCGGCCGAGACCAGGAAAATCACCGCGCTGACGGCGGTCATCGAGCGCACGAAGCTGTAGACAAGCGAGGCCACGATGGCTGGCCGCAGCAAGGGCAGCACCACCCGGCGCAGCGTCGTGAAGGAGCGCGCGCCCAGCGTCAGCGAGGCCTCGTCCAGTGACTTGTCGAGCTGCGAAAGCCCCGCAATGCCCGAGCGCACACCCACGGGCATATTGCGGAAAATAAAGCAGATGATGAGAATGAGGCCGGTGCCCGTCAATTCGATCGGCGGGATATTGAAGGCCAGAATATAACTGACGCCAACAACGGTGCCGGGAATGGCGAAAGACAGCATCGTGCCGAACTCGAATGTTTTCTGCCCGGCAAAACGGTTGCGCGTCAAAAGCCATGCGGTGAGAATACCGATCATCGCCGTCAGCGGTGCGGAGTAGGCGGCCACCTTGATGGTCGTGAGGAATGAATCCCACGCTGATCCGGAAAAGAACCAGCCGCGGTCTGTCATTTCGATGCGGAATGCGGTGATGAAATGCTCAAGCGTGAAGGTATGGTCGCGGCCCATCGCCTTCACAAAAGCGCCCATCAGAATGATGGCATAAATCACCACAGTTAGAATGGCCCACGGAATAGCCGTGGCATAACATGCAATCGCCACGCCTTTCGGCAGCGGTTGCGGCAGACCGGAATCGCCTTTGCCTGTCACGGTGGTGTAGCTTTTGTCACCGAGCCAGCTCTGCTGCACCCAGAAAGCCGCCAGCGTGAAAAACAGCAGGATAATGGCCAGCACAGCCGCCTTGCCCGGATCAACGGAGGCGCCAACAACAGCAAAAAAGATTTTCGTCGACAGCACTTCAAAATTGCCGCCAAGCACCAGCGGATTGCCAAAATCGGCCATGCTCTCCACAAAGCCGAGCAGAAATGCGTTGGCAATGCCGGGCCGCATCAGGGGCCATGTCACTGTGCGGAACGCTGTCCAGCGCGTGGCGCGCAGGGTTTGCGTGGCTTCCTCCAGTGCCGGCGAAATGCCCTGCACAACGCCGATGAGCACAAGAAAGGCAATCGGCGTAAAGGCCAGCAGCTGTGCAATCAGTACACCCGGCAGGCCATAAATCCAGCGCGAACGGGGAATATCAAACCAGTCCGACAAAATGGTGCTGATCACCCCGGAGCGGCCAAACATCAAGATTAGCGCCAGCCCGATCACGAAAGGCGGTGTGATGATGGGCAACACGGTCAACAGCCGCAGCAGCGGTTTGGCCTTGAAGTTCGTACGCGTCGCGATCAGCGCAAAGGCAAGGCCAAGCGCGGTCGTCAGCACGCCCACCAGCACAGCCAGAAACACCGTGTTCCAGGCCACACCGCAGCGCGTGCCGCCCGTCAGGCAGTCCAGCCCCCAGATCGAGCGGTCGAAAAATTTCGTGAGAAATTCCGACGCTGAGAAATTTCCGGCATTGTCGAGAAATGCGCTCTCGAGAACGGTAATGACAGGATAGAATACAAAGACCGCAATCAGCGCAACAATGGTGCCGATGGCTGTGACAATAAAAACATCACCCCGGCAATAGCCACCATAGGCAAGGCCGTGACAGAGCATGGCCAGGAATGCCGTGGCGGCCAGAAAGGCGCCGATGCCCATGCCTGCCTGTTGTGGGCCGGGCGAACCAGACAAGGCCGTAAGCCAGCCATAGCCCCAGCCATTGTGGCGGATGGCAAACCCTTGCGCGATCATCAGCACCAGACCGATCAGGCCGGCCCAGAATAAAATAGTCGCCAGCTTCGGGTCATCACGATGGGTGACCCATACCGTCAGGGCCAGCGCAAGCGGCAAAGCCAGCGGCAGCAGCCACCATGTTCCGGCAAAGCCAAGCGCCAGGGCAGATCCCGATTTGCCAAAAGGAAATCCGGCAAGCCATGACCAGTCCGTCAGGCTCAGGCCTTCCACCTTGTACCATGGCAGCAGTGCAAAGGCGGCAATACCAAGCACAATCAGCCAGCGCGTCGAGCGATTCATGGTCGCGGTTTCATGGCCAGCCACTTGCTTCGACATGCGCGTATTGTCCCTATTGGCCTGCGCCGCGAACGAGAGCGTCGAAGCGTTGCAGAATATGCGCCCGCATGGTGCGGTTGGCATATTTGGCGACATCAGCATCAATCAATGTCACCGCTGAAAAATCCGGTGTATTTTCGGCGCGGGTTGCATCAGCACGCACGGGCGTCGCGGGAATATTGAGGGCGGCGTTCAGGGATTGCGCCTCCCGTGAAAGCGCAAAATCAACAAAGGCTTTCGCGGCTTGCTGATTTTTCGCGCCCTTCAGGAGGGACATGCCGATGATTTCATAGCCCGTGCCCTCGCATGGAATAACCGTAACAATGGGCGCGCCACTTTTAATTTCCGGGGCCATGCCGTGCAGAAAGGCAATGGCGACTCCCGTTTCGCCCAGAGCCAGAGCTTTGACCGGCGCCGTGCCCGATTTGGTGAACTGGTTGACGTTCTTGGCCAAGGCCGTGAGATAGCCAAAGCCGCCGGTTTCACCGAGGCGCTCCAGGGTCATGGTGACAAACAGATAAGATGTGCCGGAAGCTCTCGGGTCAGCCATCTGCACTTCGCCCGCAAACCGCCCATCAGCAAGGTCAGCCCAGCAGCGTGGCGGTGCAATGGATTTTGCCGCCAGAATTTTGCTGTTGTAGCCAATGCCCACAGCGCCGGCATAAACGCCGGTGGTGCGAAACCCGGTTTTTTCAGCATGGGATTTTGCCCAAGGATATAATGCATCCACCGCCGGCGAACGGTAGGCGTCGAGCAGATGATCGTCCGATGCAGCCCAGTGCGCATCAGCCGGGCCGCCCCACCATACGTCACCTTGCGGGTTGCTGGCTTCGGCCCTGATCTGTGTCAGAAATTCATTGGTGCTCTTGCGCACCATGCGCACGGTAATGCCGGAATGGCGCTCAAAGGCTGACGCGAGTGCGCGGCATTGTTCTTCCAGATTGGAACAATACAGGCTGAGCGTTTGCGTCTGCGCAACGGCAAATTGTCCTGGCATGGCCAGGCTGGCGAGTATGCCAGCGGCCAGCAGGCTCAATCGCGGGTTAAAATGCACGGCAAGTGCCCCTGTCGGCTTGCGGCTCATTTGGCCAGCGACTTCACATCTGTGTCGAATTTTTTCAGTAGCCGCGACCGCTCCTCAGGCTTGCCCCAGCGCATCGTGTCGTAATCAATCAGCTTGAGATCAGCGAATTTGGGTGCGTCTGGTGAAAGCAGCGAGGCCTTGTTCGACGGGATGGAATTGATCTTCAGCTTCGCATTGATGTCCTGCGCTGCCGGCGAAAGCGTGAAATCCACAAATTTCTTCGCCACGGAAAGATTTTTGCCACCCTTGATAATTGAGACGGAGCCGGTTTCGTAGCCCGTGCCTTCGCAAGGGGCGATCACCGCAATCGGCGCGCCCTGTAATTTCTGCGTAATCATGTCATGCATGAAAGCAATGCCGACCGCTGTTTCGCCCAACGCTGTCGCTTTCACCGGCGCAATGCCGGATTTCGTATATTGATTGATATTCTTGTGCAGGGCTTTCAGATAGTCAAAGCCCTTGTCTTCGCCGAGCCGTTGCACGGTTGTGGCAAGAAACACATAGGCCGTGCCGGAAGAGGCGGGATCGGCAATCTGCACCTCGTCCTTGAACTTGGCATCGAGCAGATCTGCCCAGCACTTTGGCTCGGGGATATTCTTCTTTTTCAGCACATCAGTATTTACGCCGATGCCGAGCGCACCAAGATAAATGCCGGACGTCTTGTAGCCGGATTTTTCCCCATGCATCTGCGCCCATGGCAGCAGCTCTGCAACCCTTGGCGATTTATATTCCTCCAGAAGGCCCTCAGCCGCAGCCTGCAAATGCGGCTCGCCCGGCCCACCCCACCACACATCCGCTTTCGGGTTGGCTGCTTCGGCTTTCACCTGGGCATAAACTTCGCCGGTGCTTTTGCGCACCATCGAAACCTTGGCCCCGGTGGCCCGCTCGAACATGGCCGCACCCTCGCGGCACTGCTCTTCAAGAATGGAGCAATAGACCGTCACCTGCTCCTGTGCCTGTGCTGGCACAGCAGCGGCGAGACCCAGTCCCGCCGCCAGCATCGTGGATGAAAGAAGCCTGCGCATCATGTCACTCCGGTCACAGGTGAAGTCGCAAAATCCAGCTTATTTGGCCAGATTTTTCACTTCGGCATCCCATTTGGACAGCAGACGCCGGCGCTCGGCCGACGAGCCATATTTGGCGAAGTCGTAATCAATCAGCTTGATCTGATCCATCTTCGGTGTCGCTTCCGGCACCGGCGCCGCCTTGTTGGACGGGATTTGATACGACTTGTTGGGCGCGCCGAGAGCCTGAGCCGCCGGCGTCAGCGCCCAGTCATAGAATTTCTTGGCCGCATCCATGTTGCGCGAACCCTTGATGATCGACATGGAGCCGATTTCATAGCCCGTGCCTTCACACGGCGCGACGATTTTCACCGGACCGCCATCGAGGATCATGGTCACCATGTCGTGCAGGAAGGTGATGCCCACGGTGGTTTCACCAAGCGACGTGGCCTTGGCCGGGGCTGCGCCTGATTTGGTATATTGATTGATGTTCTTGTGCAGGCCTTTCATGAATTCAAAGCCCTTATCCTCACCCATCAGCTGCACCACGGTGGCGAGCAGGGTGTAGGATGTGCCCGACGAGTTCGGGTCAGCGACCTGCACTTCGTCCTTGAGTTTGGGCTGCAAAAGGTCGGCCCAGCACTTCGGCTCCGGCAACCCCTTGGACGCCCATTGCTTGGTATTGTAGCCGAACCCGAGCGCGCCGGAATAAATGCCAACCGTGCGGTTTTTGGAATCCTTCCACGCCTTGAGCGCCCAGGGATGCAGATCCTTGTTCATCGGCGACTCATATTCCTGCGTCAGCATTTCCTCCGCCGCTTGCAGGTGCGGATCGCCGGTGCCGCCCCACCACACATCGCCGCGCGGGTTGGAGGCTTCGGCCTTGATCTGGGCATAAGTCTCGCCCGAGCTTTTGCGGGTCATCGCAACCTTGATGCCGGTATCGCGCTCAAAAGCGGTGGACATGGCGCGGCACCATTCTTCCTGCACCGAGCAATACAGCACGAGATTCTGCTGCGCGGATGCCGATGACGCATAACCAAGCGTCAATGCGCTGGCAGCAAGCAAGGAATTGAGAAGTCGTCTGGTGGTCATCACGGTTAAGCCTCCCTCTGGCAAATTGTTTTGCCGGCGATTGAATAGCGCGCAAGGTTGCGCGTCAATCATCTCGTTCCTCGTTGTGAACGGGTGATGACAGTTTGGACGTGGTGCGGTGGTCAGATTTTCAACCGCATCAGCCCGGCCAGCGCCGGTGCCAGCGCCGGTGTGGCGGCCAGAATGGGGTTGCCCTTCATCAGGCCTTCGCCCGCGAAGAAATCATTCACGATGGCGCCGGCTTCCTGCGCAATCACAATGCCGGCAGCCACGTCCCAGCTGTTGATATGCAGCTCGCAATAGCCATCGGTGCGGCCATCCGCTGCGTAGCACAGGCCAAGCGCGCCCGAGGCTGATCGCTTGGCTCCAGCCCCCATGGCGCCGACCTGCGCCACCATCGCCACATAATCAGCAAATGGCAGGCGCGATGACCAGCCGATTTCGATGGACGCGCGGGTCATGTCCGTTTCGCCGCTGACCGTGATGGGCTTGTTGTTGCGGCGCGCGCCACCGCCGCGCATGGCGTCGTACATTTCATTCATGACCGGCGCATAGATGACGCCACATTCGGGCACACCGTTTTTGACGAAACCGATGGAAATGCACCAGTGCGGCACGTCGCGCGCGAAATTGGCCGTGCCATCAATCGGGTCGATGATCCATAGGTCCGCAGCATTGGCCCCGCCAGCTTCCTCGCCCATCACCCCGTCACCCGGAAAAACCTCGGCGATGCGCTTGCGGAATTGTGCCTCGACCGCGCCATCAGCAGCGGTCAGAAAATCCTGTGTGCCCTTCATGGTCACAGCCAGCTTTTCACGATTGGAATAATAGTCCATCGCCAGCGCGCCAAGCTCCTGCGCAATGGCGATGGCAGCGAGATGACGGCGGGAAATCTGTGGATCAATGGTCACAATGACACCTTCACGGTTTTGCCCGACTGCGCTGCGCGTGTTGCAGCATCTGCCAGCATTTGTGCTTTCAGGCCATCTTCGCCGGACGGGGCCGGTGATTTCTTTTTGACAATGGCCGTCAGAAACGCATCCAACTCGGCGCGATAGGCGGCGGCATAGCGTTCCAGAAAAAATGGCAGCACCGGATCGGTGGAAAATCCACCCGCATCCGCCCGTTCGACGGTTGTTGCCTGGACATTGCCGGCACGCAACAGCCCCTTCGCGCCATGCACCTCGATGCGCTGGTCATAGCCATAGGTGGCGCGGCGCGAGCAGGAGATTTGCGCGATCTTTCCCGATGCCGTTTTCAGAAGCACGGCGGCTGTGTCCACATCGCCAGCCCTTCCGATCGCCTTGTCGACAAGTGCCGAGCCGGCGGCATGAACCTCCACCGGTTCCTCGCCAAGCAGAAAGCGCGCCATATCGAGATCATGGATCATCATATCGCGGAACAGCCCGCCAGACCGTTTGATATATTCCACCGGCGGCGGGGATGGGTCACGCGACAGAATGGTGACCAGTTCAACCGCGCCGATTTCACCAGCCTGAATGCGGGCTTTCACCGTAGCGAAATGGGGATCGAACCGGCGGTTGAAGCCGATCATCAGCGGCTGGCCGGTCTTGGCCACAACCTTGAGGCAGGCCCGGATGCGTTTGCTGTCGAGATCAACCGGCTTTTCGCAGAACACCGCCTTGCCCGCCCGCACCGCCTGCTCGATCAGGTCGGCATGCGTGTCTGTTGGCGAGCAGATCATCACGGCATCAACATCTTTCGCCGCGATCAATGCTGCAACGGTTTCGGCACGGGCACCCGTGCTTTTGGCAAAATCCGCCGCCGCTTTCGGTAACGCATCCGCGACGCTGACGAGCCTTGCACCAGTGTGCGCCGCAACATTGCCGCCATGGATACGGCCAATGCGGCCTGTGCCAATCAAACCAATCCCGATCATTCCGGCCTCACCAAAACAGCGGGCCGCACTTGCGCGGGCCGCAATTGCCGCCGTTTGTTAGACGGCTTATGTCTCGCCTCTCTTGCGCCAACCTGCGCGCCGTCACAAGAGGCAAGGGCGGCTTATCCCCGCAGGGAATACAACAAGGTGATGACCCCATGACGACGCCGACAACGACCATGGCCACTGAGATGCTCTCGCTGCGCAATCGTGTCGCAGTCATTACCGGCGGCACTCAGGGGCTTGGCGAGCATGTGGCAAGGCTGTTTGCGGCGCGCGGCGCATCCGGCATCGTACTGGTGGGGCGCAATGGCGCGCGCGGCAAGGCCGTGGCGGAGTCGCTCACGGGCAGTGGCTGTCATGCCCTGTTCGTGCAGGCCGATCTGGCGCAGCTCGACCAGGTGCGCCGCATCATTCCGGCAGCCGAAAAAGAATTTGGCCGCGTTGATTGCCTTGTGAACGCCGGCGCCTCGACCGACCGCGGCACCATCACGGACACAGCACCGGAAATGTATGATTACATCATGGACGTGAATGTGAAGGCTCCTTTTTTTCTGATGCAGGATGCAATTACGCTGATGCAGAAGCAGAAAATTGCCGGCAGCATCGTCAATATTTTGTCCATGTCCGCCCATGGCGGGCAGCCTTTTCTCACGCCTTATTCCATGTCGAAAGGCGCATTGCTGACGCTGACCAAAAATGTCGCCTTTGCGATGCTGGGGCAAAAAATCCGCGTCAATGGCTTGAATGTCGGCTGGATGGATACGCCGGGCGAAGAGGCTATCGGTATTCAGTATCATGACCGCAAGCCGGGCTGGATTGCCGAGGCGCAGAAATCGCAGCCCTGGGGCCGGCTTGTCAGCCCGGATGAAATTGCCCGCGCCTGCGCTTATCTGTGTGCGGATGAATCAGGATTGATGTCTGGCGCAATCATCGATTTTGCCCAGGCTGTTGTTGGCACACATAACTGAGTTTTTGATATGGCAAGTGCGCGCCCCCCGCTGGATGTGATTACCATTGGCCGTTCCTCGGTTGATCTTTACGGCAGCCAGGTCGGCGGGCGGCTGGAGGATATGGCCAGCTTTTCCAAAGCTGTTGGCGGCTGCCCCACCAATATCGCCATAGGCGGTGCGCGTCTTGGCCTGAAAACGGCAGTGATCACGCGCGTCGGCGATGAGGCAATGGGGCGCTTTATTGTCGAGCAATTGCAGCGCGAAGGTGTCAATACGGATGGCATAAAGACGGATCAACAGCGGCTCACTGCGCTGGTCATTTTGGGCATTCGCGACGACAAAACCTTTCCCCTGATTTTCTATCGCGAAAATTGCGCTGATGCCGCGTTGGATGAAAGCGATATTGCTGAAGATTTTATCAAGTCAGCCCGCGCCATCGTTGTCAGCGGCACGCATTTTTCCAAACCAAACACGGATGCGGCACAGCGCAAGGCCATCGCTTTTGCAAAAAAACATGGCCGCAAGGTCGCCTTCGATATTGATTACCGCCCGAACCTATGGGGCGTTGCCGGTCATGATGCGGGCGAGGAGCGTTATGTGCGCGCCGAAGGCGTGACGGCACATTTGCAAACGATTGTTGGTGATTGCGATCTGATCGTCGGCACGGAAGAAGAATTTCATATCGCGGGCGGATCGCAAAACAGCATCGAGGCCCTGCGCGCGGTGCGCAAGCTGAGTGCGGCGACGCTCGTTTGCAAGCGCGGCCCGATGGGGTGCAGCGTGTTCACGGGGCCCATTCCCGATTCACTCGACGAGGGTATTCGTGGCCCCGGATTTCCCGTCGAAGTGTATAATGTGCTTGGTGCCGGCGATGCATTCATGGCGGGATTTCTGCGCGGCTGGCTGCGTGATGAGCCGATGGAAACATGCTGTACCTACGCCAATGCCAGCGGGGCCTTTGCCGTATCGCGCCTGCTGTGTTCGGCTGAATATCCAACGTGGGACGAACTGCAATTTTTTCTCAAAAGTGGCAGCAGCCATTTCGCCTTGCGTCATGACAAGGCTCTGAATGATCTGCATTGGGCGACGACACGCCGGCCGCAGCCAGCCGCCTTGAAAATTCTGTCCATTGATCACCGGATGCCGCTGATCGCTTTGGCGCAGAAACACAATGTGCCGCTCGAACGCATCGCCCATTTCAAGAATTTGGTGGTTGATGCAGCCGCAACGGTGTCACGGGGCCGTGATGGTTACGGCATGTTTCTCGATGGCGGGCAGGGCCGTGAGGCGCTGTTTACCGCCCACGGAAAAAATCTCTGGCTGGCACGCCCGGTCGACAAGCCGCATGCGCGCCCGCTTGATTTCGAGGCTGCCTCGCTTGGTGCAGCGTTGCGTGAATGGCCCATGGCGCACACGGTCAAATGTGCTCTTTATGCTCATCCCGATGAGCCGGAAGAATTTTGGGAGCGGATTGACCGCGAATTGATCCGGCTGCACGAGGCTTGCCGCGTCCATGGGCTGGAATTGTTGCTGGAGACACTGGCTTCGCCCCATGGCCCGGTGGAAGAAGACACAGTCGCCCGCGTGCTGCGCCGGGTTTATGACCGTGGCGTGCGGCCTGACTGGTGGGTAATTGAAGATCAGCCTTCGCCACAGGCCTGGAAAAATTGCGGTGATATTTTGCGGGCGCATGACCCGCGCTGCCGTGGCCTCATTACCATCGCGCGCAGCATTGACGGGTTCGGTGACGTCGCGCAGCGCGCCAGGTCCGAACCGTTGATGCGCGGCTTTTGTGCTGGCCGCTCCGTATGGGGCGACGTGGTGGAACCCTGGATGACAGGCAGCGTCAATGACGCGGCGGCCGTGCAGGTGATCGCAGGTCATTTTGCTGCGGTAAGCGCGGCGTGGGATCAAGCCTGAAGCATCCTGCGTCATCACACTGCCATCAAACGCCGCATGTGCTAGTCACTGAATATCTGATCGCGCCGGGGCGGGTCGGCTCCGATCCGTGTGCACGTTATCGCCGCAGCATTGCATGCCATCGCCAGCAGCGGCTTCAACTGGGCAGGCTGAAGGGCAGACAGTTTATCCCTGTGCAGCAGGCCTTTCTCGGCAAGGCCTGCCATCAATGCGGC
>JBOFCU010000143.1:0-2841 GCA_051646285.1 Beijerinckiaceae bacterium
CATTCCCATGGGAATCATTTCGCGCACGGTGCGGGCGCTGGTGGCAGAAATCCTCAGTCAGGAATTTATTGACGGGCTGCGGGCCAAGGGCTTGCGCGACTGGGGTATTTTCAAGCATGTCGTGAAAAATGCTGCACCAACGGCGCTGGCGGTGATGGGCCTGCAATTTGGCTATCTGCTCGGCGGCTCGATTCTGATCGAGACCGTTTTTTCATGGCCGGGCACAGGCTTCCTGCTTGGCAATGCTATTTTTCAGCGCGACCTGCCGCTGCTGCAGGGCACCATCCTTGTGCTCGCAACATTTTTCGTTGTTCTCAATCTGGCGGTCGATCTTGTACAATCGACGCTCGATCCCCGTATTCAGCGGAGCTGATTGACCATGCCCGCATCTTCTGCGCTTCCTGCGTCCGTGCCTTTCGAGCGCTCACCTGGTTACTGGACCAGTGTGTGGCGGCGGTTCAGCCGCGACAAGCTCGCGATGTTTGCCGGATTTTGTATTCTTGTCATGGTGCTGATGGCGATTTTTGCGCCATTTGTTGCACCGAAGGATCCGACCTTTGGCAGCATGCTGCGCCGGCTGCGTCCCATCGGGACGGAAGGGTTTCCGCTTGGCTCGGATGAGCTTGGCCGCGATATGCTCAGCCGTTTGATTTACGGCGCGCGCCTGTCCCTGTTCATGGGTGTCACACCCGTGTTTGTGGCGTTTTTTATCGGATCGACCATTGGTATTGCTGCCGGATTTATTGGCGGGCGCTTTAATATGGCCGTGATGCGCATTATCGATATTTTTTATGCGTTCCCCTCTGTTTTGCTGGCGATTGCGCTGTCAGGGGCGCTGGGGGCAGGCATTATCAACGGGCTATTGTCGCTGACAGTGGTTTTTATTCCGCCGATCGCACGCATTGCCGAGAGTGTTACCACAAGTGTGCGCAAACTTGATTATGTCGAGGCGGCGCGCGCATCGGGTGCAGGCGCGATGACCATTGTGCGCACGCAGGTGCTTGGCAATGTGATCGGCCCGATTTTCGTTTACGCCACCAGCCTGATTTCGGTGTCGATGATTCTGGCGTCAGGGCTGTCATTTCTCGGACTGGGTGTGAAACCGCCTGATCCCGAGTGGGGGCTGATGCTGAATACGTTGCGCACGGCCATTTATGTGCAGCCATGGGTGGCTGCATTGCCGGGGCTGTTTATTTTCATCACCTCCATTGCCTTCAATCTGCTGGCCGATGGGTTGCGTACAGCTCTGGATGTCAAACAATGAGTGCCTCTCCCGCTGCCTCCGCCCACGCTGCCCAGCAGGCCCGGATGCGTGAAGCGCCGCTGTTTGCCGTGGCGGATTTGCGCAAGCATTTTCCGCTGGCAAAAACCAAACTGATCGGTGGTGAGCGTCCGATTGTGCGGGCTGTCGATGGCCTGACATTCGATGTCTATGCGGGTGAAACGCTTGGCATCGTCGGTGAATCCGGATGCGGAAAATCAACCACGGCGCGGTTGCTGGTCGATCTTATCAGCCGCGATTCCGGCACCATCACGCTGGATGGCAAATCGGTTGGTGATGAAATTCCCCCGCGTGAGTTTCGCCGCCGGGTGCAAATGGTTTTTCAGGATTCGTTTGCCTCCCTGAACCCGCGTATGATCATCCGCGATATCATTGCGTTCGGGCCGAAGGTGCATGGTGTCAGCGAGAGTGATGCAGAGACAATTGCCTATGATTTGCTGAACCATGTTGGCCTTGATCCTTCGCGCTTTGCCGGCCGTTATCCGCATGAATTGTCTGGCGGGCAGCGCCAGCGTGTGAATATCGCGCGTGCGCTGGCGCTGAAGCCGCAAGTGGTGGTGCTTGATGAGCCAGTCTCTGCTCTCGATAAATCGGTCGAGGCGCAGGTGCTGAATTTGCTTGGTGACCTCAAAGCGGAATTCGGCCTGACCTATCTGTTTATTTCGCATGATCTCAATGTCGTGCGTTATATCAGTGACCGCGTGATGGTGATGTATCTCGGGCAGGTTGTGGAAATTGGCCCGGTTGATCAGGTGTATGATCACCCGGCTCATCCCTATACACGTGCCTTGTTGTCGGCCATGCCGTCGATGGATCCTGATCATCGCACAGAGTCTGCGCCGCTGGCGGGAGATCCGCCGAACCCGATCAATCCGCCATCAGGCTGCCGGTTTCACACGCGCTGCGCATTTGCCGAAGATGTGTGCCGCACAAAAATGCCAGCCTTGCTGGTGCGCGAAAATGCGCAACATATGGCGGCCTGCCACATCGGTATTTCCGGCTCCGGTCATTCGCAGGCGAGGGCCATCGCATGAGTGTTGCAGTGTCTGCCAATCCGCCAGAGTCCGCGAACAAGGAATCGCCTCTTGTCACGGTTGTTGATTTGCATGTGACATTTCGCGGCAAACCAGATGTGCATGCGGTCAATGGTGTCAGTTTTTCGCTGCAAGCGGGCGAGGTTCTCGGCATTCTCGGTGAATCGGGTTCGGGAAAAAGCGTGACGCTGAAAGCCTTGCTGCGGCTTTTGCCGCCGCGCCGCACGGATATTCGCGGGCGTGTGCATGTGGCCGGGCACGATGTGCTAGCTTTTGATGCTGCGGCCTTGTCGAAATATCGTGGCCAGACAGCGTCCATGATTTTTCAGGATCCGACGCTGGCGCTTGATCCCGTGTACACGGTGGGACAGCAGATTGTTGAATCGGTTGTGCGCCATGAAGGCATTGCGCACGATGCAGCGCGCAAGCGGGCGCTGGAAATGCTGGAGCGCGTGCGTATTCCATCGGCCGCGCGGCGGCTTGATGCCTATCCGCATGAAATGTCCGGCGGCATGCGTCAACGTG
>JBOFCU010000015.1:0-8650 GCA_051646285.1 Beijerinckiaceae bacterium
TGACAAGCACGAGCGGCAGCTGCGCGCCAGCAGGCACGTTGATTTCTGCGCGGACCGAGCGAATTTCGGACACCAGATCGACCACAAAACCAATTTCTTTTTCGGCTTCCAGATTTTCCAGGCCATCTGGCTGCGGCCATGGGGTCAAGGCCAGCATGGCCGCGCGCCCGCCACTGTCGGCACCTTTGATCGCCCACAATTCTTCCGTGATGAAGGGCATAAACGGATGCAGCAGCTTACAGATTTCATCCATGATGAATGCGATGCTGGCGCGCGTTTCCTGGCGTGCCGGCGTATCCTCACCCAGCAGCACCGGCTTCGACAATTCCAGATACCAGTCGCAGAATATATTCCAGACAAAGCGGTAGGCTGCGTTGGCCGCATCGTTGAAACGGTAGGTTTCAATGGCCGCAGAAATATCACGGGCGGCACGCTGATATTCGCCCAGCGCCCAGCGGTTCAGTGTTTCCTGCGCCTTGGCTGGATCAAATGCCGGATCGAGCACACAGCCATTCATCTCGGCAAACCGCGCCGCATTCCACAGTTTCGTGGCGAAGGCCTTATAGCCTTCAACGCGCGACACCGCGAGCTTGATGTCCCGGCCCTGCGCCGCCATCGCCGACAACGTGAAACGCAGGGCGTCAGCGCCGTGCTTTTCGATCAGGTCGAGCGGATCAATGACATTGCCTTTCGACTTCGACATTTTCGCGCCCTTTTCGTCACGGACGAGGGCGTGAATATAAACATCGCGGAACGGCACTTCCTTCATGAAATGGATGCCCGTCATCATCATGCGGGCGACCCAGAAGAAAATGATGTCGAAGCCGGTGACGAGCACGGAGGTGGGATAATAGCGCTTCAGCTCAGGCGTTTCATCGGGCCAGCCCAGCGTTGAATAGGGCCACAGGGCGGACGAAAACCATGTGTCGAGCACATCCTCGTCACGCTGCAAAAATTCACGCAGCTTGTCGGGATCGCGCGCCAGATCGGCGCCCTCGAAATCCGTCAGCACACCGCTTTCGACATAATGCGCCAGCGCGTCGCCCGCCGCCTCTTCTTCTGTGTGCGCAACGAACACATGCCCGTCCGGCCCATACCACGCCGGAATCTGGTGGCCCCACCAGAGCTGGCGGGAGATGCACCATGGCTCGATATTTTCGAGCCACTGGAAATAGGTTTTTTCCCAATTCTCCGGCACGAATCTGGTTTCACCGCTGCGCACGGCGGCCATGGCTTTTTGCGCCAGCGGCTTCACATTCACATACCACTGGTCGGTCAAAAAAGGCTCGATCGGCACATTCGAGCGGTCGCCATGGGGCACCATATGAACATTCGGCTCGATTGTGTTGAGGAAGCCGCCCTCCTCCATCATCGCGACAATTTTCTTGCGCGCCACGAAACGGTCTGCGCCATGCAACGCCAGCGTTGCAGCCAATGCGCTCACATCAAGGTCTGCCAGAAAGTTCTCGTTGTCCTGCAACGCCATTTTGCCTTCAACATCCATGACGTTGATGACTGCGAGCTTGTGACGGCGCCCCACCTCAAAATCATTAAAGTCGTGCGCTGGCGTGATTTTCACCGCGCCGGAGCCTTTTTCCGGATCGGAATAGTCATCGGCCACAACAGGAATAAGACGGCCCACCAGCGGCAGGCGCACCATTTTTCCGACCAGCGGTTTCCAGCGCTCATCATCGGGATGCACGGCCACCGCGCTATCGCCAAGCATGGTTTCCGGCCGCGTCGTCGCAACCGTGATAAAGGTGGCCGGATCTTCCGGATTATACGCAACGCCATCGACCGGGTAATTGAAATGCCAGAGATGGCTTTTCACTTCCACCTGCACGACCTCAAGGTCGGAAATCGCGGTCTGGAATTTCGGGTCCCAGTTCACCAGCCGCTTGTCGCGGTAAATCAGCCCTTCGCGATACAGATCGACGAACACTTTCAGCACAGCCTGCGACAGGCCTTCATCCATCGTAAAGCGATTGCGCGACCAGTCACAGCTCGCGCCCAGGCGCTGCAACTGTGCAAGGATGGTTTTTTCCGATTCCTGCTTCTGCTCCCAGACCTTTTCGAGGAATTTTTCGCGGCCCAATTCGCGCCGCCCCGGCTGCTGGGTTTCGGCCAGCTTGCGCTCCACCACCATCTGCGTGGCAATGCCCGCATGGTCAGTGCCCGGCTGCCAGAGCACATCCTTGCCGCGCATCCGCTCAAACCGCGCCAGAATATCCTGCAACGTATGGTTCAGCGCATGGCCCATATGCAGCGAGCCGGTGACATTCGGCGGCGGAATAACGATGGAAAAAGCGTCCGCCTCCCGTCGTTCGGGTCGGCCGGCCTTGAAGCACTGGTGGGCGTCCCACTGGGCGGCAATGCGGGATTCGACCGCTGCCGGGTCGAAATTCTTGTCCATGGTCATCGGATGTTCCGAACGAAAAGGCCGGGCCTGTAAAAACCCGGCCAGCCAAATGATTTGTACCTAGAAAACGGAACGCAGCCCGTCCGTCAATCGCTTTGGCGCATGGAGACGGCCAAACAATGGCTGGCCAAGGCTATCAGGCAGCTTGCCAGCCCTGCGTGGTGCACAGCCTCAGCGGCCGCCGCGGGCAACACGCTCAATTTCCGCGCGCACCAGCCGCTCGACAATCGATGGCAAATTGTCATCCAGCCAGACCTTCAGCATCGGGCGCATCATATCCTTCACAATGTCATCCAGCGTGCGCTGTGAGCCAGCCAGAATGCTGCCGGCGAGATTGTTGAAGGCATTGCTGACAGCCTCATTGGCCTGAGCCGACAGAAGCGCATCCGGCGGCGGGCTGGCGACCGCCAGCGGCGCCTGTGCGATGGGCGGCGCAACCGGCTGCGGCACCAGCGGTGCCGTCAATGCCGGTCCCGGTTCATTGTCAGGTTCATCACGCTCAATGAACATGATGTCTTCCTCAAGCGCCGGCACGGCCATCACTGGTATCGATGGGGGCTGCGGCTCATCATCGAGATCAAGCACATCATCCACAGCAACGGGCATGGCTGGCTTGGCGACGATCGCAGGTGCTGGCGGCTTCGCAGCAGCAAGCGCAACAGCGGCGGGCTTCATATCTGCTTTTGACTCAGGCTTGGCACCATCCGCATTGGCCGGAACCGGCTGATCATCCGCAATGATGCGGCGGATGGAGGCGAGAATTTCCTCCATCGACGGTTCACTGGATTTTGGGCTAGCTGCACTCATACCGGCGTCCTCACAGACGTTTACTGTCACCTCTGCAATCACGCGAATCACACGCAATGCTGGAAACACGGTAAAGGTGTTAAGGAATCCTCGGCAAGCACCGATGGCCCGCCATACCCAGCCGATTTAAAAAAGCGTTAACGGCCGTCCGGCGTGTTTGTGCCGATCCACTTGTCGCGGACCTGATTGAAATGAGTCTTGGAATCATAATGGGCAACGCGCAAGCCGAGATTGGCTGCCGTCAATTTTCCCAAAGCGGAGAGCAATGTGTACGTCGCCACAACGCGGTCACGCTGCGCACTGATCAACGCAACCCTGCCTTCCGCCAATTCCTGCTGCGAGTTCAAAACATCGAGCGTTGTGCGCTGGCCAACCTTGGCTTCCTCGCGCACGCCGGACAAGGCGACTGTCGCAGCTTGAACCTGAGCTTGCGCCGCCAGCACCTGAAGGCGCGTGGCCTCGACAGAACCCCAGGAGGCGGTCACGGCCTGACGGACCTGATCACGCACGAGATCGACATTGATGCGCTGCTGTCCAAGCTGTTCTTTCGCTTGCCGCACGCGTGAATAAACCTGCCCACCCTCGTAGATCGGCACCGTAATCGTGCCAACGATGGACGCCGACTGACGATCAACGCCAGAACTCTGCAAATCCCAGCGCTTCGATAACGTGCCGCGCGCGCTGATCGTCGGGTAAAGCTCGCCCTCGACAACCTTGACGTTGAGCTGGGCGGCATCGACGCCATGCATGGCGGCATTGATGGCCGGATGCTGGCCAAGCGCGGCGCTTACGGCTGAAGGCAGATTCTTCGGCAGCATCGAATCGACCGGCTTGGCCGGTGCGAGCGATTTCGGATCCTGCCCAATGCGCTGGCGGTAGGTTGCGATGGATGCTTTCAGCGTGGCTTCGGCGGCCGCAGCCAAGGACCGGGAGGCCGCCAGACGGGATTCAGCCTGCGCCACATCCGTGCGCGTGACTTCACCAACGCGGAAGCGGTCATTCACCTGCCGCAACTGCTCGTCGATCACTTCGATATTCTGACGGCGCACGGTCAGCGTCGCGGAATCACGCATCACATTCATGTAGGCGACGACGGAATCGAGCATCACCTGTAATTCGGTATTCCGCAACACTTCGCGCTGGGCAAAGACATTCGATTCGGCCGCCCGCACGCTGTTGCCGGTGCGATTGCCGTTCCAGATTGTCTGGTCAATTGTCAGCGAAACACCGCGCGGCAGATAGTCACTGTTGGAGCGGCCCGCAGGTGACGATGTGCGGTCGCTTTGGGCGCCAACATCACCCGTGGCGTTGATGCGCGGGCGATAGCCGGACAGGGCCTGCGGCACGCCTTCATCCGTCACACGCACGGCGGCGCGCTGCACATTCAGTGTCGGATTCGATGCATAGGCACGGGTCAGTGCCCCCACCAGCGTTTCCGCATGGACAGCGGAAGACGATGCGAGAATCGCCAGCGCGACCCCTGCCAGCAATCGTCCCTTCTGGATGCGAACCCGCATTCTGCAACCTTATCGTTACGCAGCACTCAATTCCGAGTTCTGCATTATGCCATATGCACTGGAATATCCGTTAACCGCCGTTCGCCAATAAGCCCTGCCTCGAAGTCTGGCAAAGAAAACGTTAATGGCTGAGACAATTTCTCGCAGATTGGCGTAAAATTGCGACACTTGCGGCGCGCGAAAACCAGGTCATCTTCCCGCAATTTTCTATTATTACCAGTGACTTACCCAAAAAAACCCTAGAAAGCGAATGCGGGTGCGCGCCGGAATTCATTTATTAATGGCGCATTGGCGTTATAGGTGGCGCGTTCTGACCAGGCCGCGTCCGTCTTGGTCAGCACGACCACTTTTCCCGCGCCACCAGCGCGTGATACCCCGACCAGACGCCCGCCATCGACCATCGCAGGCAGAAAAGCCGCCGGAATCTCTTCGAAAGCGCCATTGATGACGATGACGTCAAACGGGCCTGTGCCTGCGGGTGCACGCGTCAGATCGCCTGCCCGAATCGACGCATTGGTCAGACCGAGCGCGCGCAAGGCCGCCTCGCCGGCGGCGGCCATGGCTGCATCCGTCTCGACGCCGATGACTGATTCTGCCAGATGCGCCAGAATGGCAGTGGAGTACCCAAGGCCGCAGCCAATATCGAGCACCTTGTCGGTCCGCGTGATCTGCGCCGTCTCGATCATGCGGCCCAGCGTCATCGCCGTAATCATGTCGCGGCCGCCGCCAACCGGGAGGGGACGATCGAGATACGCCTGATTCTGCAGGTCAACCGGAACGAAGCGTTCACGGGGCACCGCATCAAAGGCGGTGAGAACCGGCAGGCTGGTCACTTCACAGGTGCGCAACTGGCAATCGACCATATTGCGGCGCGCTTGCTCAAACTGGGGCATTGATCAAATCCGAATGGTGCGGCCACGAACTGGCCAGCGCATTTCATAAAGTCCCATCGCGCGCAAGCCAATGGTGGTGCGCCGTCAATCCGCTGCTGCTCACGTCTGACGTTGGACTGTTTTGGGCAAATCGCTGGCCGAAGCAAGAGGCGTTGACCGGCATCTCCTGCCACATTTTCCGCCGGGCCGGCATGGGAACTTGCGCAAACTGTAAATTCTTGCACTGGCTGGTTGCCCGCCCGGACAAGATTGCCTATGACGCGGCACGTTCACCGCACGGGGCCTCGTGGCGGAGTGGTTACGCAGAGGACTGCAAATCCTTGTACGGGGGTTCGATTCCCTCCGAGGCCTCCACCGTTGCGGCTGTCTCAAGCGGCAGCCACAACCCTTCGCGGGCAGGTATGGATGAACGGCGTGGTCAGGTTCGTGTGGAACGGCTCTTGCGTTCCGCGCCATCCCGGATTATGCCCCGCACGCGATCCCGGATAGCTCAGCGGTAGAGCAATCGACTGTTAATCGATTGGTCGCAGGTTCGAATCCTGCTCCGGGAGCCACTGTTTTCCGCCACCCGCGCAGAGTGCTTGGGCTGGTCAGGTCCAATGGCGCCTTTTCAGGCCATCAGCCAACATTTGCGGTAATGCCCGCCTCAGGCTTGAACTCACCACCTGCTGACGCTTGCTTGCCTTCTGGGTAACCAGTCTTACCTAACCAGCCCCCTTGGCGCGCGGCCCGTTGCATGATCGTGTGGCCAGTCAATCCTGTGCCTCACTCTCCGTTATGGACTTTTTTGCCGCGATCGCATGAGCCAGCATTCATCACCGCCGCCGACGCCACCCGCAAACGGACCAACCGGTCTCGACGCCTACAAGCCGGCGGAAATCTTCCGGCTGATCGAAGCGTCTGGCGTTGCCAAGACAAGTCTTCCCTTCGTTTCCCTGCTGGCCCTCGGTTGCCTTGCCGGTGCGTTCATTGCTTTCGGTGCGCTGTTTTTTCTGGCTGTGCTGACTGGCGCAGATGCATCGTTCGGGCCGGTGCGGATGCTGGCGGGGGTCGCATTTTCCCTGGGCCTCATCCTCGTCATCATCGGCGGAGCCGAGCTGTTCACCGGCAATGCCCTGCTGGTGATGGCGTGGGTTGACCGGCGTGTCACCACACCGGCTCTGCTGCGCAACTGGACCATTGTCTATGCGGCGAATTTCGCGGGTGCGGTGGGCATGGCCGTGCTTGTCTGGCTTGCCGGTCTGGGCAGCGGGCCCATTGGCCAGACCGCAGCGAAAATCGCAATGCAGAAAGCAGCGCTGCCGGCGCTCGAACTCATGACGCGCGGCATCCTGTGCAATGCACTCGTCTGTCTGGCCGTATGGCTGAGTTTTGCCGCGCGTGATGCAGCCAGCAAGGTGCTGGTGATCATTTTCCCGATCACGGCTTTCGTTGCGCTCGGCTTAGAGCACAGTGTCGCCAACATGTTTCTGCTGCCATTTGCCATGCTGAGCGGCGCGCAGATCAGCATCGGTGATATTGCCTACAATCTCCTGCTGGTGACCATTGGCAATATTATCGGCGGCAGCGGCGGCGTTGCGCTCAGTTACCGCACCGCCTATCACGGCTTGACGCCGCGATAACACTCTGCGTCACAAATTCTGGATCATGACATATGAATATTCTCTGGTTTCGTGATGATCTGCGGGTGCATGACCACCCGGCACTGGATGCCGCCGTGCGCAGCAAGCAGCCGCTGGTGTGCCTGTATATATTCGAAGAACCCGTGCAGGGCGGGCCACGCGCTATGGGCGCCGCCGCGCGCTGGTGGCTGCATGGATCACTGGCGGAACTCGACGCCAATCTCAAAAAACGCGGTGCGGCGCTGACATTTCTGCGCGGTGATGCGCAGACAATTTTTTCGGCTCTGGCACGCCACTGCGGCATCAACGCGGGTTACTGGACCCGGCGCTACGAAGCTGGCGGCATTGCAACCGACACCGCCATCAAGGCGATGCTGAAAGAGCATGGTGTTGCTGTGGACAGTTTCAACGGTAATTTATTGTATGAGCCGTGGGACGTAAAAACCGCGGCGGGCACACCGATGAAGGTTTTTACGCCGTTCTGGCGCGCCGCACGGGCGCGCGGCGAACCGTCTGCTCCATTGCCGGCGCCCAAAAAAATCAATGGTGCAGCCTTGCCTGCTGTCGCAAAACTCAAACCCCTCACGCTTGCGCAACTCAAGCTTGAACCGGCAAAGCCCGACTGGGCCCAATCCTTCCACGCCACATGGACGCGCGGTGAAACAGCCGCGCGCGCGCGTCTGGCCGATTTTCTTGACGAACGCATGCGCGGCTATGCCGATAACCGCAACCGCCCCGATATTGAGGCCACTTCGCGGCTTTCCCCGCATTTGCGGTTTGGCGAAATATCACCGCGCCAGATCTGGCATGCGACTTACGCCACAGTGCGCGACAGCGGCCTTTCAGCGCCGGCATCCGATGCAGAAAAATTTCTCTCGGAGGTGGGCTGGCGGGAATTTGCCTATCATCTCCTGTTTCATTTTCCCGATCTCGCGACCCAGAATTTTCAATCCCGGTTCGATGAATTTCCATGGCAGGCCAACACGAAAGCCCTGCGGTTGTGGCAAAAGGGGCAGACCGGCTACCCCATTGTTGATGCTGGCATGCGAGAGTTGTGGCAAACAGGCTGGATGCATAATCGCGTGCGGATGATTGTCGCATCCTTTCTGGTCAAGCATTTGCTGCTCGATTGGCGCGCGGGCGAGGCATGGTTCTGGGATACGCTAGTTGATGCAGATGTCGCCAACAATCCCGCAAGCTGGCAGTGGGTGGCTGGCAGCGGCGCTGATGCAGCGCCCTATTTCCGCGTTTTCAATCCGATCCTTCAGGGTGAAAAATTCGATACCAAAGGTGACTATGTGCGCCGGTTCGTGCCGGAGCTTGCTGGCCTGCCAGCCCAATGCATTCACAAGCCATGGGAGGCGCCAGCCGCAGTTTTGTCATCGGCAGGCA
>JBOFCU010000187.1:0-7258 GCA_051646285.1 Beijerinckiaceae bacterium
TTGACGAGCAGGTGATGGGCTGGCTGGGCAGCGGCAGGGTGGCCATCCTTGTCGCGCACCACAAGCTGGGCCGGTTGGAAATCAGGCCATTGAATGATGAGGTCGGCACGCTCCAGGGCACCGCCGGCGCGTTGTGCGCCACGCCGCAGATAATGGCTGTCTATTTCCAGCACCGCCTTGCCCAATTGCAACACGACAGGGCGGGCCGGGCTTGTGGCGCTGGGTTCGCGCAGCGGGATGAGGACAAAGGCAATCAGTCCGGCGGCAGCCAATGCAATCGCTGCAAGAGCAGGCCAATGGCGCTGCAAGGTGCCAGCTTCGTGTCCATCGGCATAGGTCGACATGAGATTTCCTGTTGCGTAACAATGGCTTGCACTGTCGCGTGGGGAACGCGCGCGATAGTAACCATTTGAGTGGATTACAGTGGCTTCCCGTTAAGACTCCGTTAAGATTGATCAATCGTTAAGGCCGGATTTTGTGGTCTGGTTTGACTGGAGTGGCGTTGATGTTTGTGCTGACCCCCGCAGCTTTGGAATCGATCATGGCGCTGGCCCTTGGCATTGCAGCCGCAGGGCTGATCGCCTCGACTTTTGAGATGATCACGGAACAGCGGGCGAGTTTCCGGCTGCTGGAGTCTGGCGATTTTCGTGCTGTCGCCTCTGTGCCGCTGATTGTTTTCAGTGCGCCGTTCCTGATCTTGCGCAACACCGTGCGCGGCAAAACCATTGAGGGCAGGCCATTCTTTTTTGTCATGCTGGCGACCATCGTCGCCTGTTTTTGGGGTATGATGTGCGGGCGTGTGATGCTCGACCTGGTGCAGAAATTCATGTGAGCCTGGCCCAAGGCCAGACGCGAAAAAAAGCGGCTGTGAAGTCATCAGCCGCTTTTGTTTTGTCAGCATGGCATGTCAGGACGAGGCAATATAATTCTTGAGCGCTTCGCTCTCCGCCTCCATCGCTGCAACGCGATGCTTGACCACGTCACCAATGGAAATCACACCAACGATTTTTTTGTCTTCAACCACCGGCACATGGCGGAACTTGCCGTTGGTCATCATGGCCATGACCTGATCAATGGAAATGGCGCGGCCGCAGGTTACAACTTCGCGTGTCATATGCTGGCCAACCGTATCATTCAGTGCGCCCGCGCCATTGGTGGCGATGGCTCGCACAATATCGCGCTCTGATAAAATGCCGGCCAGTGATCCATCCGGTGCTGTGATGATGACCGCACCGATGCGGCGGTCAGAAAGGGTGCGTGCGGCATCAGCCAAACTGCCATCCGGCCCGATGCTGAAAATTGCGGTGCCTTTGTCTCCGAGAATACGAGCGACTGTCATCGAACCCTTCCTTCAATGTCGTTGCAGGGTCGCTCGAGTGTGTCGCACACGGGTCAATGGCGCAACTGCTGATTATCAGGCCGGTCGAATGGCAGAGGCTGTCCACCGTTGATGCGATCAAAAAACCCGAAGAGCAGAAATCCGGCAAGAAATCCGCCCATATGAGCGACCCATGCGATCGGCGCGTCTGCGCCTGCCAGCGGAACGGCAGCCACACCGCTGATGAAATTCAGCACAAACCAGCTGCCAACGAAAATGAGTGCGCGCTGATCCCTGAAAATGGCACTGATGGGGGGCGCGGGGTAAAAATAGGCGAGGTCGCCGGGTGCACGCCACGGCCCTAGCGGCGCACCCGGTGCAAATGCAAATCGCGCCATGGCACCCGTGTAGCCTGAGACTGCACCTGATGCGCCGACCATTGGCAGCGGTGAAAATGGATCGGTGGCCATTTGCGCCAAGGCGCCTGCCATTGCTGCAATCACGCCCAGGAGAAGAAAGCGGGCCGTGCCCATGCGGCGGTTGATGGCGCTGCCAAAGGCGACCAGCCATACACTGTTGATGATGGCGTGCGCCCAGCTTCCATGCAGGCCGGCATGCGTGACCAGCGTGGCAAAAGCCTGTGTTCTGTCATTGCTGATTTCGATGACATATTCGGCCAGTGCGGCGCGGATTTGTGCAAGCGAGCCATTGGCCGCCCGCGCACCGGCATTGATGAGTTGCTGTGCGGTTTGTGCCGCTGTTTCCGCATCAAATTGTGCTGCGAGGCGCAGGGGCGTAAAGCCCCATTCCATCACCAGCCGCCAATCTTCGCTCACCACATATTCGCGCAGGGCGTGAATGATGAGGATAATCGCAACAAGCATGAGTGTTGCGGCAGGGGCGTTGAAAACCGGTTCGCGTACTTTTGAGTCTGTCATGGCCTGATCATGTCGCTCACACCGGCGCACGGCAAGCCAGCGCGATTGGCACTTGCGTGCCGCCATAGGTGAGGGGGCGGAAGATGCCAGCAGGGCGCTGATGATAAAAAAAAGGGAGAGCCGTGAAGCTCTCCCTGTCGGCGAACGGGTTCCAATTCTGAGTGGAACCGATGGGTTGCTCGCCCCCCTGAAAGTGTTGTTCGGCTTTTGCTCCCAGGAGTTGCGTGGAGCAGCGGCAAAACTGGTGTGAACAAATCGTTAGTGGAAAGTGCGGTTGGCTGCAATCAACACCGTGCGTTTACCTTAACGCGCGAGGCCCGCCGTCATGGCTTCCGCCCCCCGCGTAATGGTTTATAAACAGCTAACGCGTGCGGTGGCTGCATCATTGTTGCCCGCAGGTGAAGGCCGGCCGCTTTATTTGCGTTTTGCGTGTCTGGAATTTTGCATGTCTGGAATTTTATGCGTCATCCTATTTTAAAAACGCTGCTTGCACGTCTGCGCGCCATTGAAGCGGTGGAGCGGGCCTCATTTGCGCTGACAACAGTTGATGCGCTGATGGAGCCATTTGAACGGCACCGCCTGCGGATTGCGCTTGATGGCCATATGCCCATTGTATCCATGGGCGAGTGTGTGACCGATCTGTTTGGCCTTGCGCCAGTGGGTGTGCCAGTGGCCCGCCTGTTCCGTGACCATGACCGCGAGCTGTTTGCAAAAATCGTCCGGGCGCTGGCTGCCGATGAGATGGGCAGCCATTTTGGTGCGAGTGCGCAGGATGGGGCCGGGATACCCGTCTCGCTGGAAGGTTTGCTGCTGCCTGAGCCGCCGCCTGCGCCTGACAGGCCTGTCAGTCACCTCAGCCTGTGCCTGATCCGCAGCGATTTTCCCTCTGATATTCCGGCGATTGGCCTGTTGCGGCCCATGCATCTGGGGCCAACCCGCTATGTAACGCTAGAAAATCGCGGGGCGGAGCGGGCCCGGCTGTACAGCCCGCGCTGGCCGCGCGCCGGTCTCTGGCACCAGCCAGCCTAGAATATTTTGCGGGCGCATTGCGCTCCATTTGATGTTCATCGACAAATAATGGCTGAATGGTTGTTCAGCATCATCTTACGTTTACGTTTGGCGTTTAGGTTTCCAGCCATCAGCCCGAGAGAGAATGTCTGCCGGCCCATGCAGCCTTTGCGCCAACGAGCATCCGCCCCCGTCGAACGCCGCCGCCACGCCCGTGTGCCGGTTGTGGTGCTGGGCCGTTATATGCTGGAAGACCGGCAGGAATTTCCGTGCCAGACGCGGGATATTTCCCCTGGCGGCTTGCTGCTGACTGCGCCATTCCCCGGCCGCATTGGCGAGCGTGTCGTGCTGTATCTCGACGAATTGGGCCGTCTGGAAGGCCGCGTGGCGCGCACCGTGCCTGGCGGTTTTGCCATGACGATTGCAACATCCATCCGCAAACGCGATAAACTGGCAGCTCAGCTCACATGGCTGGCCAACCGCAGCGTGCTGGGGATGCCGGAAGACCGGCGCCATGAGCGCATCGTGCCACGCGCCGCCATGGTCATCGTTACACTGGCTGATGGCCGCCCACTGACCTGCCGCCTGATCGATATTTCCGTTTCGGGTGCCGCCATGACCTGTGAGACCCGCCTTGAGAAGGGCATGGAGGTCACCGTCGGCTCGACGCCGGCCCGCGTCGTGCGTGCCACCGATGGCGGGATTGCCGTTGAATTCCGCACACCGCTGTCGCGCGAGCAGTTTAATGAAGAGCTTGTGCTGTAAACACGCATTGCCCTGTTGCCGCATGGATCAAAGCCGGAGCCCCACGCTCCGGCTTTTTCTTTGCGTGCATTGAAAATAATTCTCGGTCAATCCCGGTCTGTTTACTGTCTTGGCCATGATAGCGCCACCGGGTTTAACGCTGATATGCTCCTGACTGTTCAAAAATTGTTGCACAAAATCATGATTTTACAACGGGTATGCGCAATTTGAGCTATTTCATGTATAAATCAAATACTATAGTTTTTTACTTGATTTTCTAAATTGAATACTTGCAATTCCGCTGTTTCGTTTCACGTCACCGCAAAAGAGCTGTGCGAATGTCACCTCATCACTGGGATGGGGATCTCGATGAAACAGAAAAGCATATTTGGTTTGGCGCTGGTGATGGGGCTTATGGCCCACGGCGCACAGGCTGCACCCGCCGGACGGCAATTGGCCGCCTATCCGCCTGCCGCCTCGGCGGCGGCGATCAAGGGCGATACCAAAATTCCGATTGGCTGGATTGATTTTTGCAATCGCTATCCGCGCGACTGTGCAACGGAGCCGCTGGCAGCGCGCAGTGTTGCGCTGAATGTGGAAGCCTGGCGCACCATGGTGCAGATCAATGCGCGGGTGAACGGCGCGATTGAGCCGGTCACGGATTATGAGCACTGGAAAATCGCCGAGCGCTGGGATTATGCCGAAGACGGGAAAGGCGATTGCGAGGATTTCGTGCTGCTGAAGCGCCGCGCGCTCTTGCAGGCCGGATTTCCGCGCCAGTCCCTGCTCGTCACCATCGTGCGCGATGAAAAGAATGAGGGGCACGCTGTGCTGACCGTGAAAACAGATCGCGGTGACTTCGTGCTCGACAATCAGGAAGAGAAAATCCTGCCCTGGACCGCCACAGGCTACCGCTTTGTGAAACGCCAGTCGCAGGAAGACCCGAATATGTGGGTCACCATTGGTGATGCGGTGGCGCCGACCGCCACGGCCTCACGTTAACAGGGTTTATGGAATAGCGGATTCGGTCACGTCCCCACCCCTCCCGTCCCCCAAGACCGGGTTCGCTACGCAGGAGGCCGGCTTCGCAAGACGCCGGCCTCACTGCATTTTTAGGCCGATCGCGTTCTCCAGCGCCAGATACTGTCTGGCGCTGGCGCGATCTCCTGGCCGGCTTCGCAAGACGCCGGCCTCACTGCTTTTTGACCGCTGCGTCGGATTCTCACTCCCTGCGAGCCAAAACGAGGCACCAAGCTGCCACAATCGCGCCGCTGTTAAGGTAAACAAATGATAAACGGCGGCTGAACGGCTGTTCAGGCTGGTTTGGGCTTGCTCAAAAACCCCGCTTTCGATTAACGTTTTGTTAACCGGAGTGACGGCGTTGCGTATGAACAAGATCGTTTCCTGCTTCCTTGGACTTGTGGCTTCAGCCGTTGTTGCTGGGTCTGCGTCGGCTTCGCCAGCGAAGGGAAGCCGTGTTGCCCTCATGCCTGTGTCTTCTCCGCTGGCCGTGTTGAAGGATGCGCGCGCGCCCATCGGCTGGACAGATTTCTGCCGCACCTATGAGGATGATTGCGCTGTCGATGCGCTGGCTGCGACTGTTGCCAAGCTCGATGCCAAGACTGCCCGCCTGCTGGAACGGGTCAACACGCAGGTCAACCGCGCTATCCAGCCTGTTACGGACATCAACCATTGGGGCGTCGTCGAAAAGTGGGATTACGCGGAAGATGGCCGCGGTGATTGCGAAGATTATGTGCTGGTGAAGCGCAAGAAGCTGATTGAGGCCGGTGTGCCGCGCCAGTCTCTGCTCGTCACTGTCGTGCGTGACAAGAAGGGTGACGGCCATGCGGTGCTCACCGTCGTGACCGATCAGGGCGATTATATTCTCGATAATCAGGAAGCCGCGATCCTGCCCTGGGCCGATACCGGCTATTCCTTCGTCAAGCGCCAGTCTGCCGAGCATCCCAGCAAATGGGTCGCCGTTGGTTCGCAGCAGCCTGCGGTTGTGACTGTGGCGAAATAAAATTCAGGCCAATTGCTGGAATAAAAAACGCGCTGTCATCCAGCGCGTTTTTATTTGAAGCCGCATTTCCGGCTCAGTATTATATTTCCTTGAGCCCGGCACGAAATTCGGCACTGCGCTTCACATAGGTCTGCACACCGCGCTGAATGCCTTCCGCAGCCTTTTCATCAAGCGTGCGCACAACACGGCCGGGTGAACCGACGATGAGGGAATTGTCGGGAAATTCCTTGCCTTCCGTGACGAGCGCGCCGGCACCGACGATGGAATTTTTGCCGATTTTTGCGCCGTTCAGCACCACCGCGCCCATGCCGATCAGGGAGCCTTCGCCCACCGTGCAGCCATGCACGATCGCGCCATGGCCGATGGTGACGCGCGGGCCGATATTGGCCGGAAATCCGGGATCGGTGTGCAGCACGGCATTTTCCTGCACATTGGTTTCATCACCGATGGTGATGCGCTCATTGTCACCGCGCAGGGTTGCGCCAAACCAGACGGATGCATCGCGGCCCAGCGTTACTTTGCCGATCACATGAGCGCCGGGCGCGACATAAAAGCGGTTATCGGAAGGTGTTTCAGGAGAAACACCATCAAGGGCATAAAGCGGCATGAGTAGACTCTTTTTGTAAAAGGTATCGGCGTGAGTCTTGGCCTCGCGCAGGGGAGCGCGTCAAGCACCATGCCCAATGCCTTTCGCGTGCCCGGAAAAATCCCGGCCAGACGGAGCGATGCTGCGGTCTTGTGTGCGTGAAATCAAGCGGCGACCGGCAATGCGCCGAGCACGCGCTCCATTTCCTTCAGCGCATGTTCTGCGGCCTCACGGCCAGCGGCAATGGCTTCATCGGCGCGATGAAATTCAAACAGGCCGATTTTGCCGACGCGGGGCGAGATCATCAGATCCGGCGGATCGCCGGCCAGACGCGAGCGCGCGATGCGGTCCTGCGTGATGTTGAAGGCGTCGATCATGACACCAGCCAGACGGGGGCCGGCGTCGGCTTTTTTCGTTCCCGGCACAAAGGCTTGCGCCGCCGCCATGATCTGCGAGCGGAACGTGCGCCCGGTTTTTGGCGGTGCGATGTCGAGCGGCAAAGATGCTGGCATGTCCTTGCCCTCCGGCTCATGGCCGTGGCGCTGAATGACCGTGCCGCGCACAGTGGAATCGCTGGCGAGGTTGACGGCGATGACGAAATCCGCGCCCAGCGCGCGGGTGGCCGTCACCGGAATGGGATT
>JBOFCU010000210.1:0-2686 GCA_051646285.1 Beijerinckiaceae bacterium
GTTGATCAAATCCTGCGTGATCTGTTGTGAGCCAGCTTGCCGCCATGCGGCCCCGGCGGTATGGACAGAGCGTTCGGAAAAGACATCGGGCCAGTTGGCCCGCCGCTCAAGACACTTGGGGTGACGGTGGCAAAGCCACCGCAGCCCGCGCGACCGAAACAAGGACATTTGCGCCATGCGTATCCGCATCTCCGGCCTTTGTGCCGCTGCTTTGATCTCTTTGGCCATGACCGCTCCGGCATCGGCGCAGAATGACCAGTGTGCCGAGGGTGCGAAGCTGATGCAGGCGCGCCAGTCCATGGTGCAGAGCATCACCAACCGCCCGAAGAACCGCAAGCTCAACCCCATCGAGGCGTGCAGCAAATTCGGCAGCCTCGTCAGCAATGGCAACCAGCTCATTGCCTGGATGGAAAAGAGCGGTGCCTGGTGCAATGTGCCTGACGGCATTATCGCCAACGTCAAGGGCGATCAGGAAAAAGCCGTCAATATCCGTGGGCAGGCCTGCGGCGCAGCGGCCAAATACAGGCAGGCGCTCGCAGCCCACAACCGCGCCCGTGCCCAGGCCGCGCAGGCCGCCCGTCAGGGCGGCGGTGGCGGCATGCTGGGTGGCCGTGGCGGCGATATCGTTTCTGGCCAGATGCGCGTTCCCTCCGGCGCATTGTAAGCCCGATCAGGCGCGGCGGGGGCGATGACACAGGCAGGGGATGTGCGCGTCAGCGATGCACCCAAAGGCAATCTGGTCGATCGATTCGCCCCCGAAAAGACAAAGCCCTATTTGCGCATGGCGCGGATTGACCGGCCCATTGGCTGGTGGCTGCTGCTGCTGCCATGTTGGTGGTCAGCCTCACTCGCTGCCATCACCATCAATCGATTCGGACCCGATTGGACCCACATTATCCTGTTTTTGATCGGTGCCATCGTCATGCGCGGTGCCGGATCGGTGTGGAATGACGTGGTGGACCGGGATCTTGATGGCAAGGTTGAGCGCACCCGCAGCCGCCCCATCCCGTCAGGGGCGGTCACACCAAAGCAGGCGCTGGCCTTCATGGGCTTTCTAGGGTTGATCGGGCTGGCGGTTCTGCTCAGTTTCAACCGCTTTGCGATCATGGTCGGGCTGTGCTCGCTCATCCCTGTGGTGATCTATCCCTTCATGAAGCGGTTCACGAACCTGCCGCAGGCGGTGCTGGGTCTGGCCTTTGCGTGGGGCGGGCTGATGGGCTGGGCGGCGCTGCGCGGGGATCTCGGTGCCCCGGCGTTGCTGATCTACGTGGCGGCGATTGCCTGGACCTTCGGGTATGACACCATCTACGCCATGCAGGATATTGAGGATGACGAGGTTGTCGGCATCGGCTCGACCGCCCGCCTGTTTGGCGGCAATGTCCGGGCCGGGGTTGCCGGATCCTATATGATCGCACTGGGTCTGGCGGCGGCGGCGCTCTGGCTGGCCAGGGTGGGGATTGTGTCGTGGCTCGGGCTGGCTGCATTCGCCGCTCATCTGGCCTGGCAGGTCGCGGGCATCCGGCTCGGTGACGGGCAGCGCGCGCTGCTGCTGTTCCGTTCCAATAGGGATGCGGGACTGATCCTGTTCGCAGGCTTGACGCTGGACAGCCTGTTCGGGCTTTGAGGCGCAGACTCAGCTTGCGACGGCTGTCACACCGCCCGTTTCCGGCAGGCCTTGCTCAAATCGCTGGCCGCTGCGGCATCGAGGCTGTTTTCCGCCGCACCAGAAAGCGGGGGCGGCGGCTGGTCAGTGCCGCAACCCGGCGGCGGCGGCGGTCTGAACCGATCTGCACAGCACCGAACATGGGAATGATGGGCTGGAACAGCCCGTCATCTTCACGGGCGAGCATCGGCAGGCCATAGGTTTCGCTGGCTTGCCGCCATGCCGCAATCAGCGTGTCCTCGGTATGGACGCCAATCACGAGACTGCGGCCAGAGCTGAGCTGCAATTTCAGTTCAACCAGTGCCGGGTTATGGGCAGCGATAGCGGTGAATATGCCGCGGCCGATGCGGGCGGCGGCGCGGGTTTGCACCAGAACGCCGCTGATCGCCCGCAGATGCAGGAAACCGGGCTGCCCGGTCTGGCCCTGCCAGTGGAACTGCGGGGCGCGGGTCTGGCCCGCGCAAGCATTGTCGTTGGCGGACAGACCAGCCCCGTGAGGAGCTGGCCCGCCGCAAAGCGTCTGACCGTTCATTGTCGCCGTCCTGTGAAGACGATGGGCATGAACTCTTGTGGTCCATGTCCCTGTTGCAGCCAGATTGCGCGCCGGACCCTGCGAAGCGCTTAATTCAAGCGGTTAAATCTCTGTCAAAATGCCGGTAATGGCCCGTGTTGTGGACGAATGGTTATCAGCACGTTCCGCACCGTGGTGAAAAACACCTTGCCGCCGGTTGCGTCAGCCCGCTGCGAACCGTAAGCCGGTGGCATGGGAACACCTTCGATGCTGACCGGTGAGGGAGCTGCACAGGCGCGCGAACTGGCCGCCGGGGTGGAGCGTGCGGCCCGCGAGGCAGGCGCGCTGGCCATGGGTTTTTTCCGCGCCTCTGCGCCAACCAGTGCCCGCACCTGGCACAAGGCAGGCAACTCCCCGGTGACGGAAGCGGATATGGCTGTGGACGCACTGCTGCGGCAGCGCCTGATGGCGCTGGCACCGGATTATCATTGGCTGTCGGAAGAGGCGGAGCC
>JBOFCU010000217.1:0-1710 GCA_051646285.1 Beijerinckiaceae bacterium
GGCCACATCCTCCGCGCGCTCGGGCGCAGCCCACAGCAAGCTGACGTGGCGCAAATTGCGGAACGGTGTGACGTTCGACGTCATGCAGTTGCCCTCGCAATCGGGCTCGGCGCAGGTGGCTTGGCGTCGGGCGCCCGCAGATAGAGGGGAAGGAGATTGAAATTCCGTTCCAGCGCCGGCGCGACAAACAGCATGTCGAGCGCATCCGGCAACAGTGACGGCGCCACCGCGCGCGCATCGATACCAGCGCTCTGCGCCGCCTCCGTGAGGGCCGCGGCGCCTGAGCCGGCAACAACGATGGGGCCTGCGGGCAATGCCTCTCGCACCGCATCGATCGGCAGAAGCGCTGCCGGTGCCCGCGAGCGCAGCGTCGATGGGCAGAATTGTTCGACGTAGACTTCGCCGCGCCGCGCATCGACGGCGATGACGAGCGTGCGCGCGCCCGTCGCCAGCGCAAACGGGCTCATGGCCATCAGATGCAGGCTTGTGGTGCTGACGATGGGAATATCGTGCGCGAGCGCAAGGGCGCGTGCGGCCGCCACGCCAATGCGTGCGCCGGTAAACGTGCCCGGACCAACCGTGACGGCGATGTGGGTCAATTCGCTGAACCGCATACGGACAGAGGCCATCACCTCGTCGATCATCGGCAACAGGCGTTCGGCGTGACCGACAGCCATGGGCTCCGCCAGCACATCAATCGCCGGCGAAAGGCTGCGCAGGCCCTTCCCGGCGGCGACCGAGCACGCGTCGAAACAGGTATCGAAGGCAAGAATGTTCATTCCGACCGGAATGTTAGACTATTCAACCGGTCTCGTCGAAGCCAAAGCGCAAAGTTTCCAAAGGGCGCTGATGCGGCGCTGCTCAGCAGGTCGCCTTTTGTACGTCAGGTTGTATCCGGCATGAACCGACTTTGACGATAAGGGCGCAATGACCGGCGCCATGCGACGCGCCATGCAGATGCGGCTAAAGACGCGTCGCGGCGCACGCCATCGCGTGAAGCAGGCCTAGCGCATTCACGGCGCGGAAAGCTAATAACTAGCTGTTTTCAATCATAAATCTTTGGCAAACCAAGATCGCTGCGATGTCAGACCTTAGCACGCGTGATCGACGCATACCGCCCCGCTCAGACAGCCTGCACCGACTCGACGTCCGGGCAATAATGCTTCAGCAGATTTTCGATGCCATGGCGCAGCGTTGCCGTTGAACTTGGGCAGCCCGCGCACGCACCGCGCATGTGCAGATAGACGATGCCCTCGCGGAAGCCCGAAAACGTGATGTCGCCACCATCCTGGGCAACCGCCGGACGCACGCGTGTCTCCAGCAGTTCCTTGATGGTTGTCACGGTATCTTCGTCGGCCGGATCGTAGCTGCCGGCATCGTCATCGTTAGCATCGTTCGAGGTCGCGGCCGCCGCGCCCGACAGGAAATGCTCCATGATGGCGCCGAGCACCATCGGTTTCAGGTGCTGCCACTCGATGTCGCCCTTGGTGACGGAAATGAAGTCCGACCCAAGAAACACGCCGCTGACACCCGAGATATCGAACAGCCGCGACGCCAGTGGCGACTTGTCAGCATCCGCCTTGGTCCGGAAATCGGCCGTGCCATCCGACAGCACAGACTTGCCGGGGATGAACTTGAGGGTCGCCGGGTTTGGCGTCGCCTCGGTCTGAATGAACATGACGGTCCTTTCGTGCATCAATCGATGCCGTT
>JBOFCU010000220.1:0-11487 GCA_051646285.1 Beijerinckiaceae bacterium
TTTGATATTGATCTCGCGAAGGTCAAAGGCAGCGGAGACAAGGGCCGCATCACCAAAGAGGATGTGAAGGCATTTCTGTCAGGCGGAACAGGCGCGGCCTCCGCGGGGGCTGTGTCTGGCGGCATGGGCATTCCAGACATTCCCGCCGTGGATTTTTCCAAATTCGGTCCCATCGAAGAAAAGCCGATGAGCCGCATCAAGAAATTGTCCGGCCCGCACCTGCACCGCTCATGGCTGAATATTCCCCATGTCACGCACAATGATGAGGCCGACATCACGGAAACAGAAGCGTTCCGCAAAATGCTGGATGACACGGCCAAGAACGACAAGAAAAATGCCTACCGCGTGTCGCTGCTGCCGTTCCTGATGAAGGCCTGCGTTGCGGCACTGAAGAAATTTCCGGATTTCAACGCGTCCCTGTCCCCCGCAAAAGATGCGCTGATTTATAAAAAATATTATAATGTCGGTATTGCCGTCGATACACCGGACGGGCTGGTTGTGCCGGTTGTGAAGAATGTTGACAGCAAGGGCATTGGCGAAATTTCGCAGGAACTGGCGGCCCTGTCTGCGAAGGCGCGCGATGGAAAATTGTCATCCGGCGACATGCAGGGTGCGACTTTCACCATTTCCTCGCTCGGCGGCATTGGCGGCACATCCTTCACACCCATCGTGAATGCACCTGAGGTGGCCATTCTTGGCGTTGTGCGTTCAAAAATGGCACCGGTGTGGGATGGCAGCGAATTCAAGCCGCGCCTGATGCTGCCCTTGTGCCTCTCCTACGATCACCGGGTGATTGATGGTGCGGCAGCGGCGCGTTTTTCACGCCATCTCGCCACGGTTCTCGAAGATGTGCGCCGCCTTGTTCTCTGAATTGAAAATTTGACATTGGGATTTGGAGACGCACATGGCGACCGACATTAAAGTTCCGGATATTGGCGATTTCAAAGATGTTCCCGTCATTGAAGTGCTGGTGAAAGCAGGCGACACAATCAAGACCGACGATCCCATCCTTGTGCTGGAATCGGACAAGGCGACGATGGAAGTGCCGGCACCCACCAGCGGCAAGGTTGTCGCCATCGCACTCAAGCCCGGCGACAAGGTGTCGGAAGGCACGGTCATTCTGACGATCGAGGGGGGTGCTGCGGCCACGCCTGCTGCGGCGCAGGATAAACCGCCAGCGGCTGCAAAAGCGGCGGCGCCTTCGCCGGCACCTGCGGCGTCCGCCGGCCCCATTGCGGGTGCGGATATGCAGGCGGATATTGTTGTGCTTGGCGCTGGCCCCGGCGGATACAGCGCCGCGTTTCGCGCTGCTGATCTGGGAAAGAAAGTCATTCTTATCGAGCGCTGGCCGATGCTGGGCGGGGTTTGCCTGAATGTCGGCTGCATTCCCTCAAAAGCTCTTTTGCATGCGGCAAAGGTGATCGAGGAAAGCCAGGAGATGACAGCGCATGGCGTTGCCTTTGCTGCGCCGAAAATCGACATCGAAAAATTGCGCGGCTGGAAAGAATCCGTTGTCAATAAATTGACCGGCGGCCTCAATGGTCTGGCCAAGGCCCGCAAAGTCTCTGTCGTGCATGGCGTGGGTGAATTTTCATCACCACGCACCGTGACCGTGACGGGTGCTGACGGCAAGAAAACTGTGGTGGGCTTTGATCATTGCATCATCGCTGCCGGATCGGAGCCGGTGACGCTGCCGTTCATTCCCCATGACGACCCGCGCGTCATTGATTCCACCGGCGCGCTGGCGCTGGCGGATGTGCCCAAGCGCCTGCTGGTGCTGGGCGGTGGCATTATCGGGCTTGAAATGGCCACGGTTTATCATGCGCTCGGCAGCAAGGTGACCGTCGTGGAATTGATGGACCAGATCATTCCCGGCGCGGACAAGGATATTGTCATGCCGCTGCAAAAGCGGATCACCGCACGGTATGAAAAAATTCTGCTCAAGACGAAGGTCACGGCGGTCAAGGCCGAGAAAAAAGGGCTTGCCGTCACGTTTGAGAGTACGGACGGCGTAACAAGCCAAGATACCTTCGATAAAATTCTTGTGGCGGTGGGCCGCAAGCCCAATGGCAAGCTGATCAAAGCAGCCGCCGCTGGCGTGGCGGTGGATGAGCGCGGCTTCATCGCCGTGGACAAGCAGATGCGCACCAATGTGCCGCATATTTTTGCCATCGGCGATATTGTCGGCCAGCCCATGCTCGCCCACAAGGCCACGCATGAGGCCAAGGTGGCGGCAGAAGTCGCATCAGGGCAGAAATCAGCCTTCGATGCCAAGGTCATCCCGTCGGTTGCCTATACTGACCCGGAAGTCTCATGGGTCGGGCTGACCGAGACTGAGGCCAAGGCCAAGGGCATGAAAGTTGGCAAGGGGGTGTTCCCATGGGCCGCCTCCGGCCGCTCGCTGGCGCTTGGCCGCGATGAAGGGCTGACCAAGGTGCTGTTTGACGAAACGACACATCGCGTGCTCGGCGCCGGCATTGTCGGCCCGAATGCTGGTGACCTGATTGCCGAGGTGGCACTCGCCATCGAAATGGGCGCGGATGCTGCCGATGTCGGCCTGACGATCCATCCGCACCCGACCCTGTCGGAGACCGTTGGCATGGCCGCGGAAATGTATGAAGGCACCATCACCGACCTGATCGCGCCGAAGAAACGGCACTGAATGCCTCAGCCAACGTGACGAAAGGGCGGCTTTCATGCCGCCTTTTTGCTGGCAGGCCGGTTTTGCCAGCCAGTATATTGCCTCACGTCTTTTGCCTCACCTGTCTTGCTGCAACCGTCTTGCCGCCATCGCATCAGCGGCTTATTGCCGGAGCCATTCCTTTTGACCCGTGCCGGGAGCCCGCCATGACCGAAATCGTTGATATTCACGCCCGCCAGATACTGGATTCACGCGGGAACCCAACTGTCGAGGTTGATGTCACGCTCGATGATGGCTCGCTGGGCCGCGCGGCTGTGCCGTCGGGTGCATCCACGGGCGCGCATGAAGCGGTCGAGCTGCGCGATGGCGACAAGAAGAAATATCTCGGCAAGGGCGTGCTGAAAGCCATCGAAGCCGTCAACGGGCCGATTGCAGACGCCATCATCGGCATGGATGCGGAAGACCAGATCGGCATCGACACCGCGATGATCGAACTGGACGGCACGCCCAACAAGAAGAAGCTCGGCGCCAACGCCATTCTCGGCGTATCGCTGGCCAACGCCAAGGCGGCGGCTGACGCCTGCGCCCTGCCGCTCTACCGCTATGTCGGCGGCACCCAGGCCCGCGTGCTGCCGGTGCCGATGATGAATATTGTCAATGGCGGGGCCCATGCCGACAACCCGATTGATTTTCAGGAATTCATGATCATGCCGTTCGGCGCGCCATCCCTCACCGAGGCGGTGCGCTGGGGGGCGGAAATTTTCCACACCCTGAAAAAGAATCTGCATGATGCGGGCCTGTCCACTTCGGTGGGCGACGAGGGTGGCTTTGCGCCGAACCTTTCCTCAGCCGAAGCTGCGCTTGATTTCGTCATGAAGGCGATTGAAAAAGCCGGGTTCAAGCCGGGCAAGGATGTGCATCTGGCGCTGGATTGCGCGGCGACAGAATTCTTCAAGGACGGCGCTTATGTCTATGAAGGCGAAGGCAAGAAGCGCACGCCCGCCGAGCAGGCGGCCTATCTGACCAAGCTGGTGAAGGACTACCCCATCGTTTCCATTGAGGACGGCATGTCGGAAGACGACTGGGCCGGCTGGAAAATGCTGACCGATTCTGCCGGCGCACAGTGCCAGCTTGTCGGCGATGACCTGTTCGTCACCAATGTCACGCGCCTCGGCGAAGGCATCGACAAGGGCATCGCCAACGCCATTCTGGTGAAGGTCAACCAGATCGGCTCACTGACCGAAACCATTTCCGCTGTCGATATGGCCCACCGGGCTGGCTACAAATCGGTGATGTCACACCGCTCTGGTGAAACGGAAGATTCCACCATCGCCGATCTCGCCGTGGCATTGAATTGCGGCCAGATCAAAACCGGCTCACTGGCGCGCTCCGACCGCACCGCGAAATACAACCAGCTCATCCGCATTGAGGAGGAACTGGGCTCAACTGCGATTTATGCGGGACGCAGTGCTTTGCGCGGCAAGAAATAAATGGTTTGACCTGCGTGGCCTGACCGTCACAATCGCCCCCGCTGGCTCGCCGCCAGCGGGGTTTTTCTTGACGCTTTCTTCAGGCCTTTTCTGCCCCCGCTGCGATGAGCGCCACAGGCTGTTACTGGAATTGACCGATGCCAAGATTTTCTGCCAACCTCACCATGATGTTCAATGAAGTGCCCTTTCCTGACCGCTTCGCGGCAGCGGCACGCGCTGGCTTTCGCGGTGTGGAATATGTCTCGCCCTATGAGTATCCGAAGGAGGATATTGCGGCCTTGCTGAAACAGCATGGGCTGACACAGGCCCTTTTCAACCTGCCCGCTGGGGATTGGAATGCGGGTGAGCGGGGCATGGCGTGCATTCCCGGACGGGAGGATGAATTCAGGGCCGGTGTTGCCAAAGCGATTGAGTATGCGCTGGCGCTGGGCTGCAAACAGATGAATTGCCTTTCCGGCCTGGCACCGGCAGGTGTGGATGGGCCGACATTGCGCGCAACATTTGTGAATAATCTGCGCTATGCCGCCGGTGAACTCAAAAAAGCCGGTCTGCTGCTGATTGCCGAGCCCATCAATTCCTACGACATGCCGGGATTTTATCTCAACACTTCAAAGCAGGCGATGGCGATTTTTGATGAGGTCGGGTCAGACAATCTCAAGCTGCAATATGATATCTATCACATGCAGCGCATGGAGGGCGAACTTGCCGGAACCATCGAGAGACTGTTTCCGCGCATCGCCCATTTCCAGATCGCCGGCAACCCCGGCCGGCATGAACCTGATATTGGCGAAATCAATTATCGCTTCCTGTTCAAGTTTATTGACAGCCTTGGTTACAAGGGCTGGATCGGTGCCGAATATAAACCAAAGGGGCGCACCGAAGATGGCCTGACATGGCTGCGCTCGGCCCAGACCATGTAATGCATTTTGTTATAATCGCATGACCAATTTCACAGCCCATCGTGATCTGTTGCAGCGCATGTTCAGGGCTGCGATTGATGCGGCACAGCCTGCCCTGTGCCTGGCCAGATATTTGCCGGAAAAACCGCCGGGCCGCGTCATCATTATTGGTGCGGGCAAAGCCGCAGCCACGATGGCTGCTGCGGTGGAGGCGCAATGGCAAGGCCCGCTCGATGGCCTGGTGATCACCCGCTATGGCCATGGAGCACCCACCCGCTTCATCGAGGTGGTGGAAGCCGCCCATCCGGTGCCCGATGAGGCAGGGCTGATTGCAGCACAGCGCATTCTCGACCGGGTGCAGAATTTATCGGCAGATGATTTTGTGCTGTGCCTGATGTCCGGTGGAGCCTCCGCGCTGATGACCGCGCCTGCCGATGGCCTTTCACTGGCGGACAAGCAGATGGTCAACCGCGCGCTGCTCAAAAGCGGCGCTGACATCACGGAAATGAATTGTGTGCGCAAACATCTCTCCCGCATCAAGGGGGGATGGCTGGCGAGTGCCTGCGCGCCTGCGCGTGTTCTAACGCTGATGATTTCCGATGTGCCGGGGGACAGCCCGTCGGTGATTGGTTCGGGGCCAACCGTGCCAGATGCCACAACGCTGTCTGATGCGCGGGCCATTGTTGCAAAATATAAAATAGACCTGCCTGCCGCCGTCTCTGCCGCGCTCGCCGATCTGGCACGGGAAACGCCGAAGGCTGATGACCCCTGCTTTGCAAACACCCATGCGGTGATGATTGCGACACCGCATATGGCGCTGGAAGCAGCGGCGGCTGTGGCCCGGCACTCAGGCTACACGCCTCTGATCCTGGGCGATGCGATAGAGGGTGAAGCGCGTGAGGTTGCAAGGGTCATGGCCGGAATCGCCCTTGCCGTGCGCCAGCATGGCACACCGATCAAAAGCCCATGCGTGCTGTTATCGGGCGGCGAAACCACCGTGACCGTGCGCGGCACGGGGCGCGGCGGGCGCAATGTGGAATTCATGCTGGCGTTGGCTGTCGCATTGAATGGCGCAGCGGATATATCCGCCATGGCCGGTGATACCGATGGCATTGACGGGGCAGCCGACAATGCGGGCGCCATCATCACGCCCGATACGCTGGCACGCGCTTCTGCCCTTGGACTTGATGCAAAGGCCTTTCTTGCCAACAATGACGGGCACGGTTTTTTCGAGGCCATCGGCGATGCGGTTGCGACCGGGCCGACCCTGACCAATGTGAATGATTTCCGCGCGCTGGTGATCGGGCAGTAGTTTTTCGCATCACCTTGCGCCGCAACGGGTCTGCCACTTCTCAGGCGGTATTTCAGCTCACCAGCTGCGCACCATCACTGCTGAGAATAATGCGCTGGTTGGCGATCGCCTGCGACACCTGATCAATGGCGATGCGATAGGCATTCAGCCCGGCATTGTCGAAGCTGTGGTCCACCGCCAGCCGCAATGTCGTTTCGAGAATATCATCCGCCTCCTGCTGCAAGGCGTCGAGACTGGCTTCATCCTCGGTGGCGCGCACCTGATGCAGAATATCAATCAGGCGCGCGAGGCCTTTCATGGATTCCGCCCGTTCACGGCTGTTGGAGCGGCTGATCACGGCGGCAAGAATGGAGCCGAGAATAGATGTGACCATCACACCAAGATACATCCAGTCGCCATAGCGCTCGAAAAATGTTTGCGTCTCGCCATCAAGCCACGCCTCACTGCCGGGATGCAAAGGCAGGGGATTGTTCTTTTCCGTTGACGGCGCTTCGATGCCCTGGGCCACCGGCAATTCATTGACCAGAGATTGCTTGGCTTCGAGCACCAAACGGGTAATTTCTCCGGCAGCCGCATCCGCAAGCGTGCGCTTGGCCATCAGGCGAAACGTGATGGCCACGGATTTCATCGCATCAGGTGGCCGTGGCGGGTCGCCGCCAAACGCGCCGCGCACCAGTTCGGCGGCCTCGAAGGCCCGGTTGCGCGCAGCAATGGCCTCCGCTTCCGGCACATTGATGAATTTCAGCTTGTCCTCGCCAAGCGCGCGCGCCATGGCCGCGATGCCATCGGAAAAATTTCTGCTGATGGCCGGAGCCACCGCAAAAATCGCATCCACACGGTTGTCACGCAGCACGGTGCCCCGTTCTGCCTGATCAATCAGTTCGATTTTGACACTGTCTTTCGGCAATTCGTAATGGCCAAGCAGCGATTGCAGAAATTGCACATTGCCGGGAATGTTGCGGCTCACCCCGACGGTGCGGCCCCGCAAATCGGTGATGCGCTCGATCTTGCTGTCGGTGCTGGTGATGAGAATGCCGAAGGAGCGGCGCAACACCATCGTCGTCAGGCCTTCGACGGGAATGGAGAGATCGCTGCGGATCACCGCGAGATCCACCTTGCCGTCATCCAGCCGCTTGGCCGCGTCGCCCGGCCCTTCCGCCAACACCATGCGGAAGCGATAGGGCGCTTTCTCGCGCACCAGATATTGGGCAATGCCCGCCACCAGACGCACATCTTCCGACCCGATGGGGCCGACAGCCACGCGCAGCACCGTCGGGCGTGAGGCATATTGCCAGGCCAGCGCCAGCACGGCGACTCCGAGCAGCAGGAAGGCAACCAGTGGCGGGCCAAGACGGCGCATAATGATTTTCAGCCTTACGAATGCATCACAGCCATAAAATGTGCGCGGTCACCCCGGCCCGGTCAACCGCGCCGCAGTGGTTTGATTGTCAGCGGCGAAAGTTGCCGCAGCCGTATCAGGCTTTGCCGAGCTTGCGGTTGCGCGCGCCATAGGTGCGCAGGCGCAGGGCGTTGAGCCGGATGAAGCCGGCCGCGTCACGATGATCATACGCAACCGCGCCCTCCTCAAAGGTCACGAGGTCCTGATCATACAGCGAATAGGGGCTTTCACGCCCGATCACCCAGCAATTGCCCTTGTAGATTTTCAGGCGCACGCGCCCGCTGACAAAGCCCTGCGACTTGTCGATCAGCGCCTGCAACATCTCACGCTCTGGCGAAAACCAGAACCCGTTGTAAATCAGCTCTGCATATTTCGGCATGATCTCATCCTTGAGATGCGCCGCGCCGCGATCAAGCGTGATCGATTCCATGGCGCGATGGGCAATGCCAAGGATGGTGCCGCCGGGGGTTTCATACATGCCGCGCGACTTCATACCGACGAAGCGGTTTTCAACCAGATCAAGCCTGCCCACACCATTGATCCGGCCGATCTCATTCAGGGCAAACAGCAGGGCTGCGGGGGTCAGCTTCTTGCCGTTGACAGCAACCGCGTCACCCTTCTCGAAATCAATCTCGACGACCGTTGGTGTGTCTGGCGCCTCTTCCGGGCTGACGGTCCGGGAATAGACGTAATCGGGCACTTCCACCGCCGGATCCTCCAGCACTTTACCTTCCGACGATGTGTGCAGCAGGTTCGCATCTGTGGAGAACGGGGCTTCGCCGCGCTTGTCCTTGGCGATGGGGATCTGGTGGTCCTCAGCAAACTTGATGAGCGCCTCGCGCGAGCGCATGTCCCACTCCCGCCACGGGGCGATGACTTTCACAGCCGGATTGAGCGCGTAATAGCCCAGTTCAAACCGGACCTGATCATTGCCCTTGCCGGTGGCGCCATGGCAGACCGCATCGGCTCCGACCTTTTCGGCAATCTCGATCTGGCGCTTGGCGATCAGCGGCCGTGCAATCGAGGTGCCGAGCAGATACACGCCCTCATACATGGCGTTGGCGCGGAACATCGGGAACACGTAATCGCGGACGAATTCCTCGCGCAGATCCTCAATGAAAATGTTTTCCGGCTTGATGCCCAGCAGTTCCGCCTTGGCGCGTGCTGGTTCCAGCTCCTCGCCCTGCCCCAGATCGGCCGTGAAGGTCACAACCTCACAGGCGTAGGTGGTTTGCAGCCACTTCAGAATGATCGAGGTATCGAGGCCGCCGGAGTAGGCGAGCACGACTTTTTTCACAGAATCAGTTTTGGCAGCAACGCTCATGGAATCAGGTCCGTCGAATGAGGGCCGGTGCGGCGCAAGCGGGCCAGACCAGCCAATGGCATGGGCGTTATAAGCGCCAGACAGGCCCACGCAACCTTTTCCCCACAACCCACATGCGCATCCATCGCGCATCCATGGCCCACCCGCTTGCCAGCCCCGCGCGAATGGTGTTCCCAAGGAGATATGGAATTCTTCAATTCTTGGTCCTGCCCGGCCATATTTCCGCACGGTTCTGGTGTTCAGCCACGGGGACAGGAAAGGCATTGTCATGGCCACGCGCCCGCATATTGATTTCTGGTTCGAGTTTGCCTCGACCTATTCCTACCTCGCCAGCCAGCGCATCGGCACGCTGGCCGCTGAGATGGGCGTGGATGTGCGCTGGCGGCCATTTCTGCTGGGCCCGATTTTCGCGACGAATGGCTGGAACAATTCGCCCTTCAATCTCTTCCCGGCCAAGGGCAAGAATATGTGGCGGGACATGGAGCGGATGTGCGCTGATATGGGCTTGCCGCTGAAACGGCCAGACCCGTTTCCGCAAAACACCCTCACGGCAGCACGCATTGCCATTGCCGGGCGTGATGCAGGCTGGCTGCCGGCCTTCGCGGCGGCCCTGTTCCGGGCCGAATTTGGTGAAGGCAAAAATATTGCGGAAGAGGCCGTGCTGCTGGCCACGCTGCGCAGTGTGGATGTTGATCCTGGTCCCGCACTGGCGCTGGCACGGTCGGATGATGTGAAGAACAAGCTGAAGGCGGAAACTGAATATGCCAAGTCCATCGGCATATTTGGCGCACCCACCTTCATCACCTCGGACGGTGAATTGTTCTGGGGCAATGACCGGCTGGAACAGGCGCTGGCCTGGGCCAAAAACAATGCAGGCCAATAAAGCCGTTTAACACCTGCACGGTGGAGAAGCGTTACCTTGCCGCTCACTGAAAACGATAGGCCTGCTCCGGCAAACGGATGGTTTCCTCTTTCACCGTCTTGCCATTGCGCGCCTTCTGCACAGCCAGAAAACTGCCATCTGCATTGCGCGTGGCATCAATAAATCCGGCATAGGCGAATGGCAGTGTGCTGTTGGCAAAAAAGCGGCTGGGGTCATAGCCATCCACCGTCACGCCGGTGCCAAGCGTACGCGCAATCAGCGCTGCTATTTCAAATGCTGTCGGAAATTTCAACGCCCTGAAGGCCTGCGCCACAGCACCATCCGGCTTGTTGGTGAGCAGCATCATCGGCACCATCGTCACATACAAATGTGATGTGCCATGGCCCCATAAATCCTGAAATTCGCCCATCACCTCGTTGTGGTCTGCAGTCACGAAGACATACACATCACCGGGCTGGCTGGCAGCATACGCCATGATTTTCGCCAGTGAACGGTCATAGCAGCGCATGCCATTGTCATATTCGTTGGCGCGCAGTTCATTCTTGCTCCGGCCCTGCGGTTTCAGAATATTGATTTCCGCTGCGACATGATCACAATTTTCCTCATAGGGGGTGTGATTGACGCGCTGATGCAAAAACATGAAGCGCTTGGCGCGATGGGACGGCAGCGCGTTCAGCCATTCCAGCAGCATGTCATCGTGCACCTGTGACAAGCGCTTTTCATGGGTGTCCAACGTCTCGATGCGGTCAACCAATGCGCGGCCGTTGGCCACTTCCAGTGATTGCGCATATTGGGCGGAAAAATAATAATTCTGAAAACCGTTGTCGCGGGCAATGCCCAGCAAATTCACCGGCGAACGGCCCAATGCAACAGGATAATAGGGTATTTTCAGAAACATCGGCACGCTGGCCAGCGTGGCCGTGCCGGATGCGAAACCCAGTTTCTGTGTCAGCGCAAATCCTGGCGGCATCGCCGCCACGAACCGCTTCATCTGCGGCGAGGTATCGCGCTCATAGCCATACAGCCCCATGCGCAGGCCATTGATGCTCTCGCCCATCACCACAATCACGGTGACAGGCCCGGCATGATCTTCCCCCTTGCTGAAACGGTAGGTGATTTTCGGCGGATCATTGGCGCCCGATGCGCTCTGAAAATAGGTTTGCCGCACACCCACGGCGACCGCATGGGTGGTGCCCAGCACAGAGGGCGTCATCGCATTGGGATACATCAGATGGGTCGAGACATGCAGCATGAGCCGCCCGACATAGAGAAAGATGAAGAGGCCAAGCAGCACAGAGCCACGGCGCGACCGGATAGCCAGATTTTTTCCCAAAACCTCCTGCGCCATCAGCATCACCCCAAGGGCAATCCCTGCCGCAGCAAGCGCCGGATAAAACAAATCGAAATGCGCGAAAATGCCGCCGCGGGCTTCCGCCGGTTCCAGCAGACCCAGTTCCACCTGCTCCGGCTTCAACACCGTGCCATAAAACAACAGTGCGCTGAACCAGATCAGCTGGTTGAGCGCGAGAACAGCCAGCA